>CAYMJW010000041.1:0-18202 GCA_964390455.1 uncultured Methyloceanibacter sp. | reverse complement strand
CCTCGACGAAGAGACCTGGTCGAGTCTGAAAGACGAGTTCGAGCACCCGCAATTCGGCATGGCGAAATTGCTGCGCGACCTCGGCGCAACCCGCGCCGATGTCGCCTCTATGCCCGGAGCAGAGCCCGATCCTGCCGCAAGCGCGCGGTTCCACCTCGCAAGCGAGGCGTTGCGCCCGGCGGAGAGCACCGATCGCTGGGAGCGATTTCTTGGTGGCGATGCTCTCGCCGCCGAGAGCAGGGCGAGCCTCGCCAACGCAGTTTCAGGCATTCATCTCGTGGTGGCGCCGACCGCGCATGACGAGGCCGAGGCGATCGCGCTCGTTCTGAGATCAGCCGTCGAGGCGCCAGGCAAGACCGCCGCTCTTGTCACGCCGGACCGCACGCTCGCCCGGCGCGTGGCCGCGCGCCTCAAGCGCTACGACCTTGCCGTCGACGATTCGGCGGGCGTGCCGGTCGCGCATACCGTGCCCGGCGCCTTCCTGGACCTCGTGCTCGGCGCGGCCGATGCGAATTTCGCGCCGCCAGAGCTGATGGCCCTCCTCAAGCACCCTCTAGCGCTCCTTGGGCGCTCACCCTCGGAGGCGCGATCGGCGGCACGCGCGCTCGAACGCGGCGCCTTTCGCGGCGTCTATGTCGGAGACGGCCTAGAAGGCGCACGCGCAGCGCTACACGCCGCCAGGGGCGAGGACAGGCGCGGGGCGCTTGTCTTGCGTGACGAGGAGCACAAGGCGGCGCTCCGTCTGGTCGATGACCTCGACGCCGCATTCGCGCCTCTCGCTGCTTTGGCGATGGAAACCACCCCGCCTTCCGCGTCGCGTCTCGCAGAGGCGCATGCGGCGGTCGCCGAGGCCTTGGCCCGCGATGCGGCCGGCTCGCCATCTGGGCTCTGGCAGGGCGAGGCGGGGGAGGCCCTCTCGGTGCTGCTTGCCCAGCTGATCGACGCCGGGCGCGCCGTCACGTTCGAGGCGGCCGAGTACCCTGCGTTCTATCGGAGCCTTGTCGCCGGCGAAGTGGTGCGGCCGCGCGCCGGCCTGCATCCCCGCCTTTTCATCTGGGGCCCGCTCGAAGCGCGGCTCCAGCAGCCCGACCTCGTCATCCTCGGCAGCCTCAACGAAGGTGTGTGGCCGCGGCCCGAGGAGGCTGGTCCTTGGCTCAACCGGCCGATGCGCGCGAGCCTCGGGCTCTCGCCGCCCGAGCGCCGCATCGGCCTCTCGGCGCATGACTTTGCCCAGGCGCTCGGCGCAAGGGAGGTCTATCTCACCCGCGCGCTCAAAGTGGACGGCGTGCCGACCGTGCCGTCGCGCTGGCTCCAGCGGCTTTTGGCATTGGTCAAGGCTGCGGGCCTCGATGCCAAGCTCGTGCCCGCCCAGGGGTGGGTCTCGTGGGCGCGGGAGCGCGACACCGCGCCGCCATTCGATCCGGTGAAGGCGCCGGAACCTAGGCCGCCGCTGGAAGCGCGGCCACGCAAGCTGAGCGTGACCCGCATCGAGCGATGGATCGCCAACCCTTACGAGATCTTCGCCAAGGACATCTTGGAGCTCGAACCGCTGAACGCGCTCGGCCTCGAACCTGACGCCGCGTTACGGGGCCAGATCATGCATCGCGCCTTGCAGGAATTCACGCGCGAATATCCCGACCGGCTCCCCGGCGACATCGAAGAGACGCTCGTCAACATCGCTGACCGGCATTTCGCCGCGCTAGCGGGCTCGCCCGTGGTCAAGGCGTTCTGGCGCCCGGCTCTCCGCCGCTTCGCGCGCTGGTTCGCCGCGACCGAGCCCGCGCGGCGAACCGGGGTCAAGGGCATTCTGACCGAGGCCCGCGGCAGCCTCGATCTTGACGACGCCTTCCGCCTCACCGCGCGCGCCGACCGCATCGACATCGCGGAGAACGGATCAGCGGTGATCTACGACTACAAGACCGGCAAGCCGCCACTCCAAAAACATGTCGATGAGCTCTTTGCGCCGCAGCTTCCCCTCGAAGCGCTGATCGCGGGGGAAGGCGGCTTCCCCGATCTCGACAAGCGCGTCGTAAGCGGTCTCGTCTATATCTACGCCTCGGGCCGCGCCGAAGGCGGCGAGGAGCGCCTCGCGGGTAAAACCGCGCCCGGCATTCTCGCAAGCGAGGCGCGCGCGAAGCTCGAGCGGCTCGTCAAGCGCTATGCCGACCCGGCAATGCCCTACGAGGTGAAGCGCCGGGCGGGACCCGGCTTCCGCCGCGCCTACGACTACGACAAGTACGAGCACCTCGCCCGCATCAAGGAGTGGCTGACGCTGGAGGCCGAGGAGGAGTTCGGATGAGCGCGCGCCCGCCGCTTCCTCCGCAAGCCGACGCCAACCAGCGGCGCGCTTCCGATCCGGCGGCTTCCGCCTGGGTGTCGGCAAGCGCGGGCACGGGCAAGACCGAGGTCCTGGTCAAGCGCGTGCTGCGGCTCCTGCTTGCCGGGTTCGCACCTGAGTCGATCCTGTGCCTAACCTATACCAAAACCGCCGCGGCGGAGATGCAGAACCGACTCTTGGGCAAGCTGGCTGAATGGGCGACGGACGAAAGCGCAACCCTGGCGGGGAAGCTCGAAGAGCTCTCGGGATGCGCTGCTGACGCGGAGACCTTGCGCCTCGCGCGGCGCCTGTTCGCGCGCACGCTCGAAGCCAAGGGCGGGCTCAAGATCCATACCATCCACGGCTTCTGCGAGAGGCTGTTGCAGCGCTTCCCGCTCGAAGCCGGGGTGACGCCGCATTTCTCGGTGCTCGACGAGCGCGAGCAGAAAAACATGCTCAGGGCCGCTTTCGACACAACGCTTGCCCGCGCCGCCGACGATAGCGAGGGCCCGCTCGGCAAGGCTCTCGCGACGGTCATGGCCTTCACCTCGGGCGACTACGTGCGCCAGGTGGTCGAGACCGTGATCGGAAAACGCGCCGAGCTTGCCGGCATGGCCGCCTATCACGAAGGCCGCGCGGACTGGGCCGAGGCCGAGGGCCTGGCGCTCAAGCGCCTGTTCCGCGTGGGCGATGAAACCGAAGGCACGCTGATGGCGAAACTCGCTTGCGTGCTCGGCGATGCCGAGATCGATGAAGCGATCGCGGCGTTCGCGGCTTTTTGTCCAACGGCCGGGACAGACAAGAACGCCGAAGCGTGTCTTCGGAAGGCAGGTGCGAGCGAAGGCGACGCCCGCGTCGCCGCCCTCTCAGACCTGTTTCTCACCCAGGATGGAAAGCCGCAAAGCCGGATTTTCACCAACGGTTTTGACGCGGCTGAACCCGCGCTTGCCGCGCTTCTCACGGAAGCGCAAGCCCGCTTCGCCGGCCTTCACGACAAGCTCGCACATCTCCGCATGGCGGAAGCGAGCGCCGCCATCCTCGCCATCGCCGACGCCGTGCGGGCCGAGTACCAGCGGCGGAAGCTGATGCAGGTCGCGCTCGACTACGACGATTTGATCGACAAGGCGCAAAACCTGTTGTCGCGCGCCGATGCCGCATCCTGGGTGCTCTACAAGATCGACGGCGGGATCGACCACATTCTGGTGGACGAGGCGCAGGACACGAACCCGGCGCAATGGACCATCATCGAGAACCTCGCGGCGGAGTTTTTTGCGGGTGCGGGACGAAGCGACAGGCTGCGCACGCTGTTCGCCGTCGGCGACGAGAAGCAGTCGATCTACAGCTTCCAGGGGGCGAACCCGGTGCGCTTCGGCGAGGTCGGCCGCGCGTTCCGGAAACGGGCGGAGGCGCTCTCGCTCCCCTGGCACAACGTCCCCCTGACGCTGTCCTTCCGCTCGACCGCGCCGATCCTCGAGGCTGTCGATGGCGTGTTTGCAAAGGCGCCTGCCGCGAACGGATTGCTCTTCACGGCGGATGCCGTCATCACGCACGAGGCCTCGCGCCAAGGCGAAGCGGGGCTTGTCGAACTTTGGACGGTCGAAACCCAGGAAGCGGCGGAGCCTGCCGATGCGTTCGAGCCTTGGAACGAGGAATCGGCGGGAGCGCGCTCGGTCGATGCGCTCGCGAAGCGCATCGCCGGCACGATCAAGACATGGCTTGATCGCGGTGAGGCGCTGCCGGCGCTCGGCCGCAATGTCACGGCCGGCGACATTCTGATTTTGGTCCGCCGCCGCGAGCCGTTCACCACGCCGATGATCCGCGAGCTGAAGCGGCTCAACGTGCCGGTCGCGGGCGCCGACCGCATGCGGCTGACCGATCAGCTCGCGGTGCAGGATCTGATCGCGCTCGCAGACGTGCTGCTCATGCCGGAGGACGATCTCGCGCTCGCCGTCGTGCTCAAGAGCCCTCTGTTCGGTTTCGACGACGACGATCTGTTTGCGCTTGCCTATAAGCGCCCCGGATCGCTCTGGTCCGCGCTCAAGGACAAGGCAAAGGACGACCAGCGCTTCGCCGCGGCGGAAGCGAAACTCTCCGGCCTGCTCGCGCGCGCCGACTTTCTGCCGCCTTTCGAATTCTTCGCCGAGTTGCTCGGCGCCGACGGACAGTTCTTGCGCCAGCGCATGCTCGCGCGGCTCGGACCCGAGGCGGCCGAGGCGCTCGATGAGTTTCTCGACCGCGCGCTCGCTTATGACCGCGATTCCGCCCCTTCGCTGCAAGGCTTCATCAACGAGCTCCGCGCCGGCGACGTCGAGATCAAGCGCGACATGGAGCAAAAGCGCGATGAGGTCCGCATCATGACGGTGCATGGCGCCAAGGGCCTGGAGGCGCCGATCGTGTTCCTGCCCGACACCACCGCGAGGGCGCGGGCGCAAGGGCCGAGGCTCTATCCGTTCGCGCGGGAGAGTGCCGCAGCGGACGATGCCGGCCATCTCGTCTGGCCGCCCACCGGTCATTCGAAGCTCGCGGCGCTTGAGGACAGCAAGGCCATCTTGGATGGCGCGGAGCGCGAGGAGTATCACCGCCTGCTCTATGTGGCGATGACGCGGGCGCGGGACCGGCTCTATGTCTGCGGTTGGGAGGGCACGCAAAAGCGCGAGAAGCAGGGCTGGTACGACCTCATCAAGCAAGGCCTCGATCATATCCCCGAACTTGACGGTCCCGGCGGCAGGAAGATCAACAGATTGACTTCCGAGCAAACGAAGCCCGTTGAAGGGAGCGAGCCAGAGCGAGTGGCGGACGCGGCGGTCCCGTTGCCCGAATGGGCGCATACGCCTGCGCCGGAAGAGCGCACGCGGCCGAAGCTCGCCCCCTCGCGGCTCGCTTACGGCGAGGCGCGGCAAGAGCCTTTCCCCGATCAGACCGCGCTTTCGCCGCGCGCTCTCGGCGAGCAAAGCCGATTTGCCAGGGGACGGCTCGTGCATGCGCTTTTGGAGCATCTGCCCGAGATCGCGCCCGGCGAGCAGGAGGGCGTGGCGCGGAGCTTTGTCGCCGCGCGCGGCGCGGACCTTGCGCCAGAACTCCGCGAGGAGATCGTCGCCGAGTCGCTTACGATCGCGCGCGACGCCGCCTTCGCGCCGCTGTTCCAGCAAGGGAGCCTTGCCGAAGTCCCGGTCGTGGCGCGGATCGGGGGCTACGACCTCGAAGGCCAGATCGACCGCCTCGCCATCGTCGCCGACGGCCTGCTCATCGTCGATTACAAGACCAATCGGCCGCCGCCCTTGACCCTGGACGAGGTTGCTCCGGCCTATATCGCGCAGCTTGCCGGCTATCGAAAGGCGCTTGAGCCGATGTTCCCGGGGCGGCGCTTGCGGGCGGCACTTCTGTGGACAGACGGTCCAAGGCTCATGGAAATCCCATCACCTTTGCTTGATGCCGCCGAGAAGCGCCTTTTCGGCGCATCGGTCGAGCCTTGACGGCCTAGAGGCGCATACCTAGGTTGCCTCCTCCAACAGAGGGAATCCCGCCCTAGAGCCCGGCGATCAGGAGAAGCGAATGGCCACGGAAAAAGTCTCTGACGACACCTTCGAAGCCGAGGTGCTGAAATCGAAAACCCCGGTCGTCGTCGATTTCTGGGCCGAGTGGTGCGGGCCCTGCCGGCAGATTGCCCCCGCCCTCGAAGAGATCGCCAAGGAGCTGAGCGGCAAGGTCAAGATCACCAAGCTCAATATCGACGAGAACCCGCGCACGCCTTCGACCTACAACGTGCGCGCGATCCCGACCTTGATCCTGTTCAAGGACGGCGAGGTTGCGGGGACGCTCAAGGGCGCTTACCCGAAAAATCACCTCGCCGCTTGGATCAACGGCGCGGCCGACGCTTGAGCCCAGTCGCCTAAATTCAGCCGTGCAGCTTGAGCACGTGGCCCGCAAGGTAAAGCGAGCCGCAGATCAGCACGCGCCCGGGTCCCGGCAGCGCGGATTGCGATTTTAGCAGCGCCTCGGGCACGCTCGCAGCGACGGTGACGTCGAAGCCTTCGGCGCGCGCGATCGCAGCCAAGGCTTCCGCGCCGAACGCGTTCGGCTCGTTCGGAATCGGCACGGTGTAAACCTTTTCGACGAGCCCCTTGAACGGGGCGATGAAAGCGTGCGCGTCCTTGGTCTCCATCATGCCGAAGACGAGATGCATCGGGCGCGGCACGCGCTCCTCGAGCTCGGCAAGCGCCTGGGCGATGACTTTGCCGCCGGCGGGGTTGTGGCCGCCGTCGAGCCAGATCTCGGTGCCGTCGGCAACGTAGGCATGGAGGTTTCCGGCGGGAAGCCGCTCCAGCCGCGCCGGCCATTCGGCCTGGGTGAGGCCCAGTTCAAGCGCGCGCGTCGTGAGCGCTTCGCCGAACAGAAGTCCCGCCGCCGCAATCGCCGTGCCAGCGTTGTCGATCTGGTGGCGTCCCTGGAGCCGTGGCAGCGGCAGGTCGAGAAGGCGGTCCGGCGTACTGAAGATGAGACGCCCGTGTTGCTCGTACATGTCGAAGTCGCGGCCGGCGACATGGAGCGGCGCGCCGATCCATTCCGCGCGCGCCTCGATCACGCGAAACGCGTCCTGCTCCTGGCGCCCGACGACGCAAGGGACGCGCGGCTTGAGGATGCCTGCCTTTTCGCCCGCGATCTGCGCCAGCGTATCGCCGAGAAAGGATACATGGTCGATCGAGACGGGCATGATCGCGGTGAGCGCGGGCCTCGTCACAACATTGGTGGCATCGAGCCGCCCGCCCAATCCGGTTTCGAGCAGCAAGTAATCGGCCGGCGTCTCGGCGAAGGCGAGGAAGGCGGCCGCGGTCGTGATTTCGAACAGGGTGATCAGTTCCCCATCATTGGCCGCCTCGGCGCGGGCGAGGCAATCGACGAGAAAATCCTCGGCGATCGGCGCGGAGCCATGCGGTCCGGCGAGCACGATGCGTTCGTGAAAATGGACGAGATGCGGCGAGGTATAGACATGCACGCGCTTTTCTTGCGCCTCGGCGATAGCGCGGGCAAAGGCGAGGAAGGAGCCCTTGCCGTTGGTGCCCGCGACATGCAGCACCGGCGGAAGCTTCTGTTCGGGATGGTCGAGCGCGGCAAGCAGCCGCTCGATCCGCCCGAGCGACAAATCGATCGATTGCGGATGCAGCTTCTTCAGCCGCTCAAGCAGGGTGTCGCTTGACGCGCTGCGGAGGCGGGGCGAGCCTCGCCCGGCGCTGTGCGGAAATTCCGTCACTTCCCTCGTGCCCCTAGACGCCGCGCGGCGAATTCAGAGTTGGGCCATTGCCGATCGGGTTCGTCAAGTCCTCAACGTCGTCGTCGTGCGTGGTATCGAGGCCGTTACCGGACAGCGCAATCGTCGAGGGCGGGGCCGCGCGGGAGGCCATCCCGTCCTTCGCCTCGGCGAGAGACATATCGCGGCGGCGGTGGGTCAACAAATGGCAGATGCGGGAGAGCGTCCCGCGCAGCTGGTGGCGATGCACCACCATATCCACCATGCCGTGCTCGTGGAGATACTCGGCGCGCTGGAAGCCGTTCGGCAACTGCTCGCGAATCGTCTGCTCGATGACCCGGGGACCGGCAAAGCCGATCAGAGCGCCGGGTTCGGCGATATGAATGTCGCCGAGCATGGCGTAGGACGCGGTCACGCCGCCGGTCGTCGGATGCGTCAGCACAACGACATAAGGCAGCCGCGCTTCGCGCAGTTCCTGCACGGCGACCGTCGTGCGCGGCATCTGCATCAGCGAAAGGATGCCTTCCTGCATGCGCGCACCGCCCGATGCGGCGAACAGAATGAACGGCGTTTCGCGCTTGACGGCGGCGCGCATGGCGGCGATCACCGCTTCGCCCGCCGCCGTGCCGAGCGAACCGCCGAGGAAGTCGAAATCCTGCACGGCGGCGACGATCGCCTGGCCTTCGAGGCGCCCGGCGCCGGCGAGGATCGCGTCAGCGAGACCGGTCTTGTTGCGCGCGTCCTTCAGCCGGTCGGTGTAGCGGCGCTCGTCGCGGAATTTGAGCGGATCGACGGGAACTTCGGGCAGAGGCAGGGTCTCGTACTCGGCATTGTCGAACAGCGACTTCAATCGCGCCGCGGCCGACATGCGCATGTGGTAGTTGGAGCCCGGAACCACGAAACCGTTGGCTTCGAGGTCCTTGCAATAGATCATCTGCCCCGTCTCGGGGCATTTGACCCACAGATTGTCCGGCATATCCTTCTTGCGAAGGATATTGCGGATCTTGGGCCTGACGACGCTATTGATCCAGTTCACGGCTCTCTCAAACGCTCAAAGAGTCTCGAATGCGTTAATTCACTGCGGCTTCGGCCGGATGGCGGAGCGCGGCAGCAAGGCGCTCCACCAGCGCAACCGCTTGCGGCGCCGTCGCGCGAGTGGCGTTGCCTTCGCTGTCCAGGCTCTCGGCAATGGCGCTCACAAGCGCTGAGCCCACCACGACGCCTTCGGCGAGCCCGGCGATCGCGCTCACTTGCTTCTCGGTCTTCACGCCAAAGCCGACGGCAACCGGCAGACGCGTCTCAGCCTTGATACGCCCGACATGGGCGCCGACCTCGGTCAGGTCCGGCGCCTTCGTGCCCGTGATGCCCGCGATCGAAACGTAATAGACAAATCCGCTCGTGTTGGCGAGCACGGCCGGGAGGCGTCTCGCATCGGTCGTCGGCGTTGCGAGCCGAATGAAATTGAGGCCCGCCGCCGTGGCGGCGGGGCGAAGCTCGGCGTCTTCCTCTGGCGGCACGTCTACCACGATCAAACCATCCACTCCCGTCTCGGCCGCGTCGGCGATGAACCGGTCCACGGGATACACGTATATGGGATTGTAATAGCCCATTAGCACGATGGGGGTGGCATCGTCGGCGGCGCGGAATTCCTTCACCATCCGAAGGGTTTTTTCCATTGTTTGTCCGGCCCTTAGCGCCCGCTGGGACGAAGCCTGGATGGCCGGGCCGTCGGCCATCGGGTCCGAAAACGGCATGCCGAGCTCGATGATGTCGGCGCCGGCGCCCGGCAGCGCCTTCAGGATCGCGAGCGAGGTGTCGTAATCGGGGTCGCCGGCCGTGATGAAGGTCACGAGGCCTGCGCGCCCTTCGCGCTTCAATGCCGCAAATCTCTTGTCGATCCGGCTCACGCTCACATCTCCATGTGGAGGTGCTCGGCGACGGAGAAAATGTCCTTGTCGCCGCGTCCGCACATATTCATGACCAGGAGATTGTCGCGCGGCAAAGTGGGCGCGAGCTTCTTCACATAGGCCAGCGCATGAGACGGCTCGAGCGCGGGGATGATCCCTTCGAGCCGCGTGCAAAGCTGAAAGGCGTCGAGCGCCTCCTTGTCGGTCACCGCGACATAGTTCACCCGGCCGCTATCCTTGAGCCAGGAATGCTCGGGGCCGACGCCTGGGTAATCGAGACCTGCGGAGATGGAGTGGCCTTCGAGGATCTGCCCGTCATCGTCCTGGAGCAGATAGGTGCGATTGCCGTGCAACACGCCGGGCTTGCCGCCGGACATCGATGCGGCATGACCGTTCATCACATCAAGACCATGGCCGCCGGCTTCGACGCCATAGATCGCGACCGAGGGTTCGTCGAGGAAGGGATGGAACAGTCCCATGGCGTTCGAGCCGCCGCCGATGCAGGCGACGAGCGTGTCGGGAAGCCGCCCTTCGCGCTCAAGCATCTGCTCGCGCGTCTCGCGTCCGATCACCGATTGGAAGTCGCGCACCATCGCGGGATAAGGATGCGGGCCTGCCACCGTGCCGATGATGTAGAAGGTGTCGTGCACATTGGCGACCCAGTCGCGGAGCGCATCGTTCATCGCATCTTTCAAAGTGCCGGAGCCCGAAGTGACCGGCTTCACCTCGGCGCCCAGAAGCTTCATGCGAAACACGTTCGGCCGCTGCCGCTTGATGTCGGTCGCGCCCATGTAGATGACGCACGGAAGACCGAACCGTGCCGCAACCGTCGCCACAGCCACGCCATGCTGACCGGCGCCTGTCTCGGCGATGATACGCGTCTTGCCCATGCGGCGGGCGAGCTGAATCTGGCCGAGGCAGTTGTTGATCTTGTGCGAGCCGGTGTGGTTGAGCTCGTCGCGCTTGAAGTAGATCTTGGCGCCGCGGAGATGCTCGGTCAGCCGCTCGGCAAAATAAAGCGGGCTCGGCCGGCCGCCGTAATGGGCGAGGAGATCGGCGAGCTCGGCATGAAAGGCGGGGTCGGCCCTCGCCTCGGTATAGGCGCGTTCGAGATCGAGGATCAGCGGCATCAACGTCTCGGCGACGAAGCGGCCGCCATAGAGGCCGAAATGGCCGCGCTCGTCGGGACCGCCGCGATAGGTGTTGAGAGGGTTCTGCTGGTCGCGCGCGCTCATGACGCTCTTGCCTTTGGCTGAGAGACCGCGCCCTTCGCAGCCCGAATGAAGCGCCTCACCAACTCCGCATCCTTCTCGCCGGGGCTACGCTCCACGCCCGACGACACATCGACCAACTCTGCGCCCGTCATGCGGATGGCCGTTGCCACCGTATCGGGGTTGAGGCCGCCGGAGAGCGCGAAGGGCGCTCCAAAGCCCTTGAGAGCGCGCCAGTCGAAGGCGATTCCGTTGCCGCCGGGTAGCGCCGCGCTGGCGTCGGCCTTGGCGTCGAACAGAATGCGGTCGGCGATCGCTTCATAGGCGTGGGCCGCCGCCACATCCGAAGCCGTGGCGATGGCAAGCGCCTTCATCACCGGCAAATTCGTGCGCGCCTTGATCGCTGCCACGCGCTCGGGGCTTTCGCCGCCATGAAGCTGGAGGAGATCGGGGGTAACGGCCTCGACCACGCGATCGATGAGCGCATCGTCGGGATCGACGAGCACGGCAACCGTTGCGATTTTGCCGCGCGCGGTGTTCGCAAGGATCCTCGCCGCCTCAGGCGCCAGCGCGCGCGGGCTCTTCGCGAAGAACACAAGCCCGACATAGTCCGCGCCAGCGTCCGCCGCGGTCTCGACAATGGCGGGCGTCCGCACGCCGCAGATTTTGACCTTGACCGGCACGTCTGGCTCTCTGATGAGGTTTTTTGGCGGCTTCTGACGGCTCGCGCGGGCCACCCTATGCCAATCCAGGGCCAAAAGTCTATCGCAGTGCAACAATTGGGCTTTCCGGCCGGTTAGCGGCGCGGCTCAAGCGTCCGCCCACGCCAGCGCCGCACCGCGACGCCTGCCCAGATCGCCTCGACCACGCCAAAGGGCCAGGCGCCCTGGAGGAAGCCATAGATCGAGGCAAGCCCGCAGGCTCCGGCGAAGGCGAGGATGAACCAGGGGCTCCTGTCCTCGAGCGCGTAAAAGACCAGCATGGCGGTGACCGCAAGCAGGCCGAACAGGGTGAGTTGGTCCACGGACGCCCGGGGTCAACGCGCGGCGAGACGCGGGCGATCTGACGCGGCTCCCGCGCCAGCGCCCTCCAGCTCCTTTTCGAGCCGGTCGGCCTGGCGGCGCAACTCGCGCGCTTCGCGCGCCCCTTCCCGCGCGCCCCGCCGCCATTTGCCCTGGCTGAGCCAGGTGGCGATACCGCCGACGACGAGGCCGAAGGCAAACGTGCCGAGCAGGAACAGGAACAGCGGCGCCTGAAGCGAAAGGGCGGACTCAGTGCCGCCGAATGGATCGAGAATGAGGGTCGCGGGTTTTCGATTGACGACGGCAAGCGTGACCAGAACGAGGCCAAGCGGAAGGACGACAAGGGCAAGGACGAGCTTACGCCACATTGCAGCGGGCCTTCGCGAGCACCCGCTAGCGGGTGCCGTCAGGGTTCAAGCGCTCGCGCAGTTCCTTGCCGGTCTTGAAGAAGGGGACGTATTTGTCCTCGACGAAGACCGTGTCCCCCGTGCGCGGATTGCGCCCCTGCCGGGCCGCGCGATGCTTCACCGTGAAGGCGCCGAATCCGCGCAGCTCCACGCGATCGCCGCGGGCGAGCGCGCCCGTGATCTCATCGAGCACGATATTGATGATGCGCTCGACATCGCGATGGAAGAGATGCGGATTGGCCGTGGCCACTTGCTGAATCAATTCCGATTTTATCATGAAACGCCCCACCGGCCGGGCGCCGCGAAGGGCGCGGGCCAATACTCCCCGCTAGTTCGACGCAGGGTGCCAAACGGAAACAAGACCGTCAAGCTTGAGGGTAGCCGAGATTTGGCCAATCACGCCGGCGAAACGCTCCACCGAAAGGCCAAATGCGCTGCCCAAGGCTTGAGACAGCCACCCAAACCAGCCGGAGCTCTCCGCCGCCGGCTTCCAATCGACGATCTTGAGGCCCGGCGAAACATTGCGCTCCTTGGTCAGCCAATTCATCGCCGACCTTTCGTCTCCGATCTCATCGGCGAGCTTCAGTTCGACGGCTTGGCGCCCCGAATAGATGCGGCCATCGGTCAGCCCCGGAACCGCGGGCGCGTCGATGTTGCGGCGCTTGCTCACGAGGTCCACGAACCAGAGCTTCGCCTCCTGCACCATCTCCTGCGTCAAGGCGCGTGCCTGCTCGTCCGTGGGCTCAAACGGGCTCGGAACCGCCTTCAACGGGCCGCTTCTGACTTCCTCGACCTTGATACCGAGCGTCTGTAGGAGCTCGCTGACCTCGGCCCATTGGAAGATGACGCCGACCGAGCCGGTGATGGTGTTGCCGTAAACGAAGATGCGGTCGGTAGCCAGCGCCGCGATATAGGCGGCGGAGGTGGCGAGCGTCCCGCACACGGCGACCACGGGCTTCTTCTCGGCAAGACGGCGGATATGGTCGTACATCGCCTCGCCGCCGGTCGTCGTGCCGCCCGGAGAGTTGATGTTGACGATGACGGCCTTGACCTGGTCGGACTTGCCGATCTTGTCGATCAGCTCGTTCATCTTGCGGTCGTCGGTGATGATGCCGGATACGGTCACGCGGGCGACGTGAGGCAAGAGGCTCGAACCCGCGACGTCGCGGTCGCCCAGGAGAAACAAGCCGAGAGCCAGCAGGCCGAGCGCGACGGCGGCAATGCGCCAGACGGTCACCCGCCGCTTGAGCCGGCGCCGGTCGATCACGCTTTCAGCGTCGAGAGCCATTCATCCTCGCGCATGGAACCTTCAGGCCAAACGGGGTCACGCGCCTTACTCTATTCCTCCGGCGCGGACTCCGCCTCGGCGTCGCCTTTGGCTGCGCGCTTGCGCTTTGGCTTGACCGGCTCATCGCCCTCGTCGCCCTTGGCCTTGTTCAGGGCCGCGCCAAGGATATCGCCGAGCGAGGCACCAGAGTCGGTCGAGCCGTATTGGGCCACCGCCTCCTTCTCCTCGGCGATCTCCATCGCCTTGATCGACACCGAGACCTTGCGCGCTTTGGCATCGACCTGGGTCACGACGGCATCGAACTTCTCGCCGACGCCGAAGCGATCGGGCCGCTGCTCGGAGCGGTCGCGCGACAGGTCCGATCTCCGGATGAAGGTGGTGAGGTCATGATCGATGAGCTTGGCCTCGAGCCCGTTGTCCTTGACGGCGAGCACTTCGCACGTCACCCGCATGCCCTTCTTCAGCTTGGAGGAAGGCGCACCGGAGGCGAAGGGATCGGGGGTGAGCTGCTTGATGCCGAGGCTGATACGCTCTTTCTCGGAATCGGCTTCGAGCACCACGGCCTTGGCGTTGTCGCCCTTCTTGTAGTCCTTGAGGGCGTCTTCGCCGGACTTGGTCCAGTCGAGATCCGACAGATGCACCATGCCGTCGATCCCGCCATCGAGCCCGATGAACAGGCCGAACTCGGTGATGTTGCGGATCTGGCCTTCGATGGGCGTGCCGGGAGGATGGTTGGCGGTGAAGGCGACCCACGGATTTTCCTGCGTCTGCTTCAGCCCGAGCGAGATGCGGCGCTTGTCGGGATCGACCTCGAGCACCTGAACCTCGACCTCCTGGCTCGTCGAGACGATCTTGCCGGGATGGACGTTCTTCTTCGTCCAGCTCATCTCCGAGACGTGGATCAGACCCTCGACGCCGGGCTCGAGCTCGACGAAGGCGCCGTAGTCGGTGATGTTGGTGACCGTGCCCTTGAAGCGGGTGCCGGTGGGATACTTGGCGGCGATGCCCTCCCAGGGATCGGCTTCGAGCTGCTTGATGCCGAGGCTGATGCGCTGGGTCTCCGGATTGATGCGGATGATCTGCACCTTCACCGTGTCGCCGACATTCACGATCTCGCTCGGATGGTTGACGCGTCTCCATGCCATGTCGGTGACATGCAGAAGCCCGTCGATGCCACCGAGATCGATGAAGGCGCCGTAATCGGTGATGTTCTTGACCACGCCGTCGATGACCTGGCCCTCTTCGAGGCGGGCCACGATCTCGCTGCGCTTCTCGGCGCGGGTCTCTTCCAATACAGACCGGCGCGAGACGACGATATTGCCGCGGCGGCGATCCATCTTGAGGATCTGGAAGGGCTGCGGCATGTTCATCAGGGGACCGACGTCGCGGATCGGACGAATGTCCACCTGGCTTCCCGGCAGGAAGGCGACGGCGCCGTCGAGATCGACGGTGAACCCGCCCTTGACGCGGTTGAAGATTACGCCCTCGACGCGCTCGCCGGCTTTGTATTTCTCTTCGAGCCGGGTCCAGCTTTCCTCGCGGCGCGCCTTCTCGCGCGACAGCACGGCTTCGCCGGCCGAGTTCTCGACGCGCTCGAGATAGACATCGACTTCGTCGCCGACGGAGAGATCGGGCGACCGGCCCGACAGGCCGAACTCTTTCAGGGGGATGCGGCCTTCGGTCTTGAGGCCGACGTCGATGACCGCGACGTCCTTCTCGATTGCGACAATGGTGCCCTTGATGACACTGCCTTCCTGGAGCGCGCTTCCGGTAAGCGATTCTTCAAGAAGGGCCGCGAACTCATCGCGGCTCGGATGGCTTACACTCGTCTGCGGCTCGGTCATCTAGGCTCCACCTCGGCGTCGTATCATACTCTCTCCCGCCTCGTTAAAGGCTCATGGTTCGGTCCAGCGCAACAGGATTGGCTGAAGCTTGCGGGGGCTGCCTCCCGGCCGCCCTCTCCTCCGCTCGCCAACCCTCGCGGAAATCATCGAAAAATGATGCGCCAATGCAAAAGGGCAACGGCCTCAACCAGCCTGCCCAGCACGGCCCATCGCAGCATCGATCAAAGCGATGGCTGCCTTGAATGCGGCGTCTATAGCCAAATTCGTGGTGTCGAGCAAGTACGCGTCCCGGGCCTGGCGCAAGGGGGAGATGGCGCGGGTTTTGTCGCGTTCATCACGGCGCTTGATATCGGCCAGGACCTCGGCCTCGGTCACGTCATGTCCGGCCTCGCGGAGCTCGCGAAAGCGGCGCGCCGCGCGCACGTCGGCGCTCGCGGTCACGAACAGCTTCACGTCGGCATCGGGGCAGATGACCGTGCCGATATCGCGGCCGTCGAGGACGGCGCCCGAAGGCTGGCCGGCGAAGGCCCGCTGGTAGGTCCGAAGCGCCGCCCGTACATCGGGGTGGCTCGCGACGATCGAGGCGGCCTCGCCGAGCCTGCCCTCCATCAGCTGTGGATCGTCCAGGGTAGCAGGATCGAGCGCGTTGGCCGCTGCAAGCGCCGCAATCGCATCGGAGGGGTTGGCGCCGGCCGCCAAGGTGTCGCGCGCGACGGCGCGGTAGAGCTTGCCGGTGTCGAGATGGGGAAGCCCGTAATGCGCGGCGATCAGCCTGCCGAGAGTGCCTTTGCCCGAGGCGGCCGGACCGTCGATGGCGATAATCATGAGGTGAAGGCCGCGCCGAGGCGGGTCATCAAGGGGACAAAGCCCGGGAAGCTCGTCCCGATCATGCCGATATCGTCGACCGTGACGGGCGCGCGCGCGCCGAGCCCAAGCGTGAGGAAGGCCATGGCGATGCGGTGATCCATGCGCGTCTCGACGCGTGCGCCGCCTTTGACCGCGCCCGTACCTTCCACAAAGAGATCGTCGCCCGCGACGCGGACCAAAACCCCGCAGGCGGCAAGCCCCGCTTCCGTGGCGGCGAGCCGGTCGCTCTCCTTCACCTTCAGTTCGGCAAGACCCTCCATCGCCGTCTCGCCTTTAGCGAAGGCGGCAAGGCAGGCGAGGATCGGATATTCGTCGATCATCGACGGCGCCCGGTCGCGCGTCACGCGAACGCCCTTGAGCGCGCTCGTTCGCACGCGGAGATCGCCGACGGGTTCGCCGCCTTCGTCGCGGCGGTCGAGAACCTCGATGTTCGCGCCCATCTCGAGCAACGTCTCGATGAAGCCGCTTCGCGTCGGGTTGAGCAGCACGCCCTCGACGACAATGTCGGAGCCCGGCGCGATCAGCGCCGCGGCGATGATGAAGGCGGCCGAGCTCGGGTCTCCCGGCACGGCGATGCTCGCGCCGTAGAGCTCGGCATCGCCGCACACCGTGACAGCGCGGGCGCCATCGCCCCGATCCTCAACTTCGATCTCGGCGCCGAAGAACCCAAGCATGCGCTCGGTATGGTCGCGCGTGGGGAGCGGCTCGACCACCGTGGTCCGGCCCGGCGCATGAAGCCCGGCGAGAAGCACGGCGGACTTCACTTGCGCCGACGGCACCGGAAGGCCGTACACGATGGGCAAGAGGTCCGAGGTGCCGCGCACGACGAGGGGAAGCGTCGCACGATCGGCTTCCGCTTCGGTTTGCAGCCCCATGGCGGCAAGGGGGGCGAGCACCCGGCCCATGGGCCTCGACCGCAACGAGGCATCGCCCGTCAGCTCGACTTGCATGTCGTGGCCGGCGATGACGCCGAGCATGAGGCGGCTCGCGGTGCCGGAATTGCCGAAATCGAGCGCTGCGGACGGCGCGCGCAAGCCGCCCACGCCTTGCCCCTTCACCAGAACCTTGCCGTTCATCCGCTCCACCTCGGCGCCGAGCGCCGATAAGGCGTTCGCCGTCGCGGCGACGTCCTCGGCCTCGAGCAGCCCGGTGATGTGCGTCGTGCCCGTGGCGAGCGCGCCGAGGATCAGCGCGCGGTGGGAAATCGACTTGTCGCCCGGCACCCGGACGCGCCCCGAAAGGCGTGCGGATGGGCTTGCGGTCAGGGGCTGCTTCATAGCGTCTCAGGCGGGGATTTCGGGCGTTCGATAGCTTTTGACAGCACAGATGGAGCGTGGCAATGGGGGAGCGCAATCCGAGGCCACTATCGAGGACGATCAATGTCGAAACCCGCACGGGGGACCAAGCGCGTTTGCCCGAGCTGTGGAGCGCGGTTTTACGACTTGAACCGGACGCCCATCACCTGTCCCGTCTGCCAAGCCGCCTATCAGCTGCCGACGGCGCCGTCGCGCCGCAGCGAACGCGCGGCTGCGGCCGGCGCGCGAAAGGTGGAAGAGGTCGTGGTTCGTCCCGTGCCGCCGGCCGTCGAAGTCATCAGCTTGGAGGAGGTCGAGGAGGCAGGCGCCGAACCGGTCATCGCCGAAGACGAGGAGATCGTCGATCTCGGCGACGACGCGCCGGAGATTCCGCCCGGCGACGACGACAACGCCTTTCTCGAGGAGGAGGAAGAGGGCGAGACCGACGTGACGAGCATCGTCGGCGGCGACAAGGGCGAGGAACCCTGAGTTTCAGGGTTCAGACATCAGAAGCCGAGAATCAGAAGCCAGAAACCAGAAGCCAGAAGCCAGAAGGAATCGCGGCTGCTCAAGCGCGGCGCATTTTTCTTGGACCCGCAAGATCAGAAATCAGAAGCCAGAAACCAGAAGGAACCGCGCCCGCTCAAGCGCGGCGCATTTTTCTTGAACCCGCGGGATCGCCAGCCTAATTCAAGTGTTAGGGACCAACCCGTTTCGGTCTGATTTCTGGTTTCTGGTTTCTGATTTCTGATTTCTGATTTCTGGTTTCTGAAGGGGCCATAGCTCAGTTGGGAGAGCG
>CAYMJW010000040.1:0-18502 GCA_964390455.1 uncultured Methyloceanibacter sp. | reverse complement strand
TACGGTGCGGCTGTTCGCGCCAATCAGCATCACCGCCGTTCCCAGAACCGTTTCCCTGCCATCGCGCGTGGCGGCACCTGTGCGCAACTGCTTGCCGTAGGCGACCTCCGCCACGTCGCGGACCGTCACTGGGACACCACCACGATGGGTGACGACAACCCGTTCAAGGCCGGTAATGTCCGCCACCTGGCCCGGCGATCGGATCAGATACTGCTCACCGCTTCTCTCGATGTAGCCCGCCCCGACGCTGGCGTTGTTCTGTTTGATCGCGTCGACGACATCCTCGAACGACAAGCCGAATGCCAGGAGCCTCGCCGGGTCGGGCGTGACGTGAAACTCCTTCTCGTACCCACCGATCGTGTTGATCTCGGTGACGCCGGGCACCTGGCGCAGCTGCGGCCGGATGACCCAGTCCTGGAGCGTCCGCAGGGCGGTCGCGTCGTAGGGCTGCCCGTCCGGCTGTCGCGCGTTCTCGCCGGCCTGCACGGTGTACAGGAAGATCTCGCCAAGGCCTGTTGCAACCGGACCCATTTCGGGCTCGATGCCCTCGGGC
This sequence comes from uncultured Methyloceanibacter sp., assembly GCA_964390455.1. Lineage (GTDB taxonomy): Bacteria > Pseudomonadota > Alphaproteobacteria > Rhizobiales > Methyloligellaceae > Methyloceanibacter. Next base: position 17,949 of record CAYMJW010000040.1, on the reverse strand, counting down.
AACTGGCTGCGCGCCTGCTGCAAACGTTCGTTGACCAGGTTGCGGGCGAAGTAGATGTCGGTGCCGTCGGCAAACACCACCGTGACCTGCGACAGCCCGTAGCGCGACAGCGAACGCGTGTACTCGACCCGCGGCAATCCGGAAATGGCCGTTTCTACCAGGTAGGTGATTCGCTGCTCGACTTCCAGCGGCGAGTAGCCCGGCGCCTGCGTATTGATCTGCACCTGCACATTGGTGATGTCCGGCACCGCATCGATTGGCAGCCGCTGGTAATTCCAGACGCCGATTGCGGCGACCACCAGTACCAGGAACAGGATCACCCAGCGCCGGGCAATCGAGAAGCGGAGTTGTGCGTCAATCATTGCGGGCCCCGCTCAGTGACCGTGCTCGGCCGAGCCCTTGCCGAGCTCCGCCTTCAGGATGTAGCTATTGATCGTTGCATAGGACTCTCCTGGCTCGATGCCAGCAAGGACCTCACTGATTTCGCCGTCACTGCGTCCCAGCTGCACGGTTCTGGCCTCGAATCCTTCCGCGTTTCTCACGAACACGACCAAGCGCCCCTCGATCGTCTGCACGCCCTCGTCCCGGACCGCAAGAGGTAGCGGCGTCGTCGCCAGCGTCAGTTCCGCGGTGACATAGAGTCCGGGCGGCCATCGCCGGTCCGCGTTGTCGAGCAACACGCGTGCGTTGAGTGTCTGGCTCGTGCTGCTGCCGAACGGCGCGACATAGACTACTGTGCCTTCGGCACTCAGCGCGTTGTCCGCGCCTTTGACGCGGACCGGTTGACCGACACGCACCTTCGCGATGTCGCGCGGGAACAGCGAAAGCTCGACCCATACTGTCGACAGGTCGGCGACCGTGAACAGGGCTTTGTCGCCGGAGTTCTCGCCGGGGTTCGCATTGCGCGCGGTGATGACGCCGCTGAGCGGCGCAACGACGGCATAGGTCTGGAGGCTCTCGTTGCTCTCGATGGTTGCGAGCGTCTCACCCTGCCGCACGGCGTCGCCCACGCGCTTCGTGATGCTGCGAATGACCCCAGGAAACCGGGCAGTGACGTCGCGCACTCGCTCGGCATTGGGAGCGATGACGCCGTAGAGCGGCTGGCGCTCCCGCACGCTGGCCGGACCGGCGATTTCGAGGCCGATCCGCGCGTTTGCGATCTGTTCCGGCGTCAAGTGGATCCGATCAGCTTCGCCTCCTTCCTCATCCGCGCGACTCTCCGGCGCCTGCTCCGCGACCATGGAGTCCCCTGAACCGGCGGCCGGCTCACTGCCGCACGCGGAGAGTGCGAGCGCAAGCAATGACAGCAATAGCGTGACGGTCGGTTTCATGTGTTCTCGCTTGGGATTCATGTCGATTCCAGTACCAGTGGGGCGTTGGTCAGTCGCTCGATCTCTGCCAGTACGCGGTGGTAGCCGGCCGCCGCATCGATGATTGCCGCGCGCAGGTCGAGCAACTCCTGCTGCGAAGTCGCGAGTTCGAGATAGGAAAAACGGCCGCGTTCGTAGCCGTACAGCGTCTGCTCGAGCGCCTGCTGCGCCTCCGGGAGCGCCTGACTGCGCAGGGTTTCGACGCGCATGCGTGTTGCCGTCAGCTCCTGGTAGAGACCGAACAGGGTCGCGTGCGCCCGCGTCAGTGCAGCGCGTTGCTGCGCATCGGTCTGAGACCGGCGCACGACTGCTTCACGTATGCCGCCCTGGTTACGATCCGACACCGGCAGGGAAATCGAGAATCCGGCAACCAGCGCCGTGTCGCCCGTCTCCTCGAAGCGGCGCGCACCGATGCCGAATACGACGTTGGGACGCGCCTGTGCGCGCGCGAGGCGCAGTTCGGCGTCGCGCAGCCGCGCCTCTGAGGCGAAACGCAGATAGTCCGGATTGTTTTCAAGTTCCGCCAGCAACCCCTCGAGCGGCCGGACGGGTTTGAGCGTCAGAAGGTCGCCGCTGGCATCGGTAAAGGCCGGCTGCCTGCTGCCCCAGAGCGCCGCCAGCGCCTGCCGGGCCGCACGCAGCTCACTTTCGGCCTGCTGCACTTCCACTCGGGCGCGTGTCAGCGCGATGCCGGCCCGGCGGCGCTCGGCTTCCGGCGACCGGGCCGCCTGCACCCTGATGACGATTGCGTCGTGCGTGCGTTGGGCAATTTCGCTCGTCGTCCGCGCAAGCTCGACGCGGTCCTGTGCCGCGACGAGGGCGATGAATCGGCGCGTAACTTCGGCCAGTACGTCCAACTGCTGAGCCTGGCGTTCGATGCCCAGCAGGTCCCGGTCGATCAGCGCGAAATCCGTGCGCAGCCGACGCTTCCCGCCCAACTCAACCACCTGGCTCAGGCTGAGCGTGCTCTCCAGACCATCGGTGCCCTGCAGGGCGCCGCCACCGGCGAAGTTCTCCAGCTCGACCGACAACTCCGGATTGGGCCGCAGGCGTGCCTGCACCGCGCGCGCATCGGCGGCCTTCAGCGTGAACTCGCTGACCGCGAGGTCCGGATTTCGGGCGAGCGCGGCAGCGATGGCACCCTCGAGGGTCAGTGTGCCCGCCGGTTCTGCCGCCGGCGTGTCAGCCGAGCCCGATTCGGTCGCCGCGGCTGCGGTCGAGAGTATCGCCGCTGCTATCAGCCCAATGGTGCCGATACGCAGCCCACAGGGGCGCGCAGGATAAAAACACATGATTGCCTCCCGAGGCAAAGGCCGGCGCGGTCAGCGCCGACCAAACAACTCGTCAAGAAACGCAGGGAGGCTTAAACGGGTGGCGCCCGCAGTGGCGGAAGAATCCGGTATGGGACGGCGCGAACGATGGTGGCCTGGGGTCCGCGCGGGAGATCAACAGTCGATGCCACCGGCCGTACAAACAGTACTGGCGCCGCCGGCAGGAATTTCTCGGCATCCTGCTGACTGCCGGACTTCTTGGCCAAAGTCTCGCGATCGAGGCTCACGTCGACATCGTGAAGATCAGATGCCGCATTCTCCGGATGATGGGCACAGATATCGGCGACATGCACGCTCGTGGGCGGCTCGGTCCCCGCCCCGTCGAGGCACAGATGCAGATGCGCGCCGATGGCCGGCACGGCAAAGCTCGCCAGCGCCAGCAGCGCAATCCAGGATCGCATGGAGTGGGAACGGATCATTCCAGGAGAGTATCGCCCAACGCCCCCCTTTTATTCAACGCCCCCCTTTTATTCAACGCCCCACGCTGAACTGAACGAAAATTTCATTTGCGCTTCGGCTGAGCAAACGTGAAGCCGTCCACGTTTTGCTTGCGTCACCGTGCCGACTGCCGCGAGGGAGGCCCGGCATCGCTGCAGCAGCGTCCGGCTTCGGTTCGCTCCTGAATGGGCGGGCATGGCACCGTGCCGTAAGAGCAGTACACACAGCAGTCGCCCGGCTTGGGACTGAGCATCGTGTGGCATTGCTCGCACTCGTAAAACCACTGGCAGGCGTCCGTGGGCATCGTCTCCGTCTCGGCGTGCTTGCAGGACGGACAGGTCAGTGTCGACTCCAGGATGACCCTGCTCACTTCGCGATCTCTGCAAGCCTCGAGGGGTAGCCCGCCTCCCCGGTCGCATGCGTCAAGGCATCGACACTCGTGCGAGCGTCGTCAAACATCACCGTCGCCACACGCTTGTCGAGGCTGATCTCGATTTTGCTGACGCCCGGGACCTTGGAAAGCGCCTTCTTGACCGTGATCGGGCAAGCCGCGCAGTTCATCCCTGGCACCGACAACGTGACAGTCTGGTCTGCCGCCAGGACCGGCAGTGACATGAGGGTCAGCATCAGCGCGGCGAACTGTTTGCTCACGGGCGTCTCCTTCAATAAAACAAGGGCGCGATCAACGGAAATCCAAGCGCCACAACAATCAGTGCCACGACCACCCAGAACAGCGCCTTATAGCTGCGGTTGATGCGAGGTACGGCACAGCTCTGTCCGGGTTCACAGGCAGCGGCGGGCCGCCAGATGCGTCGCCACGCGAAAAACAGGGCGATGCCGGCGGCCGCGATGAAACCCAGGCGGTAAGGCTCCAGGGCGGTCAGATTGCCGATCCACGCGCCTGACGCGCCCAAGGTGATCAGCACGAGCGGCCCCAGGCAGCAGGCCGACGCGAGAACGCCTGCGAGCCCTCCCGTCAGCAGTGCGCACAGTCCCGTTTTGTCGGAACGGCCATTTTGGAAATCTGGATTCATGCCTTAAGCTACTTCCGTACTTAAGTACGGAGTCAAGCCCATTCGCAAAGGATCCGAATCACTCACCATCGGCGTCTTGGCGGGGGCTGCCGGCGTCCGCGTCGAAACGATCCGCTTCTATCAGCGCAAGCGTCTGATGCGCGAACCAGATCGCGCGCAGGGAAGCATTCGTCGATACGGCGACGCTGACCTTGCTCGCGTACGCTTCATCAAGTCTGCGCAACGGTTGGGATTCAGCCTGCACGAAGTCGCAGAGTTATTGAAGCTTGAGGATGGGTCGCACTGCAAGGAGGCTCGTGAGCAGGCGGAACGCAAGCTCGCCGAAGTGCGCACTCGACTCGACGGTCTCCGCCGCATTGAAGCGACCCTGACCAGGCTCGCTGCACGGTGTCGCAATACTTCGGGCAAGGTGAGTTGTCCGCTGATCGCCTCGTTACAGCAGTCCTGATTCGGCCGTCACGGTCACTTCCGCAGCCTGCGCACCTTCGAATCGATCTGGGCGCCGATGACCGGCAGATTCGCGCGGATCGCGGCCGCGACGTGCGAAGGCGCCAGGTGCGCATAGTGCCGGTCAACCATGCGGGTATCGGCATGACCGAGCGCATGGGCAACGATGGCCAGTGGGGTTCCGTGCTGCACGAGCAAGCTTGCATAGGTGTGTCGTAATGCATGGAATCCAATTGCCGGCTTGATCCTGGCCGCGACACAGGCTTCGGCTGACCTGCCTGGCGATTTGAGGGTCGGCTGGTACCTAGAAAAGTTGGCTGGAATTATTCTTAGAGCTGCGCTCGGAATTTGTTCACAGTGGTTCGGGCGTCGTGCCCATTACATGTATTTCAGGCTCAATTCCAGCCGAAGTTTCAGGGAAAAATTGGCGGAGAGAGAGGAATCAATATCATCACGTAGGGTATTGTTTCACAACAATTTTCTCAATGCCTTGAATTTTCATACCATCAGAATCAGCCAAGCAAAGTCAGACTGGAAAGGGCTGTCAACAGTCCTAGAGTTGTTTGGTCGCGACCTTGAACCGGTCGAAAACAATGCTGCTGCAATCGTGCGGTTACGCAAGCGGTCTCCCGGCCTGCTCGAGCTGCTTGACCAGAAGCTCGCGGCTCGGGATCGGCTCCATGTAGCGCGTCGATTCCTCGCTAAAGCGCGGCCGTTGCTTCAGCCAGCGCGACTTGCGTCTGCCGCTGCTTTTCAACGTCGACTTCAAACGGGTGTCAGGGCAAATCGACGCGCACTCACCGGGGTTCGCCCGGCAGGAACCTACGCCCAGGTGGCGGAATTCGAAATCGCGGTGCGTGGGTTGCAATTCCTGTTGACTTCCGCGCAACGAGCGCGTTACTAATTGCCAGCCCGGTCATACGGGCTTCAGGGGACCAGGGATGGGGTACCTTCGCATCGCCGCCTGGATCGCTGCTGGCTCTCGCCACCGGCCGACGCGAGCCGCGAATAAGCGAGTCTTCCTGGCGTGCCTGCTGCTGCCCCTTCTGACCGGCGCCTTCCCGGCAGCGTTTGCCGACACCGTCAACTACGAATACGACGCGCTCGGGCGGCTGACGAAAGTCACTCGCTCCGATGGCAGCGTCATCACCTATACGCTCGATGCGGCCGGCAATCGGGCGGAGGTCGCATCCGGAACGCCGCCCGGGATCCCGGCCTCGATCACGGTGCCGTCCAGCAGCAGCACCGGCAGCTACACGATCAGCTGGGGCGCAGCGAGCGGCACGGTCACCGCCTACCAGCTCTACGAGGCGACCAACTCGGGATTCACCGGTGAGACGCTTGCCTACAGCGGCACCGCGCTCAGCAAGGCGATTTCGGGCAAGGGCAACGGTTCGTACTACTACCGCGTTCGGGCTTGCAACGGAAGCCTATGCGGCGGCTATCGCACCGGCGCGAATGCGATCGTGGTGAGCCTCGGGGTGCCTGCGCCACCAGGGACGATCAGCGGTCCCTCGATGAACACGACCGGCAACTACACGATCTCGTGGAGTACCTCGAGTGGCGCAACCCGCTACGAGCTCTGGGAAAGCGTTTTCGGCGGCTCATTCTCAAAAGTGCACGACGGGACGGCCGCGTCCAAGAGCTTCAGCAACAAGCCGAACGGCGAGTACGAGTACAAAGCCAAGGCGTGCAATGCGGCGGGTTGCAGCGGCTATTCGCCTATCAAGTTCGTCCAAGTCTGCGTCGGCGGGTGCTCTTTCGCGGCTCCGCCCCCAGAAGAGTAGCGTGATGTCGAAGCGACCGATCAACGTCGAAACATCCCCGATCCAGCGCCCCAGCATCCTGCGCGGCGTGCTTGCGATCTTCCTGCTGGCTGGCAGCCTGAACGTTCGCGCACAACAGGAAGTCCCCGAAGTGATCTCCCCGCTGCGGGTTGAATCCGATCACAACAACGTGAACATCGTGAGCGGCAAGACCAGTCTTCAGATACCCGTCTTGTCCGTACCGGCCGCACCGAATCTGCGCTTTGACTACGTCCAGAACTCCGCGCCCTACGTGAAGGGAACGCAGTGGGGCGGCGCATCCGTCCAGGCCAATTTCACCGTACATACAATTACTGGAACCTCGGAGTCATTCCGCTGCCCCGACTTCGACTGCACAAGCATCACGAGTAGCGGCTCCGTCTACGTTCCGAATGCGAACGTCTACTGGCGCGGCGGATCCGGTGAGCGCTACCAGTTCAACCTCGAGCACGTCACGACCACCGGCAACCCGTTTTCGATGGTCTTTTACGCGTCGTCGGTGAGCTACCCGAACGGCGAGGTCATCACGTTTGCTTACGACACCGTGACCGTTCCGGGGCCTCCGTACCTGCAAACGTTTTATCGGCCGAATACCGTCACCAGCAATCTCGGCTATTTCATTTCGATCACGTACCATTCCAGCGACCTCCAGAGCGGGTACTGGGGCTCGCCGTTGCAGGCGACGCTGTACAAGAGCACGGCACCAACGACGCCGCTCGGCCGCCTGACCTACAGTCTGGACGGGTCGACCATCACCGACCTGGGCGGGCGGGTTTTCACCTGCCAGGGATGTGCAAACAAGCTCGGCGCGGGCCTCGAGCGATCGTCGGGCACGGTTACTCTCCCGGGAGAAGCGTCGCCCACCCTGCAGGTCACGGCGTTGCCCGGTTACGACGTCGTCAACTCGGTCACGCGGGACAGCGTCCTGTGGAACTACGCGTACACGAATCTGCGCAATGGTCAAACGCTGAACAGCTATCTCTACGATCGCGTCACGGTCACCGGCCCGAACAGTTACAGCGCGATCTACGACATAGAGACGCACGACTTTCGCAACGTGATCTGGAAGATCACGGATTCGCTCGGGCGGGCCACAAATGTCGACTTCGACGACGCCTATCGACTGCAGAGCGTCACCTACCCCGAAGGGAATGCAGCCAGTGTCGTCTACGACGGTTTCGGCAACATTACCTCGCGAACGATGCAGCCCAAGCCCGGTTCAGGTTTGAGCCAGGTCACCGAGACCGCAAACTACCCGACGGCATCCTGCTTCCCCTCCACTTTCGACATTCTCTGCAACCGGCCGACGTGGTACCGGGACGGCCTCGGCCGGCAGACTGACTTTCAGTACAACGCCTTGGGCCAGCTCACCGAGCAGACCGACCCGGCGGATGCGAACGGCGTCCGCCGCAGGACCATCATCACCTACGAGACCAGCACGGGACTCAGCCGCCGGAGCGTCGTGCGGGTGTGCGGCAACATCTCGACCTGCGGCACACCCGACGAGATCCGCACGGAGTATGAGTACTGGGGCAGTACATTCCTGCCTTCCGTCGAGCGCCGGATCGATGCGGCACGCAGCGAAACACTGGAGACGCACTACACCTACGACGACGCAGGACGCCTGCTGATCGAGGACGGCCCGCTGCCCGGCACCGGCGATGCGAGATATTTCCGCTATGACGATTATGGCAGGCGGACTTGGGAAATCGGCCCCGCGGAATCCACTGGCGTCCGGCTCGCGCGACGCTCGAGCTATCGCGACTCCGACGACAAGCTGGTCAGCGTCGAGGAAGGCTCGATCCCGAATGAGTTGAGCACCTCGCTCACCGTCTTTCGCCGTATCGATCACGCCTATGATGACTGGCGCAACCCGAAGCTCGAGACTGTATCCGCGGCCGGCACCGCCCATATGCTCGTGCAGCGCACGTTCAATGCGCGCGGTCGGATGGAATGTGAAGCACGCCGCATGAACCCGGCCGTTTTCGTATCGCTGCCGACGAGCGCCTGCAGCCTGGGGACGGAGGGCAGCTTCGGCCCGGACCGCATTACGCGCAACGTCTACGACGCGGCGGGCCAGCTGCTGCAAGTGCAGCGCGGCTATGGCACGCCGCTGCAGCAGAACTACGCCACTTACACCTACACGACGAACGGCAAACGCCAGACGGTGAAGGACGCGAACAACAACCTAAGCACCTTCGAATACGACGGATTTGATCGCATGTTCAAGCTGCGGTTTCCGGTAGCGACGACCGGCGCCGGCCAGTCGAGCACCACCGATTACGAGCAGTACAGCTACGACGCCGTCGGCAACCGCATCTCGCTCCGCAAGCGCGACGGCCGCACCATCACGTATTCCTACGATGCGTTGAACCGCATGCGGATCAAGACCGTGCCGGCCTCGGCCAGCGGCGCGCCGGGTTACAGCGTGTATCACGGCTACGAGGTGCGGGGCCTTCTGACCTATGCGCGCTTCAGCTCGGACAGCGGCGCTGGCGTCACCAACACGTACGACGGGTTTGGGTGGCTCAGGACCTCGAGCAGCAACATGGGCGGCACCGCGCGCACCGTGACGTCGGATTACGACCTGCGCGGCAACCGCACCCGGATCACGCACCCGGACGGGGCGTTCTTCGAGTATGCCTACGATACCGCGGACCGGCTCTTCCACCTGTCCGAGAACGGCCCCTCGATCACGCTGGCCTCGATCTTCTACGACGGCGAGGGCCGGCGCGATCAGCTCGACCGCGATGCGACAGGCGCGACCACGGGCTATGGCTATGACCCGATCTCGCGGCTGGACCTGCTCACTCACGACCTGGACGGCGCCGGGAGCGCGAATGACGCCACCCTGGGGTTCGGCTACAACCCGGCCAGCCAGATCGTCACGCGCACGCTCACCAACAATGCCTATGAGTACCCGGTCGCGAGCTCGACCAGGAGCTATGCGGTCAACGGCCGCAACCAGTACACCCAGGTCGGGGGCACCACCCATACCTGGGATGCCAACGGCAACCTGACCGGGGACGGGGCGACCACCTTCGGCTACGACACCGAGAACCGCCTGGTGAGCGCGAGCGGGGCCAAGAACGCCAGCCTCAGCTATGACCCGCTCGGGCGGCTCTACCAGGTGACGAGCGGCGCAAATACCACCCGGTTCGTCTACGACGGGGATCGCCTGATCGCCGAGTACAACGCCAGCGGAACGCTGCTGCGCCGCTACGTGCATGGCGCCGGTGTCGATGAGCCGCTCGTCTGGTACGAGGGGGCAGCGGTTTCCTCAGCCGGCCGGCGCTACCTGCACGCCAATCACCAGGGCTCGATCGTGGCCACCAGCAATGCCGCCGGGGCCAAGCTCGAGATCCATGCCTACGACCCCTATGGCGTCACGCCTGCCAGCAACACCGGCCGGTTCCAGTATACCGGCCAGGCGGCCATTCCCGAACTGGGACTCCTGTACTACAAGGCGCGGTTCTACAACCCCGCCCTCGGCCGGTTCATGCAGACCGATCCGATCGGGTATGAGGATGACGTCAATCTCTATGCGTACGTTGGCAATGATCCAATGAACAATCTGGATCCAAGTGGCATGAGCGCAACGTGTACGGATACCTCGTGTCAAATAGTTTGCCACTCCGTGGCCGAATGCGTCGGCGACTACATCTACGTGGGCGGCATATACATCAGTCGGCTGGTTGGGAACGCAATGAACTCGTCCAACGAGTCTGCCGACTCGGATGCTGCCCCATCAGAGGGCACTGAATCTGACGACACAGACAGCGTACCGGGGTCTGTCGATCTCCCTGATGATCTGGCAGCGCAAGAGACGATTGGCCAGATTGAAGCAGGCGAAGGAAAGAACATCAGTGGCGACATGAGTGACAAGAAGTATGATCCCGAAACGGGTACCCATGACAAGATTGCGAAATCGCGCCAACATCCGGACGGCACGAGGACAGAGACCCATGCAGACAGGAATCGAGCGACGGGCAAAGTCGATAACGCAAAAGTGAAGCAAGATCACGCCAAGAGCCGGGAGACACGTTTGAAGACATGTACTGGTAGTCGTATCTGTGACAAATAGAGGCTCCCGGTCATGAAGGTTCGAAGAAAGGAGGCCGCGACGATCGAAGACTCTCGCCTACTGCATCCGAATCAGGTGTATGTAGTTTATGGCATCTCATTTAAGGCTTCGCCGCAGTTCTTGATCTACGAGCCAAACGAACTTTCGTTTCCGTTTTTTGTCGCATCCGAAGCAGTCGACCTTATTGATGCTCGGCTAAGCAATCATTGGCTCTATTCACCGGAGTTGCCTTCAACCGATACCTACAGTCATCGTGCAGCACTCATTTCTTTTGAGGCTATGATCCGTGATCGACGGTTTTATCAGGCACTGGTTGATGGAGAGCGGGTCGCAGCATCGACTTGGGAAAAGGCAAGATCGCTCATTGACGCTGAGGCGAATGGTCGTGTCGTGTCCTCGCTGTAGATAACTGCGCGTTAATGGCTGTGCGTTGACTGAATTCGTGGTCAAACTCGCACGCAAGATACACAGAGCGACCGGTTTTGGTGCACTGGCGGCACAAGAAGACAGGCCATTCGGCGGCTCTGATTCAAGATCAAGCTGAAACGAGAGCCCGGTCCCAAAGCTGCTTGAGTGACTGAGTCCGCCACTGGCGCCCCAGGCCGAACGAGAACTGTCGCTTGTGAATCCGATGTGCCAACTCGATGCCCGCGAGCGTTATCGCTGCATTGCCAAACGATTTGAAACCCAGCATGGGAGCGCAGCGGCGTTTGATCGCGCGATGATCCTGCTCAACGATGTTGTTCAGGTAGGGACAGCTCCTGACGATAACGTACTTCCACCTCGGATCCTCCCGCCGCAGAAGCCGCAGCGCCTGATGACTCGGCGCGTGCCCGTCGAGCGTGATCTTGCGCGGCCACCGAGGCAGGGATGTGGCCAATGCCTTACGGAAGAATGCCTGTGCCGCCGCAATGCCTCGATCAGCTCGGAGCAGAAAGTCGACGGTCTTGCCGCGCTTGTCGACTTCGCGGTAGAGGTAGTGCCACTTTCCCCTCACCGAGATGTATGTCTCGTCAACCCGCCAGGATGAGTGCACCTTTCGGGCCCGTCGGCTCCACCGTTTTTCGAACTCCGGGACGTACCGGATCACCCACCGCAGGATCGTGGTGTGAGACACGGGCAATCCGCACTCGGCCATCATGGCGACGAGGTCCCGATAGCTCAGCCGATACGTGATGTACCAGCGCACACATAACTCGATGATTTCCGCCTCGAAGCGCCGGCGGCGGTAGATCGGGTCACGAGCAATCGGCTTGGTCATCACAGGCTCCTGCCGGACCAGTTGATGCTACCTTCCCGCCGCCAACGCACCAGAACCGAATACTTGTCCCATCGCGTTCTGAAGGGACAAGTGCAAACGCAAAAGCCATGTGAGCCGTCGACTCGTGCAACAAATCCGTGCGCGGGCGGCCCTACTGAATAAACGGAGCCGCCAATTTCTGGGCAAGCTCGTCGAGGGTCTTGAGTCCGGCCGGAGGCAAGCTGGAACGATTGACGATGGCGAGCACAGAGGGCTGTTCAACGGCTTCCGTACAGTCTAAAAGTACATCGACCAGCGGCTCACCAAGGGCAGCCACCTCAACCAACGCCACGTATCGGGACAGCACGGTCCTTTCAACCAGCGTTTCGAGGCCGCTTGGCGACAGACCAAATGCAAAGCCCGTCCTGAGGTACTCCGTCGCTAGCCCATAGCGCGATTGCACAACCAGCTTGCCTCGCAACTGCGGAAAAGCGGACCCGAGCGATTGACCAATTGTGTGTCCGACGTCACGCAATCGCGATACCGAAAGCCGCAACTTGTTCGGAACAGGCACGGCAATGCCGACTAGCTGCCACCTTTCCACCTGACCGGATCCTCCAGGCATCTGGATCTGGAAACCAGTTCGAATGTCGTCGGGCCCGCCGACGGTCAGAGGCTCGAGCACAGCAGCTGCGTAAGGCCCGAGGCGATCGTCGTGCACGTAAACCGCGTCTAGCGTCGTAGCCGCATCTAGGTAATTGCGCGCCGGATTCGACTGGCGACTCGACTCGCCCAGCTTCATGCCTACGGCACAGATTGCATGGCCAGGTTGGCCGAGCGGAGCACCAGTCTGTCTGACGGTCAAAATTACCGGCAGTCCTGAGCGCAAGTACGAGTAGATGTTCGCGCGGTCGATCTCCAGTGACGTCGCTGAGAGCAAAACGGGCGCCAATCCAGCGTCTCGTATTGCCTCGCAAATCTGCTGGATGCCGAGTCCTTCCGAAGGCAGCGACCGGCCGCTTAGCATCAGATAGCGGGACGCCGCCAACGTGATTTCCGCGGGCGAGCGCGTGACCAAATGCTCGCGGTGCGCGACTGACTGGATCGCACACCAAGTTGCCGCCGTGGCGCAGGCGCTAACCGCTTGGTCCTGCTGCTGAAACGCGAGCGCACGGAGCTGGAGCTCAAGTCCGCAGAGGTGCGCCTTGTATCGCCGCAAAGGATTGAAGTCGCGCGTGTGATTTGTTGCCTGAGCCCCCAGACTCTCCAAGACGGTTCGCCCGACCGGCCGCCCTGGGAGCGGCCGAATGACTGTAAAGCCGAGATAGTCGGCAGTCAGCTCGCGGCAAACGGCGTCGTAGTCCTCGCGGGCACGTGCGAGAAACCCCCTCCACTCTTCAGATTTGAGCGCGCGGGAAAAGAAATGCAGTCTCCGGCAGTGATTGTCGTAATTCCGGAGACTGCGCGAGTGGAAGTGGGAGAAGTCCTCGATGTAATCGCGGTCGATGTAGTGGTCTTCTTCAATGACCGTTTTGCAATCGAGCGTAGCGAGATACGCCCCTAGGTAGTCCACCTGCACCGGCGGCCAATCGTGCAGCGCGCCATCGGGACGCGTGTAGTGCTTTTCGAGCGTGCCGTCGAATGCGTAAACCGAGACTGTCCGCGGGGGATATTCGAACGGCTTGGACACGGACTCTCATTTCATCCTGAAATTCAGTACGTCGGCCGAGATGACTTCACTCTGAAGTTCCGCTGCAACGACTTCAGCGACCGCCCTGCGGGCGGCCGGTAGGTCGAGCGGCTGTACCACCGTCACTTGTGACTGCCGCGTCACAGAGGTTTCTTCGGCGCGAGTCGGTTGATTGTTGCGAGCAGCCTTGCCTTCGTCACGTGGCTTCTCATGCATCGTCCCCTCCAGGTTTCATCTTTTGATCAAGCAGCGCGGCGGTGACACGCCGCACGGCATCCAGAGTCTGTGCATCCGACCGCGACGCCCGGGCGAATATCGGGTCAATCAGCGCCATATGCTGCGCGGCCTGTTCGGGCGTCTGCCTCCCCAGCAGCTGATCGAGTGAGCATTCCAAAGCCTCTGCCAAGCGCACGAGCGACTCGAGCGATGGTAATCGCTGGCCGGTCTCGAAGTGCGAAATGGCACCGGCTGCTATGCCGGCTCTTGCCCCCAGTTGGGATTGGGTTAACCCGCGGCGTTCGCGCTGCGCGACGAGTTGCTGTGGCAGCGCACGGCTGATTTCCACTCTTGACATGCTACTAACTCGTATATAGACTATCTACGCTGTAGTAGCGTAATAGTCGATATCGTAGATCAACCAGCTTCGAAAATCAACGGGTTAGAAATATGTCGAACGAACACAATTTCCATATCTTCGTAAATCGCCGCCGCTTCGGGACCTCGGATGGCGTCAAGAGGGAGATGACCGGCCAGGAGATCGCGTCGCTCGTCAGGGTGCCCCCGGATGTCGCCGTCGTGCGCCGCGAGAAGCCGCCTCTCGAGGGTGAGGTCGGCATGAACCAGCCACTCAAAATCGAAGGCGGCGAACATTTCCTGGTGACGCGTCGCGTCGTCGAAGGCGGTTGACATGTTGGTCGAGCGCATTGAACGGGAACTTGAAATGCTCGCTGACGGCGGACAGGTCGCTTCGCTACTCCTCAATGCGTCGCGACCCATTGTCATCTACCGCGAACTGCCGACCGCCGGCGCCCGCCTCAACCTGCCGACGGAGACCGACGTAATCGTTCCCGTGCCCGACGGTCATCCGGGACCGCCGATCGATCTTGCGGGATTGCCCCTCGGCTCGCCGCTCCTCCGCCACGTCGCGGGTGGGGCGAACAATCAGGGAAACGTGACTGCGGACGGCCGCGAATGGCAACTCGCGTCCTATCACCCACACAGCAACGGAGGCGGACCACCCTACGATCCGCTTGTGCACGGATTTCACACTTACCTCGATTATCTCCTCGCATGGCTGCATCGCCTCTGATCATCGTCCGTTTCGCCCGGAATCAGTGGGAGCAGCTGAGCGCCCTGCTCTTCTCCAGATACCCGCAGCACGAGTGGGCGAGCTGGCTGCGTTTCGGCTGGCGCAGGACATCGAATGCGCTCGTCTTCACGCTGGCCGGTATCGATCCACCGCTCGCCGGCGATCTCGACGAGCGGGTCGGCAATGTCGCCATTCAGGAACCCTATTCCCTGCGCATCGCCTTGGCATCAGAGCAGCATCCTTTCGCCGTTGGCCTTGTCCATTCACATCCCCACGAATACCTTCCCATCGCCAGTGCGATCGATGATGAGATGGATGAGTACTATGCTGACTACTTGCAGGGATTCGCACCTGAGCGGCCATACCTGAGCCTCATAGTGTCGAAAGTCGACGGCGACTTCGCCGTCAGCGGTCGCGTATGGCATGAAGGCAGCTGGACGCCTGTGTCCCGATTCGCGCTACAGGGACAACGACTCCCCACGTGGGTCGGCACGCGCCAGGCCGCTCATGTCCCCCTCCGTGAAGAACGCGTGGCACGCCTGGCGGCCGGATTCGGACGCCGGGCGGGGCAGAGAATCCGGAACGCAACCATCGCCGTCGTTGGCGCAAGCGGAACTGGATCGCCCGCAATCGAAGTGCTCGCACGCGCGGGTGTTGGACACCTGATCGTAGTCGATCCTGACACGATCGATGATTCTAACCTCGAGCGGGTGCATGGATCGTCCCCGTTGCACGTGGCCGCGCTCATGACCAAAGTCGCGATCGCCCGCGACCACGTAGCCGCGATCGATACTGACATTCGATTCGAAGGGATTGTCGGCCGTGTACCGCAGGACGAAGTTGTCGATGCCCTGGCGCGCGCTGATGTGATCCTGAGCTGCACGGACCAGCAGCATGCCCGGCTTGCGCTGAGCGAGATGGCGTGCCGCTACCTTGTGCCCGTCATCGACTCGGGCGTGTCACTTGAGGGCGCCGAAGGGATCGTGACCGGCCAGACGATTCAGCTCATGCAGTTTGGTCCTGACCTACCCTGCGCGGCGTGCCGTGGAATGGTCAATTGGCAGCGCATCGGGCAGGAGCTCATGTCGGCCGACGAGCGTCGATCGCGGCAGGCCGCCGCGCGTGAAGCCCTTGCGCGTGGCGAGGATCCGGGCGGCTACTGGAAGGACGTACCGCAGCTCAACACCGTGGGCTACCTGACTACGGCGGCCGGCGCATTGGCGGCTGGCGCGGCGATCGGTATCGTCACGGGCGCGTTCAAGCCGGGATTCACTCGGCTGCAGCTCAATCCGCTCAGCGAACCTGTGGATGTGCTGGACTGGCCGCAGTCCCGGCGAGCCGAATGCTGGTGCGCAGGATTGATCGGCTTTGCAACGCTCAGTGCCGACAGACAGTTCATCACGCCTGCGCGCCATTGGCGGCCCGTCGCGCGACTCTAGCTATCGCGCTGAATCGAGAAGTGCCTAGAGGCCGTCTCGACTTCCACAAGCACTTGAGTAGCGAGAGAAGTTGGATTCCAATTGACCGCGAAGTGACGCGAGCTGCGCTAAATCGAAGAATCCGGTGGAGGAAGATGGATCGTAATCACGTCGCGTCAGCGACCGGCTTCGCGAAGTGCGAGATCATGCCAACCAGCACGCCTTTCGGGTTTAATCCAGCCCGAGTTTCAGGGAAAAATTGGCGGAGAGAGAGGGATTCGAACCCTCGATGGGCTTTTGACCCATACACCCTTAGCAGGGGTGCGCCTTCGACCACTCGGCCATCTCTCCGGATTGGTCCTCCGGACCCGGAGGGGGCGCAAATGATACGGGCCGGGCGGTCGCCCGGTAAAGGTCGCAGATCGGTGGTGGTTCAGCCGGCCGCGATGGCCGTGGCTGGGGTATCGGCGTCGTCGCCGCTCTTTTCGTGCCGGATGCGTTCGTAGATCTCTTCGCGGTGTACGCCGACTTCCTTCGGTGCCAGGACGCCGATGCGTACCTGATTGCCCTTGATGCCGAGGACCGTGACGGTGACGTTGTCACCGATCATCAGTGCCTCTCCGACACGACGGGTCAGAATCAACATGACACGGAGCTCCCTCTGCGTGGGTACTTGTTATTTCAGGCCGCGCGCATAATCGGCAAAAATGATACCACAAGTCAAATACGCGCATTATTATGTTAAATCAAGAACTTGCAGGCCGGTCCAGTCCGTAGGCGGTGTGTAGCGCCCGCACGGCGCGTTCCAGGTCCTTCTCCGCGACCAGAACGCTCACCTTGATTTCGGAAGTCGAGACCAGGCGGACGTTGATTCCCTCCCGCCCGAGGGTCTCGAACAGCTTTGCCGCGACCCCGGCGTGCGAGCGCATGCCGCTGCCGACGACCGCGAGCTTGGCGACCCGGTCGTCGCCGGCGACTGCGGAGCCGGCGTATTGCGCCGCGGCCTTGCCGGTCAGCGCCAGGGCCCGCGTGTAGTCGTCGCGGTGCACGGTGAAGGACAGGTCCACGGTGTCCCCGCGCGGGGCATTGACCACGATCATGTCCACCTCGATCGCGGCGTCCGCCACCGGCTTCAGCAGCGCGTGGGCAACGCCCGGCGCATGCGGCACGCGGGTAATGGCAATTTCGGCCTCGTCGCGGTTGAAGGCGATGCCGGAGACGACCGGGGCTTCCACGTTCGGGTCCTCCTCGCAGATCAGTGTGCCGGGTCCGGGCTCGAAGCTCGACAGTACCCGCAGTTTCATCCCATGGCGCGCGGCGAACTCGACCGAGCGCAGGTGCAGCACGCGCGAGCCCTGCCCCGCCAGCTCGAGCATCTCCTCGAAGCTGACCTGCGCCAGCCGGCGGGCCTCGGGCACCATGCGCGGGTCGGTCGTGTAGACGCCGTCCACGTCGGTCAGGATCTGGCACTCGTCGGCTTTCAGGACCACGGCGAGCGCGACCGCGGTGGTGTCGGAACCGCCGCGGCCGATGGTCGTCAGGTCGCCGTTCTCGCCGCGACCCTGGAAGCCCGCGACCACCGGCACGGTGCCGGCCGCCAGGTCCTGCCTGAGCGCCGCGCACTCGACCCTCGCGATGCGGGCGCGGCCCGCCGGGCCGGTGGTCTCGATCGGCAATTGCAGGGCGTTGTAGGACCGGGCGCTGCGGCCGCGCTGGCGCAGGGCCATGGCCAGCAGCGCGGTCGAGACCATCTCGCCGGTCGCCAGCAGCGCATCGAGCTCGC
>CAYMJW010000039.1:3952-18596 GCA_964390455.1 uncultured Methyloceanibacter sp. | reverse complement strand
GGCGTCAGGTTCTTGGCGTAGCGCAAATGCGCGCCGCGCAGCTGCGCGCCGGCAAGATCGGCGCCGGAGAGATCGGCGTAATCGAGAAGGGCGAAGCTGAGATTCGCCTTGGCAAGGTCGGCTGCGGTGAGGCGTGCGTAGCGAAGATCGGCGCCCGATAGATCGGCGCCCGGAAGCTCCGCCCTCGCCAGGGTCGCAAAGCGCAGACTCGCTTTCTCCAGATGCGCGTCGACAAGATTCGCGCCGGAAAAATCGACATGCTCGAGCAGAGCGCCGCTCAAATTCGCTTCGGCCAGGTTGGCGCCGGCGAGGCTTGCGTGGTCGAACGCGGCATGGCGGAAATCGGCGGCCGCGAGCTCGGCGCGATCGAGCCGCGCATAGCGAAAGTCGGCGCCGTCGCGGCGGCCATCGCAGGGCGTGGGGGAGGATGTCTTCGCCTGGGCGCCCGGCTTGGCAAAGCCGGCCTGCGAAGTTTCTAGGTTGAAATCAGCGCCTTCAGCCCAGTCTGCTGACACATCGGTGAAAGACCGATCGGTGGCTGGCCGCAGCAGGCCGCCACGCTTCGAGTAACTGGCCATCCCCCGCCGCACCCATCAACGCAACGCTACTTTCGCACAACGTAGTGAAGATGACCGGGTTCCATCCGTCAAGACGATGAGCGCCGTGCTGATGCAAGGCGGCCACAGAGTTGTTCTCCCTCCAATCGACGGGCATCTCGAAGACCGCGACCCCAAGGTCTAGACTTATGACATGGAGACTCCGAGCGGCCATCGCGGACCGGGCGCCGATCTTCCGACGCGCCGCGCCATCGGCGAGGCCCTTCTCGCCGATGAAGACGGTATGGTCGAGGCCTCGATCGCACGGGCCCGTGTCAGCCCGGAGCAAGCGCGGCGCATCGAGGCTCTCGCCACGCGCTTGGTCGAGGCGGCGCGCGCGGGCCGCAAGACATCGGGCGGGGTCGACTCGTTCCTGCACGAATATGGGCTTTCGAGCGAGGAGGGGGTGCTGCTGCTCTGCCTCGCCGAGGCCCTGTTGCGCATTCCCGACAGCGAAACCGCGGACCGGCTGATCGCCGAGACCGTGGGCTCGGGCGACTGGTCGCGACATCTCGACCGCTCGGACTCGCTCCTGGTCAACGCCTCGACCTGGGGCCTGATGCTGACCGGGCGCCTCCTCGATTGGGGCGAGGGTGACGAGACCGGTGTCGCGAGCATGCTCCAGCGCCTGATCGCAAGAAGCGGCGAGCCCGTCATCCGGAGCGCTCTCCGCCAGGCGATGCGCATTCTGGGCGGCCAATTCGTGCTTGGCCAAACCATCGGCGAAGCGCTCGACAATGCGGGGGACGAAGCGGCGCTTGGCTATCGCTTCTCCTTCGACATGCTGGGCGAGGCGGCGCGCACGGGTCCTGACGCCGGACGATACGCTGATCGCTATGAGCGAGCCGCCGCGGCGATCGCGGTCTGGGCCGGCCCGCCGCCGGCGCGGAGCGACGATATTCTCGCCGCGCGCCCCGGTCTCTCGGTCAAGCTTTCGGCGCTTCACCCGCGCTACCGGCCTTCGCAAAGCGAGCGCCTGAAATTGGAACTCGTGCCGCGCCTTGCACGGCTCGCGCACCTCATGCGCGACGCCTGGCTTCCGCTGACCATCGATGCGGAGGAGGCCGACAGGCTCGACCTCTCGCTGGAATTACTGGAGCCGCTCTTCGCCGATCCGTCGCTTGGCCATTGGAACGGGCTCGGGCTTGCGGTGCAGGCCTACAGCAAGCGCGCGTTGCCGCTGATCGATTGGCTCGGCGCGGTGGCACAGGCGGCCGGCCGGCGCATCCCCGTGCGTCTCGTCAAGGGCGCTTATTGGGACAGCGAGATCAAATGGGCGCAGGAAGCGGGGCTCGCCTCTTATCCCGTCTTCACGCGCAAGGTGAACACCGACGTCGCCTATCTCGCCGCGGCCCGCGCGCTGCTTGCCAAGCCCGATCTCTTCTATCCGCAATTCGCCACCCACAATGCCCACACCATCGCGGCGATCGTCGCGCTCGCGGGCGATGCGCCTTACGAGTTCCAGCGGCTCTACGGCATGGGCGAGGCGCTGCACCGCGAAGTCGTGGATCCGAAGCGCCTCGGCAAGCCGTGCCGCATCTATGCCCCGGTCGGGGAGCATCGCGACCTTCTCTCTTATCTCGTGCGCAGACTGCTCGAGAACGGGGCCAACACGTCCTTCGTCAACAGGCTTGCCGACGACGAGGCGCCGATCGCCGCGATCGTCGCCGATCCCGTCGAGAAGGCGGCTTCCACCTCCCCCAAAGCCAACCCGCAAATCGCGGTTCCCCCAAATCTCTACCTGCCTGAGCGGAAAAATAGCCTCGGCCTGCCGCTCTTTGAGCGATCGGCACGCGAGCCTTTGCTCGAAGCGATGCGGCGCGCGCTTGGCCATCCGGCGGAAGCCAGTCCCATCGTCACGGGAGAGGGGCGCGAGAGCGACGGCGAAGTCACCTGGATCACGTCGCCGCATGACAGGCGGGTCGTGGTCGGCGTCTGCCGCAGTTCAACTCCGGAAGCGATCGACACGGCGCTCGATGCGGCAAGAGCCGCCTGCAACGACTGGGATCGCCTGGGCGGGGACGCGCGCGCGAGCCTCCTCGATCGCGCGGCCGATTTGTTCGAGGCGGACCGCGCGGGGCTCATGGCGCTTCTGGTGCGCGAGGGCGGCAAGACGCTTCAAGATGCGCAAGGCGATCTCCGCGAGGCCGTTGACAATCTGCGTTACGCCGCGGCGCAAGCTCAGCAGGGGTTCTCGAAGCCGCAAGTCCTAAAGGGCGTAACCGGCGAAGAGAACGTGCTCAGCCTGCATGGACGCGGCGTCTTCGCGGCAATCTCGCCCTGGAACTTTCCACTCGCCATTTTCACCGGCCAGATCGCGGGCGCGCTCGCCGCGGGCAACGCGGTCGTGGCGAAGCCCGCCGAGCAGACACCGCTGATTGCGGCGCGCGCGGTGAGATTGATGCATCGCGCCGGCATTCCGCCTGACGTGCTCCATCTCCTGCCGGGACGAGGCGAGGTGGTCGGCGCCGCGCTCGCAAGAGACCATCGCGTCGATGGGATCGCTTTCACCGGCAGCACCGAGACCGGCCTCATCATCAACCGCCTGCTTGCCGCGCGCGAGGGCCCGATCGCCAAGCTGATCGCCGAGACCGGTGGGCTCAATGCCATGATCGTGGACTCCTCCGCGCTGCCGGAGCAGGTGGCCGACGATGCGCTCGCGTCCGCCTTCAACAGCGCCGGCCAGCGCTGCTCGGCGCTCCGCATCCTGTTCCTCCAGGATGACATCGCCGATGAGATGCTTGCCATGCTGCTGGGTGCCGCGCGGGAACTCAAGATCGGCGATCCGTTCGACTATGCGACGGATGTGGGTCCGGTGATCGACGCCGACGCTCGTGCCGCGCTCGAAAGCCACAAGACGCGCATGCGCCGCGAAGGAAGCGAACTGCTCGACCTGCCGTTAGGCGAGGAGCACGCCCATGGCACCTATGTCTCGCCCGCAATCTACGAGATCGCCGCGCCCGCTTTGCTCACCCGCGAGGTGTTCGGCCCGATCCTGCATGTCGTTCGTTTTTCCGGCGATCGCCTCGGCGCGGTGTGTGACGCGATCAATGAAACGGGCTATGGCCTGACGCTCGGCCTGCACAGCCGCATCAAGGAGACCGCAGCGTTCGTGGCCGATCGCGTCAGGGTGGGGAATCTCTATGTGAACCGCAATCAAATCGGTGCGGTCGTCGGCGCCCAGCCCTTCGGCGGCGAGGGTTTGTCTGGCACCGGTCCCAAGACCGGCGGCCCGCACTATCTCGACGCCTTCGCCCGCGAGAGGGTGTGCTCGACCAATCTCACCGCCTCCGGCGGCAATGCAAGCCTGCTTTCGGCCGGAACCGGTGAGACTTGACGAATCGTGCGGCGCGCCGCTTCCACGAAATTTGCTTAGGGTTTCTATAGCGCCGTTCCCCCAAACTTCGCTATGAACTTAGCCGACCCATGCAACTTGCTGCGAGGACGCCTAAAATGGGCTCCGCCAGCCTCACCCAACCCTGATCGGTTCTCGGCCCTTCATGCAACTCGACCTGCTGACGATATCGGCCGTGCACGTGACGATCACCGCCATCCTCGGCGTGGTCCTGCTTGCCATTTGGGTGCGTGGCCGGGAAAGCCGGCTCCTCTTGTGGTGGGGAGTGGCGCTCCTCATCCAAGCCGCCGGCCTGGCGATGATGGCGGTCTTGTTCTCCGCCGATGTCCCCTTGGCCGTCGCCGGCGCCGTCCTCATCCTTGGCGACGCCATCAAGTGGAAAGCGGCGCGGGAATACGCCCAGCGCCGCGCGCATGCTTTCTGGGTCCTTCTCGGGCCCGCCGGTTACCTGCTTGCCGCGCAATCGAGTTTTCTGCAATCCTTCGATTATCGCCTCAACGCCCTTTGCGCGACGCTCGCCCTCTATAGCTTCGCCACCGCGTTCCAGTTCGTCCAGGCCAAGGGGGAGCAGCCGGCGTCCCGCTGGCTGGCCGTGGGCCTGCTCGCAATTCTCGGTTTTTGTCTTCTCTTGTGGCTGCCGCTCGACCTCGCCATGCCGCTCCACGAAGCGCGATGGGTGGGCGCAAGCATGTGGTTCCCTGCGGTCCTTCTCGTCGCGATGCTTCTGCGTGTCGCGGTCGCCTTCACGGTGCTCGCCCTGGCCAAGGAACGCAGCACCATGGAGCGCCGCAAGGAGGCGCTGACCGACGCCTTGACCGGACTACCCAACCGGCGCGCGCTGTTCGAGGCCGCCGACCTGTTCGATCAGGAGACCGATCGTCGAGGCGACGCGATCTCCGTGCTTATTTTCGATCTCGATCATTTCAAGCAGACCAACGACCGTTTTGGCCACGCGCTCGGCGATCGCGTGCTCAAGCTATTCGCCGTGACCGTCCGGACGCATCTCGAGGGGACAGGCATCGTGGCGCGGTTTGGCGGCGAGGAATTTGCGGCCATCCTGCCGGGCGTCGATCAGCGAAGAGCGGTCGAGACCGGCGAGGCCGTGCGCGATGACTTCGCCAAGTCGGGCGCCTTTCTCGACGGACTGCCCGTGGGCGCCACGGTCAGCGTCGGGGTGGCTTCGGACTCAGGCCGAGGCGGCGACCTCAATGCGCTCTTCCGCCGCGCCGACGCCGCGCTTTATGACGCCAAGCGCGCCGGACGGAACCGCGTGGCGATGCTCGGACCGGAGGCCGGTGCTTTGCCGCAAGACGTCCGGACGTCGACGCGCGCCGCCATTCGCAAGGTCTCGGGCGGCTCCGGCATCTGACGATAGTCCCAAAAGCAGACGCACCTGGCCGTGCCTTCCGAACGGCTGAAGCCGCACATGTCGGCCCTGGAGCGTCTCAGCTTTCAATCGGCGTCTGCGTGGCGCGCGTCTTGACGTCGCCGCGCATCTTTCGCGCCTGGTCCTCCAGCTGCCGCACCGCGGCATCGAAAGCGTCGCGGACCGCGACATAGACATCTTCATGGGCATGGTCGACGGGCTTGACCCTGCCGGCGATCACGTCCTTGCCCGGCACGCTGATATCGACCCGCACGCTGTACAGCTTCCCCTTATGACGATGGCGGTGGGGAGCCTCGACCACGACGATGCAGCCGACGATCCGGTCGTGGAAGCGTTCGAGCTTTTCCGCTTTCTTGCGAATGCGCGCCTCGACCGCCGGGGAGGCGTCCATGTTGCGAAAGCTGATTTGCAACGGGATGGTCATCGACGCGCGAGCGCCTAGGCGTGATGGGCCGAAACGGCCTTGGTGACCTTGCCCGTGGCCTCGCGGGACAGCGCATGCGAGATGTCGCCGAGACTAATCATGCCGACGAGCTTCTCGGCGTCGTTCACGACGGGTAGCCTCCGGATCTTTTTGTTCTCCATCATACGAAGAGCATCCTCTGCGTCTTCGCTGTCGCGGCAGAGGATGACATTGCGGCTCATCACGTCCCGGGCCTCGATTGCCGAGAGGTCTTTGCCGTTGGCGAGCGCCCTGATGGCGATGTCGCGATCGGTCACCATGCCAACGGTCTTGCCACCCTCACAAACCGGGAGGGCGCCGATATCATGGTCACGCATCTTCTTGGCGATCACGTGAAGTTTCGCATTCGGCGCGACGTACTCGACGCCCTTGTGCATCATATCTTTAACTTTCATGACGGGACCTCCTGACCACGCTCTTGAGCCCCTCCGCCATCATATAGAATGCGCCAGTATGACCAAACGTTCATTGAGGCGTATCAAACAAACAACGATCGGCAAGAACGATCCCAGGCAGAACCTTGACCGGCATCAAGGCCCCGCGACGACAAGCAGGACATGGATGTCATCGTCTGGCATGTTAACTCTCAAGGGGCCGCGACGAAGACTCTTCGCGCGAGCCGCGACCGGCCATGAAGCTCGTCAGGATCCTTCTGCCGATCACCCGCCACGGCACCAGTGAAGCCTGTGCCGCGGCTGCGTTCGGCCTCGCGGGGCGCAGCGGTGCCGAACTAGAAGTTCTGCATCCCTGTCTCACGCCTTCGGCGCGGCTCCCTTACTCGACCGAGATCAGTCCCATCTACTTCGAGGAACTGATCGATGTCGGCAGGAAGCAGGCGGGTCTGGAAAAGCGTCAGGCGAAGCAATGGTTCGCCAAGGCGGCGCGGGGCTATCCCAGGGTGCGCGCCAATCTCATCGCCATCGATGGTCTCGTCGCACCGACCGTGTCGATGCGGGCGAAGGCCTCCGACATGACCGTTCTTCCGAGCATCACCGCGGGCGAGGACGAATTCTGGAAAGACGTTCGCGATGCCGCGTTGTTTGATTGCGGCCGTCCGGTGCTCGTCGTCCCCAAGGAGGCGAGGGGTGCGACGGGTAAGACGGTGGTGATCGCGTGGAAGGACAGTGCGGAAGCCGTGCGGGCGGTTGTCGCGGCGCAGCCCTTCCTAGCCGATGCGAGGCGGATCAGGATGGTGACGGTCGCGGAGCAAAGCCCCGACGCGACGGCTGCCGCCATGACCGGCTATCTGGAACTTGCAGGTCTCCGCGTTGAACGATCCGAGCTTGCTCCCGACTCTCGCCCCGTCGGCGAAGTGCTGCTCAGCGAAGCTGCCGGGGAGGGGGCCCTTCTCGTCATGGGCGCTTATGGCCGCTGGCGTTGGCAAGAACGGGTGTTCGGTGGCGTGACCCGCCACGTGCTGCACCATACGCCCGTGCCCGTACTGATGGTGCACTAAACTGCCGGCTCTTTCGCCCAAAACGGCTGCCGCGGGCGCCGTCCAGAACCCGGGCCTTATCAGGGCTAGCGCCGCAGTATGACGCCCACCAGGAAGCCAATGCCAAGGGCGATGCCGACGGTCTGCATCGGATTGCGCCGGGCCGATGACTCGATCGCACGCAGCGCCTCGCTTGCAGCGTCGTGGAGGCGTTCCGCCTGGTCGCCGCCCGCTTGCGCCACGGCGCCCGCAAGACCTTCGATGTCCTTGCGGATCCTCGCAAGATGCTTGGCGAGCACCTCGGCCTCTTCGGCGAGGGCATGGTGGCTTGGCATTTCGGCGTCTTTCGCGGCCATTTCACTCTCCTTAGCCCGCAATCTTGCAGAAATTGAGAGACTTACCCGCGGATCGTCAAGTCGTCATCGCTTCGGCGCGGATGAAATCGGCGGCCTCGTTGCCTATATCTAATCACTATAGATCGCAGCTGCCTATGGGTCCGCGAGACTACAGGAGTCGTCAAGCCGATGAAGAAAGCCAAACTGTGGTACGTGATTGCCGACGGCGGCAGGGCGCGCTTCGTCGCGCGTGACGAGGAAGGCGCCTTCCGAACGGTGCAGAGCTTTGTTGCGGCGCAGTTGCATCAGCGCTCCCGCGACCTCGGGCTCGATCGTCCGGCACGGGTCGGGGAGAGTGCTTCGCCGGCGCGTCACGCCATCGAGCCGCGCCGCGATCTCAAGGAGGCCGCCAAGGAGGACTTCATCAGGATCGTGGCCGAAGAGATCGAAGCCGGGCATGGTCGCGGCCAGTTTGACAAACTCGTGCTCGTGGCCCCGACCGGTGTCCTGACCGAGCTCAAGAACGCGCTCAGCAAGCCGATCGCCAAGCTGGTCGCAAGCGACCTGCAAAAAGATCTGACCAAGGTTCCCGACCACGAGCTCACTGACCATCTCGCCGCGCGCTAGCGGCGGCGATGGCCCAGGCCTTACTCGAGGAAGGTCGTCTTGATTTCCTTGGAGTTTGCGGGAAGCGAGATCAGCATTCCGTCGCGGCCGAGCATGGTATCGCCGTTTGCTTATATCCCTTCGCCTAACCGACTAGCCTAAGTTCCGGTAATCCTTCCTAAAGACAAAGTCTCCAACCTCACGTCTCTGTCACTTGACGGCTGAGGCGGATCGAGCCGATAACTCTCAACAAGCCATGAGCATCGCCCGCGCCATATTGGTAATTCTGACCGCCTTTTCCCTGGCCGTACTGCCGGTCGCCGGGGCGGCCGCTCGCGGTTCCTCGGACGTGACCGTTTCGACGCATGCAGACTGCTGCCCGCCCGGCCAAGATTGCGACGAGCATTCCAAGCGCGACTGCACCAAGGACGCCTCATGCGCGCTCAAATGCTCGAGCGTTACCGTGGCGCCTCTGGCCGAAATTGATGCCGTCCATACCTCCTATCGTTTGCCAAGATCGGTGCTCGTGACCGGGATCGCCCCGTCTCTCGCGCCAATCCCACCTTCACCGCCTCCTCGCGCCTGAATCCTTAGACGAACGCGTGTTGCCGCGCCGTGAGCATCCGCTCGGGGCGTGAGCCGCGCGCCTTCCCCTGCCGCTTCGCGTCAGGGGCCGACCCACAAGGATTCCGGGAGACGCGCCATGAGGCGTCTGCACACTCTGATCGTTTTGGCTGCCGGCATTACTGCCGGCGCGGCGGGCAGCTATTGGTACGCGCATCGCCCGGAGCCGGTGGCGACGCCGGCCTCCGCCGAGCAATCCGCGCCTGCCTCGACCGAGCGCAAGATTCTCTACTACCGGAATCCGATGGGGCTTCCCGACACCTCGCCGGTGCCGAAGAAGGACCCCATGGGCATGGACTACATTCCCGTCTACGCCGACGAGCAGGACGATCCCAACACCGTCAAGGTCAGCCTCGACAAGATTCAACGGACTGGCGTCCGCACCGAGAAGGTGGCCGCGATGCCACTCACCCGGACCGTTCGCGGAATTGGTACCGTCGAGCACGACGAGTCGCTGCTGCGGATCGTCACCGTGCGATCTGACGGCTATATCGAAGATCTCTACGTCAACAAGACCGGTCAGCACGTCAAAGAGGGCGAGAAGCTCTTCCGCTTCTACTCGCCGCAAATCCAGCTCGCCCAGGCCGATCTCGTGGTGGCGATGCGTGCGGAGGGCGCTTCGGCAAAGTCGGATGCGAGCCGAAACGTCGAGGGAGCCATCCAACGCCTGCGCAATCTCGACGTGCCGCAGAGCCGAATCGATGAGGTGCGGGCGAGCTTGACCAACCCGCGCACCATCGACTGGGCATCGCCCGCCACCGGCGACGTCATCGAGAAGAATGTGATCGAGGGCCAGCGCGTCATGGCGGGGGACGAGCTGTTCCGCATCGCCGACCATTCGCAAGTGTGGGTCGTGGCCGAGGTCGCCGAGGCCGACATCGCCGCGATCAAGGTGGGGATGCCCGCGACGGTGACGCTCCGCGCCCTCGCCAACGAGCCGCATGAAGGGGAGGTGAGCTTCATCTATCCCGAGATGATGAAGCCCGAGACGCGCACGATCTCCGTCCGCATCGAACTGCCGAACCCCGACGGAAAGATCAAGACCGGAATGTATGCCGATGTGGTCTTCCAGGCGGGCGACGGCGATGCGCCGGCGATGGCCGTGCCCGACAGCGCCGTCATCGACAGCGGCACGCGCCAGGTCGTGCTGGTGGCCAAGGGCGAGGGGCGGTTCGAGCCGCGCGCAGTCACGCTCGGGCGGCGCGGCGAAGGCTATACCGAAATCACGTCAGGCTTGCAGCTTGGCGAGGAGGTCGTCACCTCCGCCACCTTCCTCATCGACTCCGAAAGCAATCTCAAGGCGGCGCTTCAGGCCTTCAGCCAGGAGGCGCAGCCATGATCGCCGCGATCATCCGCTGGTCGGCCCGCAACGTCTTTCTCGTCGGGCTCGCCACGCTGTTCGTGACCGCGCTCGGCATTTACGCGGTGTCCCGCGTGCCGCTCGACGCCATTCCCGATCTCTCCGACGCGCAAGTCATCATCTACACGGAGTTTCCGGGCCAGGCGCCGCAAGTCGTCGAGGATCAGGTCACCTATCCGCTGACAACGGCGATGCTGACCGTGCCGAAATCGCGTGTCGTGCGCGGCTTCTCCTTCTTCGGCGTCTCCTTCGTCTATGTGATCTTCGAGGACGGCACCGACATCTACTGGGCGCGCTCGCGCGTGCTCGAATATTTGAGCTCTGCGGCGCGGCGGCTCCCGCAAGGCGTGACGCCTACCCTGGGCCCCGACGCCACCGGCGTGGGCTGGGTCTATCAATATGTGGTGCGCGGCGCGCAGCGGAGCCTCGCCGAACTGCGTACCATCCAGGACTGGTACATCCGCTTCGGCCTCTCCAATGCGTCCGGCGTGGCGGAGGTCGCGAGCGTCGGCGGCTTCGTCAAGCAATACAGCGTCGTCATCGACCCGCGGCGCCTCCAGGCGCTCGGCATTCCGCTCTCGCGCATCCGCGAGGTGATTAAAGAGAGCAACATGGATGTCGGCGGCCGCACCCTCGAAGTGTCTGAGACCGAGTTCGCCGTGCGCGGCCGCGGCTACATCAAGAGTCTGGAAGACCTCGAGCAGATCGTGGTCAAGAACGAGGGCGGCGTCCCCGTGCTCTTGAAGGACGTGGCGCGGGTCGAACTGACCTCCGACGAGCGCCGCGGCATCGCCGAGATGGACGGCGAGGGGGAGGTCGTCTCCGGCATCGCGCTCCAGCGCTTCGGCGAGAACGCGCTGTCTGTTATCGAGAGCGTGAAGGGGCGCCTTGCCGAGATCGCGCCGAGCCTGCCCGCGGGCGTCAGCATCGAGTCGGTCTATGACCGCTCCGACCTCATC
Source organism: uncultured Methyloceanibacter sp. (assembly GCA_964390455.1). GTDB lineage: Bacteria > Pseudomonadota > Alphaproteobacteria > Rhizobiales > Methyloligellaceae > Methyloceanibacter. Next base: position 7,476 of record CAYMJW010000039.1, on the reverse strand, counting down.
TACCGTGCCATTGATACGTTGAAGCGCACTCTTATCGAGGAGAGCCTGATCGTCGCGCTCGTCTGCGTGATCTTCTTGATGCACGCGCGGAGCGCGCTCGTTGCCATCATCACCCTGCCGCTTGGCATTCTCATCGCCTATATCTGCATGTGGGCCTTGGGCCTCAGCTCCAACATCATGAGCCTTGGCGGCATCGCGATTGCCATCGGCGCGATGGTGGATGCCGCCATCGTCATGATCGAGAACGCGCATAAACGGCTCGAGCGCGCCCCGCCTGGCAAGCCCCGGCACGAGGTCGTGGTCGAGGCGGCCGTCGAGGTCGGACCCGCGCTCTTCTTCAGCCTCCTCATCATCACCGTGTCGTTCCTGCCGATCTTTGCCTTGGAGGCGCAAGAGGGCAGGCTGTTCAAGCCGCTCGCTTACACCAAGACCTTCGCCATGGCCGCCGCGGCGCTGTTGTCGATCCTGCTTGTTCCCGCGCTGATGACGCTCTTCGTGCGCGGACGCATCATGCCGGAGCACAAGAACCCGGTGAACCGGTTCCTGATCTGGATTTACCGGCCAGCGATCGAGCTCGCGCTCAAGTTCAAGGCGGTCACGATCGCGATCGCTCTGGCTGTTCTCGCCATTAGCCTTTGGCCCGCATCGAAGCTCGGCAGCGAGTTCATGCCAAATCTCAACGAAGGCACGCTGATGTACATGCCGGTGACGCTGCCAGGCATTTCCGTGACCAAGGCCGCCGAGCTGCTCCAGACGCAAGACAAAATCATAAAGTCGTTCCCGGAAGTGGAATCGGTGTTCGGCAAGGCGGGGCGCGCCGCGACCGCGACCGACCCCGCGCCGACCGAGATGGTCGAGACCGTCATCAATCTCAAGCCTGAGAGTGAATGGCGTCCGGGCGTGACCGTTGACAAGCTCATCGCCGAGATGGACCGGTCGCTGCAATTTCCCGGCGTCTCCAATGCCTGGACCATGCCGATCAAGGCCCGTATCGACATGCTGTCCACCGGCATTCGCACGCCGGTCGGCGTCAAGGTCTATGGCAAGGACCTGGCCGAAATGGAGAAACTCGCGCGCAAGATCGAGGCGGTGCTGCGCGACGTGCCGGGGACGGCCTCGGCTTACGCCGAACGCGCGATCAGCGGCTACTACCTCAATGTGGACCCCGACCGGACCCAGCTTGCCCGCTACGGGCTCATGGTCGGCGACGTGCAGAACGTGATCTCAATGGCGCTCGGCGCCGAGCCCGTGACCACCACGGTCGAAGGCCGCGAGCGCTACACCGTCAGCATCCGCTACCCCCGCGACTACCGCAGCCGCCCGCAAGACGTCGCCACCGAAGTGCTGATCCCGCTTCCGGACGGCGGCACGGTGCCTCTCGGCGAGGTCGCCAAGGTGAGCCTGGCGCAAGGTCCCTCGAGCATCCGCACCGAGGACGCGCAGCTCGCCCTCTATATCTTCGTCGATTTGCGCGACCGCGATCTCGGCGGGTACGTCGCCGATGCGAAAAAGGCGGTGGCCGACGGGGTCGAATTTCCGCCCGGCTATTACGTGACCTGGAGCGGCCAGTTCGAATACTACGAGCGCGCCAAGGCGCGGCTGCAAGTCGTGGTGCCTTTGACCCTGCTCATCATCTTCCTGCTGCTCTACCTCAATTTCCGGCGTATCACCGAGACGCTAATCGTCATGCTCTCGGTGCCGTTCGCCCTCGTCGGCGGCTTTTGGCTGATGTGGTGGCTCGGCTTCAACCTCTCCGTCGCCGTTGCCGTGGGCTTCATCGCGCTCGCCGGCGTTGCCGCCGAGACCGGCGTGGTCATGCTGATCTATCTCGACCACGCGCTCAAAGAGTTGAAGGAGACGCGCGAACGCGAAGGCCGTCCCTTCACGGCCGCGGATCTCCACGCCGCGATCATGTCGGGCGCGGTCGAGCGCGTGCGCCCGAAGATGATGACCGTGGCCGCGATCATGGCGGGCCTTCTGCCGATCATGTGGACCCACGGCACCGGCGCCGAGGTCATGCAGCGCATCGCCGTTCCCATGATCGGCGGTATGGTGTCATCGACCCTGCTGACCCTGATCGTGATCCCCGCGATCTATGCGGTGGTGAAGGGCTGGTCCTTGCGGGGCGAGGGCGCCGAGACGGTGCATCCGCCGCGGCGGCGGCGCGCACGGACCGCCATTGCTGGAGTCCAGGAATCGTGAGCCTTGTGGTCACTCGAGCGGCTGAACCATGACGACTCTGAAGGTCCGCAACACGTCGTCGTGCTCCTTGATCGAGACATACTCTCCCCGGCGGAAGGTGTGGTCGCCAAAGCGGTAGCCGGTCTCGTCATCATCGGGATCACCGAGAAGATCGTAGTGGAAAGCCCACGCGCCTCCGGGTTTGCGGATTAGGTGCCCGACCTCGTCCGGATTGCCATTCCAGAAGCGGCGCACGCGGCAGCGGTCACGCTTCGTCTTCCACTCCGCTTCATCGAAGCGGCGATCCGGCCCGAGCGGTGCGGTGAACTCATAGCCGTGCGCGCCGCTACCCTCCGGAAAGTCGTGATCGCGGGCCAGCTCCAGGCGAATCTTGCTTAAGCTCATGCGGTCCTCCGCTTGGTGCCAAAGGTACGTTCTCGTGCGAAAAGATTGCGTCGAACCGGCCAGTCATAGCCTTGAGCAAAATCAAGTCCTCGCCATGAGCTCGGAACAATCGTCGAGGTTTGAAGCCTTTGACAGCCGCGATGGGGAGGGGCTCAAAAAGACATGACGGCCGCCTTGCAAGCTAGCACCGAGGGCCGGCGCGCGCTTCGCGACAAGCTGAAAGCCGCGCTCGTCACGCCCATCCGCGCCATGCGGCTGCGTTATCTGCCGCTGCTGATGATCTATTACGCCTATGGCGCGCTTGGGCTGGTCGCCATCGCGCAGACATTCTGGGTCAAGGAAGCCCTGACCTTCACGCCGGCGGAGCTTGCCGCCATCGCCGTATGGCTGACGCTTCCCTGGACCGTGAAGATGGTGTTCGGACAGCTCGCCGACTCGGTTCCGATTCTGGGCTCCCAGCGCCGCGCCTATGTGTTCATCGGCGCGAGCCTGGTCGCCTCGGGAATGATCCTTCTCGCCGGCGCCGCCGGCGGCTGGATCGCCTTCGCCAGCAAGAGCGCGCTCTATGTCATGGCGCAGCTCATGATCGTGATCGGCGTCGTTCTCCAGGACGTGATTGCCGACGCCATGACCACGGAAGTGGTCGAGCGGGTGCGGCCGGACGGCACGCCGAGACCGAAAGCGGAAGTGGACCGCGAGTTGGGCTTGGTTCAGGTCCTCGGACGGCTCGCGCTGTGGTCGGGCATCTTGTCGGTCGCGGGCCTCTCGGGCTGGCTCGCGCAAATCTTGAGCTACGAGACGGTGTTCTTGCTTGGGCTCGCGGTTCCCGCCATCTCGCTCTCCGGCGCCATGCTCGTCCGTCTCGACGGCGCCGCGCCGAAGTCGATCGACTGGCGCATTCTCGGCGGCGGCCTCGTGTTTGGACTCACGGTTGTCGC
>CAYMJW010000039.1:0-3852 GCA_964390455.1 uncultured Methyloceanibacter sp. | reverse complement strand
TTCGGATTCGGCGCCCGCACGATCGCGCTCGTCGACACCACCGCCTCCGCCCCCTTTGCCGAATTGAGCATGATCCCGGCGCTTACTATTGTCGCCATCAATGCCCCCGCCGGCAGGCGCGCCACCTGGTTCGCCCTGATGGCCTCGCTGATGAATATCGCGCTGGTCGCGGGCCAGCTTCAGACCAAATATCTCAATCTCCTGTTCGCGGTGGACCGCGGCTCTTATGCCGACCTTGCCACGCTCGTCATCGTCGCGGTCACGATCGGCTTTGTCGTTCCGCTCGCCGGCATCCTCGCCTTCGGCAAGCGCGCGACCTGACGTTCTTAGGCTCGCCCTGAACTGTCCCGATTGCGTTCGGGAAGATTTGGCAATCCTATTGCCGGGTTTGCCATTGCTATTTCTCCCGGTCCGGCTTCGACTGAGCTTTCGTGGTGCCAAGGCTGCCAAGAAGGGCAAAACGCGTTATGAGAGTCGGCACGGAGATGCATCTCATGGTTGTGGAGACGATCGCGGCGTGCTGAAAAAGTTTTGGTATGAGCGGCCGGTCCGGACGCAACTCCTCATCGTCGTCGCGGCGATCAACCTCCTTGCCGCGCTTCTGGCCGGTGCCGTCTCGATCCTGAACACACGGACGGCGACGCGGGTCGAAATCGAGGCCTCGCTCGAAGTCGCCGAACGCTTCGTCGCCGCGACGCTGAAAGATCTTGCCGCCAAGGACAAGCGTGCAGGGCTCAACGAGGAGCTGTCCCTGCACCTCCGGAATCTGCGCCATGTCCGCATCATGTTCACGGACACGATGGGCGAGCTCACGGTCTTGTCGCCGAAGCCGGGCAGCGCGGCGCGGCGCTCCGTGCCGCGCTGGTTCGCGTCATTGGTACGTCCGCAGCTCCCGGAGCGCACGGTTCGGTTGGTGGCACTTCCTTCAACGAACCCGGTCATTATCGTCGGCGAACCCGCCGATGAGATTGCCGAGGCCTGGCAGGACTTTTCCGCGCTGGCACTTGTCTGGCTTGCTCTCAACGCCGTGATCCTCGCCATCCTCTATGTCGTGCTCGGCCGCGTGCTTGATCCGCTCGCTAGTCTGTCGAAGGGCATGCTGAGCCTCGAAGACGGCCTCTACGCCACCCGGCTCGCTTCGCCGAAAGTCAAGGAACTCGCGATCATCGCCGAACGGTTCAATACGCTCGCGGGCGCGCTCGAAACCGCGCGCGACGAGAACAGCCGGCTCTATCGCCAGCTCATCACTGTGCAGGAGGAAGAGCGGCGCGAGATCGCCAATGAGCTGCATGACGAGGCGGGCCCTTGCCTGTTTGGGATCACAGCCAACGCCTCGTCGATCCAGACGCTCGCCGACCAGCGTCCCGATCGGAGCAGCCCCGAAATTTCCCGGCGCGTCGGCGAGATATTGTCGATCACCGAGCGGCTCAAACTCTTGAATCGGGCCCTCCTGAGGAAGCTACGGCCGGTCCCACTCGGCAGGACCAAGCTCGCCGACCTCCTCGAAGAACTGATCGCCGGCTTCAGGCGCCGCCACCCCGACGCCGAGATCGCCGTTTCGTTTGCAAGGCTCGCCGAGTCTTACGGAGAAGCGATCGACCTCACCCTGTATCGCTGTATCCAGGAAGGCGTCACCAACGCGATCCGTCACGGCAAAGCCTCGGCTCTCAGCATCGCGCTGACGGAGACCGCGGTGCCGCGCGGCAACGGCAACAAGGCGGCGCGCGCAAAGCTCGTGCTCGATCTGAGCGACGAAGGGATGGGCATGACGCAAGCCACGCCGAAGGGATTCGGCCTGACCGCGATGACGGAGCGCATCCGCGCTCTTGGCGGAAACTGCGTGATCGAGAGCGTACCGGATCGGGGAACCCGCATCCACGTCGAGATTCCGGTGGAACGCAACGCGAAACAGCGCGCACGCCGGCCGGAGCGCGTTGGAGCCCTGTCATGACGCGCGTGCTCGTGATCGACGACCATCCGATCGTGCTACAGGGGTGCCGGCAGCTGCTCGAGGATGCGGGGATCAAGCAGATCGTCCAGGCGCAGAGCCTTGCCGACGGCTTCCGGCACTATCGCACGCTCAAGCCCGACGTGATTATCGTCGATCTGGCCATGCGGACGGGGGCGCTCGGCGGGCTGTCGTTCATCCGCAGGCTTCGCCTGCACGATCAGCGCACGCCGATTCTGGTCTTCACCATGCACTCGGACCCGGTCATCGTCAGCCGTGCGCTCGAAGTCGGCGCGACCGGCTACGTCCTCAAGGACACCTCTTCGGACGAGGTGCTGAAGGCCTTCCACAAGGTGAGGGAGAACCGCCCCTATCTCAGCCACGACCTCGCCTCCGAGGTCGCCTTCATGGAGGCGAGAGGGACGTCCAATCCGTTACGCCGGATGACGGTGCGGGAGCTTCAAACGCTCGCGCTGGTGGCCGAAGGAAAGCCCTATGGCGTGATCGCCGAAAATCTTCACGTGAGCTACAAGACCGTGGCCAATACCTGTACGCAACTCAAGGCAAAGCTTGGCGTGCGGACGCTGCCGGAGCTGATGCGCATCGCTATCCAGCATCTCCCCGCAGCCGCAGCCAAGGCGCCGCGGGACCGGCCGTAATGGCAAGGCATGTGCCGTTGTGAGACAGCTGCATGGGCGCACTCAGGCGGCCGCGCCCTTCGCAAGCGCCACCACGGCGGCGTCTCGGGAAGTTGATTTCCAGGTTAATTCGCGCGGGACTTGCGCAGAAATTGTGCAAGTTTTTCGCTTGACACGGGAAACTAGGGACTTCCGAACTTGATGCAGTGCAACGATGGCAACGTTCTTCGACAGTTCGGGTTCCTCCGAGCACTTTTTGCTTGCAAAGCCACGACATTTGGCAATTATGTGCGGGCAGCTTGGCAACGAGCGGGATGACGGTTTCCATCGAAAATTCGATCACACCACGTTTTGTTCTGCGCTAAGTTGTGTTTCCTCGTGAGGTGTCACCGCGTGATGTGTTCATCGGAGGACCCGCCGCTTGGAGCGGGCGCGAGGCTCATCTTTTCGCTTCCGCGCTTTCGGGCATCCTTCCATATCCAACGTGACAGCTTGAAAAACTTGCAGGGGCTCGGTGCTCTCTTCGCTTGAGGGGAGACCCTACGCCTCGGCAACAGAATAGCTCAGCCTTCGTTCGGTGAACTGAGTAGCTAGGGAGAGGAGAAAGACATGAAAATGAAGTTTGGTGTCCTGGCCGGGACCGTCATCGCGGTGATGATGGGACTGTCCGGTCAGGCAGTAGCTGGCTCCGATGAGGAGCAGCTTGCGCGCATGGGTGATCCCGATCAGTGGCCTGCCCCCGGCCGGGATTTCGCGCTGACGCGTCATAGCACTTTGGCCGACATCAACACCAAGAACATCGGCAAGTTGCAGATGGCTTGGCTGCAAGGCACGAACGCGCTCCGCGGCCATGAGGGTCAGCCCCTCGTGATCAAGGACGTTGGTGGCAAGACCATGCTGTTCATGGTTTCCGGCTGCCCGGCCATGTCAAACTGCAACGTTGTTCAGGCTCTCGATCTGACCGATCCTGACAATCCGAAGCAGGTTTGGAGCTACGTGAAGAAGACCGATCGCGACGAGTCCGCTGTTCCGCGCGCTTGCTGCGACACCGTCAATCGCGGTGGCTCCTATGCCGACGGTAAGTTCGTCTATGGCACTCTCGACGGTTTCGTGATTGCCCTCGACGGCCAGACCGGCAAGGAAGTCTGGGTTGTCAAATACGCTTATCCCGAGAAGGGCGAGACCATCACCCCCGCTCCGTTGATCGCCGCCGACAAGGTGATCATGGGCTTCGGCGGTGACGAGTTTGCGGCTCGCGGCCGTGTC
>CAYMJW010000038.1:0-18659 GCA_964390455.1 uncultured Methyloceanibacter sp. | reverse complement strand
CCGGCCGCGTCCGGGCTAACCAATCCTCAATAAACACGGCCGATCCTGCTCTCCGGCTACGGGTCTAGTTGGCCTAGGTGGGATCGCCGAGTGTCGTTTCGCCGAGTGTCGTTTCGTTCGCGTGCGTTGCAAGCGTTGTTCGCCGGTCTCATCGGATCGCCGCTCGCTTTGCTCGGCGGCTGCGTCTACCGCGAGGCGGGACCGCCGGAGGCTCATTTCGACACATTTGAAGCAAAGCCGCCCAAGGGCGACAGCGTCACGATCTGCCATGCCTATGGCTGCAAGGCGCAAACCGCCTTCACCTTCACGCCAAGCGACATCGCGGAATTGAGCGCGGTGATGACGACCGTCCCGCGCGAGGACAGCCCGCGCGAGGAACGCCGGGCGATCTCGCATGCGATCGGATGGATCGAGCGGCGGGTTGCGCCCACGGTGGGAACCGCGACCGACCGGCCCGCCATGGACTTCGGGGGATCGGGCGACAGGAGCCAGCAGGACTGCGTCGATGAGGCGACCAACACCACGAGCTACCTCCTCGTGCTCGATCGCCACGGACTGATCCGGCATCACGCGGTGGAGCGGCCGTTCGCCAAGGACGATTTCGGCAAATGGACGCACTGGGCGGCGCTCATCAGGGAGAAAGGAAGCGGCGAGCTCTTCGCCATCGATTCCTCGGCCAGCGCCAATGGCGAGAACCCCACGGTGCAATCGGCGGCGAGCTTCTATGTCCCCGATGGGCCGGGCGATACGAAGCCCCCGGAAACATCGCATGACCAGGGTTTGCAGGAAGCGTTTGCGGACTTCAGCAACCCGGGAAGCGTGACGGGGACGTTCCGCTAACGCGCGCAAACACGCGCCGCCAGGCGCCCGGCGCTGGCCTCATAACGCGACTGTTGATTGGAAGCGCCTACGCCGGCGCCGGTCCGAACACGAGCACGGCGTTGAGGCCGCCGAAGGCGAACGAGTTCGACATGGCATAATTGACCTCGCGTATGCGCCCCTTATTGGGGGTGTAGTCGAGGTCGCATTCGGGATCCGGCTCGTCGAGGCCCATCGTCGCCGGCACGAACCCCTCGCCGATCGCCTTCACCGCGGCAACGGCCTCAATGCCGCCGCCAGCCCCGAGGCAATGGCCGTGCATCGACTTGGTCGAGGAGATGGACAGCTTGTTCGCCGCATTGCCGAACACGCGCTTGATGGCGCGGGTCTCGTTGATGTCATTGACGGCGGTCGCGGTGCCGTGAGCATTCACATAGTCGATGTCGGACGGAGCGAGGCCCGCGTCGTCGAGCGCCATTTGCATCGCCATGGAGGCCCCTTCGATGGACGGGTTCACCATGTCGGCGGCGTCGGCGGTCATGCCGTAGCCAAGGAGTTCGGCGAGGATGGGGGCGCCGCGGGCCTTGGCGTGCTCATACTCCTCGAGCAGGAGAATGCCGGCGCCCTCGGCCAGAACTGTGCCGTTGCGCCGCTTGGAGAAGGGCCACAGCCCGTCGGGGCTCAGCACACGCATCGCCTGCCAGGCGCGGGTCGCGCCCCAATTGAGCGAGGCTTCCGCCGCGCCGGCGATGCCAATATCCACGAGGCCTTCGCGGATCATGCGGTAGGTCAGGCCGATCGCGTGCGTTGCCGTCGCGCAGGCGCTCACCACGCCGAAGGTCGGACCCTTGATGGAATATTCGATGCTGACATGGGCCGAGGCCGAACTGCCGATGGCCTTGAGCAAGGTCAGCGGATGGGTGGCGCGCTTGTTCTCCTTGAACAGCATCTTGTAGGAGAATTCGAGAGTGGTAAGCCCGCCGACGCCCGAGCCGATGATGCAGGCGGCGCGATAGGCCTCGCTGTCCTTCAGCGGGACTTCGAGCTTCGACATGACGACGGCTTCATGCGCCGCGCAGCCGGCGTATTGCGAGAACTTGTCGGCAAGCATCAGCGGCTTGCTCTGGAGCCGTAGCTTCGGATCGAAGTCCGGCACCTCCCCGGCGATGGTGATGTACAGGTCTTCGGTGTCGAAGCTTTGCACCTGGCGGATGCCGCACTCGCCCTTTTTGAGTGCCGCCCAAAACTTGTCTACGCCCGTGCCCAAAGGAGTGACGACGCCCTGGCCAGTGACCACGACGCGCCTGCGCCCGTTAGAGTGTGTCATCGAGTGTTAAGCCGTAACTCCCAAGCCTGGTCAACGTCCCGGGAAGGCCCCCCGAGCGGAATTGGCTGGTTCTAAGCTGCTGCTCCGGAAGCCTTCGTCTCTGCGATGATCCCCTTGACCCGATCGACGACGGATCCAACCGTCGCGAACGCCTCCACTTCTTCGTTGGCATTATAAGGGATTTCAATACCGAAAGTATCCTCAATATCGAACACGATGACCGCAAGGTCGAGCGATTCGATCTCAAGCTCACTGAGAGGCGTTTCGAGAGCGACGGCCTTGGATGGGTCCTTCATGTTCTTACGCAAAATCTCGATGATCTTGGTAGCCACCTCGTCCATATCACTCTCTCCCTGCCCCTTTGGGGTCCGTGTCTAGCAATCCCTGGCTAAATCATAGCTAATGCGAGGGCAAGTCGGGCTTTGGAATAGACTTAAAAACTTGTCGAGTCTACCCGCGTCGCGAGCCCGATTCCGTCCCAGTTCGAGGTTGTCATCGCCAAGAAAATTGGCCTTTTTGCGCCTTGCGGCGCCACGCTTTCAGCATAATCGGGCCGGTCCACGCATCCCAATTCGGTTACCACGCCGTACTACTATATAGTGTTTCGCGAGAGTTCCGGCCAGGCCGGCTCAAGCGGGGACAATGCGGCCCGTAAGTTAATGAAAAAGAAAGACAGATGGCGAGGAAGCCCGATTCCGCATCCGTGACGATCGACTCGCCCGGCACGGCGCCCGGCGAGCGTCCTTGGTTGAAGGCGTACCCCAAGGGCGTTGCGTGGGACGCGCGGTTCAGGCCGGCGCTCATGGGCGGCATGCTCGACCGCGCGGTCCAAGCCTACGGGTCCCGCCCTTGCACCTATTTCATGGGCAAGCGGCTGAGCTACGCCGAGATCGGCGATCTCTCGGATCGGGCGGCCAAAGGCTTGCAGGCGCTCGGCGTCGGCGAAGGCGTCAAGGTCGGGCTCCTGCTCCCCAACACCCCCACCTTCCTGATCTTCTACTACGGCGTGCTGAAAGCCGGCGGGACCGTGGTCAATTTCAACCCGCTCTACTCGCTCGATGAGATCGCGTTTCAGATCCGCGACAGCGGCACCAAGGTCATGGTGACGCTCGACCTCGCGCTTCTGTTCGAGAAGGTCGAGGCCATGCTCGAACGCGGGGTGCTCGACAAAGCGGTGGTCGCGAGCTTCCCGTCGCTGTTGCCGCGCGTGAAAGCGGCCGGCTTCAAACTGCTGCAACGCACGAAGCTCGCCAAAGTGGGCGCGTCGAGAGCACGCGATCGGATCGTGACGGCAGGCGCGCTGCTTGCCAATGACGGGCGCTATCGGCGCCCCTCGATCACGCCGGAGGCGATCGCCGTGCTGCAATACACCGGCGGCACGACCGGAACGCCCAAGGGCGCGATGCTCAGCCATGCCAACCTGACGGTCAATGTCGCCCAGGTGATCGCCTGGCTGAACCGCCAAGCAACCGAGGCGGACCGCATTCTCGTCGTCTTGCCGCTGTTCCACGTCTTCGCCATGACCGCGGTGATGAACTATGGCGTCGCCAGTGGCATGGAGATGATCCTCCTGCCCAAGTTCGAGCTCATCCCGACGCTTAAGCTGATCGGCAAAATCCGACCGACGATGATGCCGGGGGTGCCGACGCTCTATAACGCCATGCTGCGCCATCCGAAGATCGGCAAGTTCGATTTGTCGTCGCTCGAATTTTGCATCTCCGGCGGCGCGGCGCTGCCGGTCGAGGTGAAACGCGGGTTCGAGGCCATCGCGCGCTGTCACTTGGTGGAGGGCTACGGCTTGAGCGAGACCGCTCCGGTGGCAACCTGCAATCCGCTCCAGGGCGTAAAAGAAGGTTCGATCGGCCTGCCGCTTCCCGCCACGGAAATTTCGATCCGCTCGCTCGAGGATCCCACGCAAGAGATGCCGCGCGGAGAGCCAGGCGAGATCTGCATCGCGGGTCCGCAGGTGATGAGCGGATATTGGAACAAGCCGCAGGAGACAGAGTCCGCTTTCACCGGGCGCTATTTCCGCACCGGCGATGTCGGCTACATGGACGAGGACGGCTACATCTTCATCGTTGACCGCATCAAGGACATGATCAATTGCTCGGGCTTCAAGGTTTACCCGCGCCGGATCGAGGAGGCGCTCTACGCGCACGGCGCCGTCGCGGAAGCGACCGTGGTCGGGATTCCCGACGACTATCGCGGCGAAGCGCCGAAGGCCTTCGTGAAACTTAAGGACGGCATGACGGCCACGGCGGCGGAACTGCAGGCGTTCCTCGGCGAGAAACTCTCAAAGTTCGAGTTGCCGGCCGAGATCGAGTTCCGCGGCGAGCTGCCGAAGACCATGGTCGGCAAGCTGTCGAAGAAGGAACTGCGCGCCGAGAGGCAGCACCGGCCGCGCTGAGGCGCGAAAGGACCCCCCAAACGCCGGCGGCGTTACCGCAACCAGGGCAGAGCCGCCCCCTGCTCCAGATCGCGCTGCTGCTTCCGCAACAGGCGGCGTTCCCTTCGCGTCAGGGGAATCGGCTCGATGAGGGTCGCGTCCGCGGTCTCGGCGGGGATGGGCTCGCCGGTCTCGGGATCCACCTCGATCACATCGCCCTCTTGCGGCGGAAGGGCAGCCTCATCGGCGGGGTTGGCTTGCGTCGCGGGCTTCGGCGCGGGTTTCGTCGCGGCCGTCGCGACCGGCTTGGCGGCCGGCGTCGCGAGCGGCTTGGTGGCCGGTGCCGCGACCGGCTTGGCGGCTGGTGCTGCGACTGTCTTGGGGGCCGGTGCTGCGGCCGGCTTTACGGCGGCAGTGGCGACCGGCTTCTGCTGAGCCTTGGGCTTGGCGGCCGGAGCCGGAAGCGGCGCAGGCTGAACCGAGGGCGCGGTGCTGGCCTTCGTGGCGGCCGGCTGAGCGGTTGACGGGGCGGCAGACTCCGTCGCGATCGGCTTCGCCATCAGCATCATGTTGGCGACGTTCTCTCCGGACTGAGGCGCGGTGGCTTCGGGCCTGGCGGCGATGTTGAGGAAGCCGTACCCATAGCCGGCATCGACTTCAGCTGGCGGCGCAACGGGCGCGGCAATCTCTTGTGCGGCAGGCGCGGGTGAAGCGGGTTCAGCCGCAGCTGCGGGCGCCACCAGCGCGGCTTCCGCCGGAGTCGGCTCGGCCGGCGCTTGTGGCGCGGTCATCGCCTGCATCTCTTGTTGTGCCGCGGCGGCGTCGATCGACGCTTTGGCGACCGGCGCCTCGGCGCTCGGGGCAGCTTGTGCCGCCGCAACCGCGGCCTCAGCACCAGAGGGTGCGGCCGGCTTCATCGGCGGCGTTACCGACGCCTCGATCTGCTGCGTTCCTTCCGCGGGCGCCTCCGGAATGACTTCCGCCGGTGGCGGCGACGTGCGGTACCACATCCTCTCGCCGCAGAGCAGCCACGCCTTGCAGCCTTTGAGCAGGATCTGCTTGCGCGAAACGACGGTCAGCGTTGCGCTGTAGGTGTGACCGTCCTCGGGATTGTAGATTTTTCCGGTCCAGGTCGAAGGTGCGCTCGGTGCAAGCTGGCTGAAGATCGCCAAACCCATGATCGGCCGGCCGCGCAACGAGGGATTCTCGTTGCGAACATCGTGCAGAGGGTTGCCCTTGCTGTCGAGCGGCTCCTTGATCCAGGCGATCTTGGCGCAGAGATTGGTCTTCTTGCTTCCGCATTTGAAGACCTGGATTTTCGACTCGCGCTCGGCGTCCGGCTTCATCCAATAGCCGGTGGGATCGGCCGAGGCGGCGTGGGACGGGCTAACGGGAGCAAGGATGGCCGCGGTCGAGAGACCGATCACCGCAGCGCACGCAAGATGCCTCATCAAAACCTCCGAATTCGTCGCGCCAAAGACGCATCTGACGCCCTGGCAGTCACTTAGTAAGTTCCCTCTCCCCCTGTCCCGTGACCAAACCCTGCGAGGCCTCTGTCTGTCGTCCGACGGCGCGTTCGATACCGCGCTCATTATGTCGTTATCTCGTTGTCTCGTTCGTCATTCGGCCGGCTATACGGCGCCGGCGTCTGCTCTTGTTCCTGACCCCTCGACGATGGCGGCGACACCCATGCCGCCTGCCGTGCACACCGATATTAAACCCTTGCCGCCGCCCCCGCTATGCAGGAGCTTGGCCAAAACTGCCAGGATTCGCGCCCCCGTGGCTGCAAAAGGATGCCCGAAAGCTATTGATGAGCCCTTGACGTTGAGCTTCGCCCGGTCGATCGGCCCCAGGGCTTGGCTCCGTCCCAGACGGCGGCGGCAATAGTCCTCTGATTCCCATGCCTTCAATGTCGCCAGCACTTGCGCCGCAAAGGCTTCATGAATCTCATAATAATCAAAGTCCTGTAGCGCAAGGCCGGTCTGGGTGAGGAGCTCGCTCACGGCAACGGTCGGCGCCATCAGAAGTCCTTCACCCTGAACGAAATCTACGGCAGAAGTGCGGCCCACGGACAGGTAGGCCTGGACCGGAATCCCGCGCCTTTCCGCCCATTCCTCCGAGGCCAAAAGAACGCCGGCGGCGCCGTCGGTAAGGGGGGTCGAATTGGCGGCCGTGATCGTGCCGGCCCCGGAGCGGTCGAAAACCGGCTTCAGCTCGGCCATCTTCTCGAGCGAGATGTCCGCGCGGATGTTGTTGTCCCGAAACACGCCGGCGAAGGGAATCACGAGGTCCTCCATGAACCCTTCGTCGTAGGCGGCGGCCGCGTTTCTATGGCTTTCATAGGCCAGGCGATCCTGGGCTTCGCGGCTGATGCCCCATTCCTTGGCCATCAGCTCGCAATGCTCGCCCATGCTCAAGCCGGTGCGCGGTTCCGAGGTCGAGGGCGGCTGAGGGGCGAGCTCCGCCGGGGTGAAGCCCTTGAAGGCGCCCGCCTTCTGGCCGAAGCTCCTGGCCCGCGACAGGCCGACCAGGCGCTGGGCGAATTTGCGCTGGAACACGACCGGCGCGTCGCTCGTCGTGTCGGAGCCAAAGGCGATGCCTGATTCGATCTGCCCCGTGGCGATCTTGGCGGCAAGGCCGAGCGCGCCCTGGAGGCTCGTGCCGCAGGCCTGCATCATGGTGATGCCGGGCGTCGTCGGGGCGAGCGCGCTGCCGATCACAGCCTCGCGGGCGAGGTTCCAGTCCTTGGCATGGGTGACGACCGCGCCGCCGACCACTTCGTCGATATGGGCGCCGTGCAGCGCGAAGCGATCGACGAGACCGCCGAGCGCCGCAATCAGCATGTCGAGATTGGTGAGCTCGGCGTATGCCGTGTGCGAGCGGCAAAAGGGAATGCGCGACCCCCCGAGTATCGCTACGCGCCGCATCGAAGCCTCAGCCATATCGTCCCTCTCGGCTCCCCGTTCCTTGGCTCAGGCCGCAGCGTCCGCCGCCGCCCGATCCTGTTTGCGCCGATAGTGGAGCGGACCGCCGCGGAAGGGCGCGAAGCCCGTGCCGAAGACGACACCAGCATCGACGTGATCGGCGCTCGCCACCACGCGGTCGTCGAGCGCACGCTCGGCCTCGTCGAGCATCGGTTGCACCAGCGCGCGGCCGAGGCGCTCGAGCTCGCCCTGATCGTAGGCGCCCTGCTCGCGCTTCGGCTTGCCTTCCTCCCACACGTAGAAACCTTCGCCCGTCTTCTTGCCGAGCTTGCCCTGCTTGACCAGGGCCGCAAGCACGTTGTCGCCCTCGGGGGTAAGATCGAGCTCCTCGCCGACATGATGGGCAATGTCGAGCCCGACCATGTCCATAAGTTCGAGCGGCCCCATCGGCATGCCGAATTTGAGCGCGGCCTGGTCGATCTTGTCGCGCGGCTCGCCCTGCTGGTAACGGCGCACCGCCTCCATCATGTACGGCGCGAGCACGCGGTTCACGAGGAAGCCGGAGCAGCTCTTCACGATCAGCGGCAGCTTGTTGATGGCGGTGACGAAGGCGCAGGCCTTGCGCACCTCCTCCTCGCGCGTCCCCTCGCCGCGCACAACCTCGACCAGCGGAAGCTGCGCCACGGGGTTGAAGAAATGCAGTCCGACGAGACGCGAAGGATCAGCCAAGGATTTGGCGATGTCCTCGAGCCTGAGCGATGAGGTGTTGGTGGCGAGCACCGCCCCAGGCTTCACCTCTTGCTCGAGCTTCCGGAACAGGTTCTGCTTGACGTCGAGCTTCTCGACGATCGCCTCGATCACCACGTCGGCGTGCTTGATGTGCTTGCCGGAAGGATCGGCGATCAGGCGGGCGCCGGCCGCGTCGATGGCGAGCGGGGTGCGGAGCTGCCGCTTGAACAGGCTCTTGGCGCGCGTGAGCGCCTTCCCGATCTGCGCTTCGTCGAGGTCCTGAAGGCTCGCCTGCATGCCCTGGACCACGCACCAGGCGGCGATATCGCCGCCCATGGTGCCGGCGCCGATCACATGCACGCGGCGCGGCTTGAAGCCGTTCTTCGCACCGTTTTTCGGCGCCTCATCCTTCAGCATCTCCGACAGCTTGAACACGCGGCGCAGATTGCGCGAGGCCTCGCTCGCCATCAGCGGCGTGAACAGTTCCGTCTCGGCGATGCGCATGCGCGCGGGATCGTCGCCATAGCGCTCGAACAGATCGATGAGGCGGAACGGCGCCGGATAGTGCTCCTCGCGGACCTTGGCGGCGGTCTCGGCGCGCATCCGCTTGGCGAGCAGGCTGCGCACCGGCTGCTTCAGCATCAGCCGCTTCCACCACGGCGCCCCCGGGGATTTGCGCTTCTGAAGCACCGCCTTGCGCGCGGCCCAACGGAGATTGTGGCGGGTCGGCACGAGCTGATCGACGAGACCCATGGCCTTGGCCGCCGTCGGGCGCAGCATGCGCCCCGTCAACATGGCGGTCATCGCGTCCATCGGACCGGCAGCTTGAAGCGCTCGCACCGTGCCGTTCAGCCCCGGGAAAATGCCGAGCTTCACCTCGGGAAAGCCGAGCCGCGTCCCCTCCTCGCGATCGGCGATGCGCCAGTCGCAAGCGAGAGCGAGCTCGAGCCCGCCGCCGAGGCAATAGCCGTGAATGGCGGCGACCACCGTCACCGGCAGCCGGTCGATGCGGTTCAAAAGCTCGAGCGTCTCTCGCACCACAGTTTCGATTTTCTGCTCGGTGTCGAAGCCCTCGAACTCCCGGATATCGGCGCCGGCGATGAAGCTCCGCTCCTTGGCGCTCATCAGCACGAGGCCCTTCACCTCGCCCGCGGCGGCGGCGACTTCGACCGCCATGACGATCTCGCCGAGCTCCTCGGCCGGACGCCGGCCGAGCGAGTTCATGCTCTCGCCCTTGCGGTCCATCACGGCCCAGGCGATGCCCTCGAAATCGACGGTGAAATGCCAGTCCTGCAAATCGGGAAGCGTGGTCGGCATGAGGCGGCTACTCGGCGGCAATATGTTTGGGTGTGGAGGGGGCGTCCTCGGCCGCCGCCGCCGGCGCGGGCGCGCGGCCGCGGGCAAGCTCGCTTGCGGCGAAATCGTCGACGGCGATGACCCGCGCGACGAGATCGCGAAGCTCGGCAAGGGAGCGCGCTTCCGCCTCGCTGAGAACGCCTTTCGCTTCCGCCTCGGCGATCCAGTCATTGTCGTGGAAACGCTTCACCTCGCCCTTGCGGATCGCCCGCTCCAGTTTCCTATCGGCCTCCTCGCAGGCCACCGCCTTGGCGAGCGTATAGTCGAGCAATCCGAACCGGTCGCGCGGATCGTCGGTCATGTAGATGTGGCGGGTGAGACGGTCGCGGAACGCGCCGGGCTCGAGCGATGCGCGCACAATCGCCTTGCCCGCGTCGTCGCTCGCAGGCCGCCGCGTCCCTAACGGGAACACCAGCGGCATCATCGTCCACGCCGCCCATCGCACCGGGAAATTGCGCAACACGCCAAGCAGCGCCTGGTCGAAGCGGTAGAGGCAGTTCCTCGCGCAGTAGTCAACGAGCTTGAGGTCCTCCTTGGGGCGACCATCGTCGTCATAGCGCTTGAGCACGGAAGAGAGGAGATAGAGCTCGGTAAGCGCGTCGGCCATGCGCCCGGTGATCTTCTGCTTCACCTTCAGCCCGCCGCCAAGCAGCGCCACGGTCGCGTCGGCGACCAGCGCAAAGGAGCGCGAGGCGCGCGCAAGCTCGCGCCACCAGGCGCGCGTGTCGCCGGCATTCGGCGGCGCCGATGCGAAGAGGCCAAAGGTCAGATTGTGGAACAGAGCGCCGGCCGCGTTCGAGACGGTGAAGGCGACATGGTCCTCGAAGGCGCGCGCGAAGCGCTCGGTGCCGCGCGCCCGATCCTTATCCTGAAGCGCCTCGATCTCGGTGAAGAGGTATGGGTGGCTGCGCAACGCGCCCTGAGCGAACGTAATCAGCGTGCGCGTCAGGATATTGGCGCCTTCGACCGTGATGGTGACTGGCGTCATTAGGTAGGCGCCCTGAAGATAGTTGCTCGGCCCGTCGCAGATGCCCCTGCCGCCGTGGATATCGAGGGCATCGTTCACGCTCTGGCGCATGCGCTCGGTCGAGACGTATTTGAGCAACGCCGAGATCACGGCGGGCTTCTCGCCGGCCGAGACCATCGCGGCGGTCAGCGCACGCGCGGCCTCGAGCGCGTAGGCCGTCTCGATCATGCGTGCGAGCGGCTCCTCGACGCCCTCCATGAAGCCGATCGGCAGATTGAACTGCTTTCTGATGCGGGCGTAGGCCGTCGTGGCGCGGACGAGGCCTTTCGCGGCGGCGGCGCTCGTCGCGGGCAGCGAGATCGAGCGCCCCGCGGCGAGGCAGCTCATCAGCATGCGCCAGCCCTGCCCCGCCCGCTCCTCGCCGCCGATGATCCAATCGATCGGAACGAACACGTCGCGGCCGCTTGTGGGGCCGTTGGGGAAGCCGGTGCCGCCGGGAAGATGCCGCCGTCCGATCTCGACGCCGGGATGGTCGGTGGGGATGAGCGCAAGGGTGATGCCGACGTCTTCGCCGCGGCCGAGATGGTTGTCGGGATCGAACAGGCGGAAGGCGAGGCCGAGCAGCGTCGCGTTGGGCGCGAGCGTGATGTAGCGCTTGTCCCAGGTGAGCCTGATGCCGAGCGTGTCTCGTCCCGCGTGCTGTCCGCGCGTGACGACGCCGATATCACGCATCGCGGCGGCGTCGGAACCGGAGAACGGACCCGTGAGCGCGAAGCAGGGAATTTCCTCGCCTCGGGCAAGACGCGGCAGGAAATGCTCCTTCTGCGCGCCGGTGCCGTATTGCTCGATCAGCTCGCCGGGTCCGAGCGAGTTCGGCACCATGACGATGGTGACGCCGCCAGGGCTGCGCGACGATATCCTGCCGAGGATGAGCGACTGCGCCTGGGCCGAGAAGCCGAGGCCTCCATGCTCCTTGGAGATGAGCATGCCGAGAAAGCCCCGGTCGCAGACGAGGCGCCAGATATCCTCGGGGATATCCTCAAGCTCGTGGCGAATGCGCCAATCGTCGAGCTTGCGGCAGAGCTCGACCGTCGGCCCGTCGAGGAAGGCGCGCTCCTCGATTGTGAGCGTGACCGGCGCGACGCGGCGGAGCTTGCCCCAATCCGGCGTGCCGGAGAAGAGTTCGGCATCCCAGCCGACGGTGCCTGCCTCGAGCGCCTCGCGCTCCGTCTCCGAGATCGAAGGCATCACGCCCTTGAGCGCCCGATAGGCCGGTAGCACGAAATACTTGCGCTTGATCTCGGGAAGGCTGGCGGTGAACAGAACCCCGGCGACGAGCCAGCCGAGAAGCGACCAGAGCGAAAGCTGCGGCCAATGGAGTTCGCCATCGGCGAGACCCATCTGCGCGGCCAAGGTGATGAGGGCAACGCCAAGCGCCCAAACGCGCAGTGAGGCGCGGTTCATGGCCAAGGCGAAGACCGCCAGGATGGAAAGAAGCTTGAAAATGACTTCAGCCATGAGCGGCCTCTAAATGTGCCCCGGCCCCCGCTCGTGCCCCACTGAAGCGCCCTCCAGGGGCGTTCGCCGACGCGGCTGTGGCCGGCCCGGCTTTTGGCCCTCTATGGTCTCTATGGGTCATCGACTCAAGCTCTTTCCTGCCTTTGCGGCCGCGACGTTTCGGCCCCTCGAATCGGCCGCCGCCCATCCTGCCGCCAAACAGATTCCCAGTGAATTAACGCACCTTCTCTGTGCCCCCGCGCCCGAGGTTTTCTTGTGCCCATGAGGCGAATTGGCTAAGCAAGACGGCAAGGACATGGCCATCGATGGCCGGCTGGGCAAGGACACCACCATGGCAGAGCCGGAGCGACCGCAACTCAACCCCTATCAAGTCGAGCTTGAGGCCGGCCGGCGCTATGCCTGGTGCCGCTGCGGGCGGAGCAAGAAACAGCCGTTCTGCGACGGGTCGCATACAGGCACAGGGATCGAGCCCCTGACCTTCACGGCCGAACGCACCGAGCTTGCGTTGCTTTGCGGCTGCAAGGATACCGGCGATCCGCCCTATTGTGACGGCTCGCATTTATTGCTCTGATCTTAGCCTATACAAGATTGGCGGCGTTGTGCGCGGCGCGCCCTTCTTGGTAAAAAAGGGCCGCAAAAAAGGGCGGGGCTGGCGGCTCGCGTTCGGGCCGCTCGTGCAAGGGGGACGCCGGGGCCAATGGCCTATTTCGTTCAGCAACTCATCAACGGGATCGCGCTTGGCTCGATCTACGGCCTGATCGCCATCGGCTACACCATGGTCTATGGCATCGTCGGCATGATCAATTTCGCCCATGGCGACATCTTCATGGTGGGCGCCTTCCTTTCGCTCATTCTGCTGTTGGCGTTGTTGAGCGTGGGCGTGACCATGATCCCGCTCGCCATTCTCATCGTGCTGCTGCTCGCCATGGCGCTGACGGCGGTGTGGGGCTGGACGGTCGAGCGCATCGCCTACCGGCCCTTGCGCGAGTCGTTTCGCCTCGCCCCGCTCATCACCGCCATCGGCATCTCGATCATCCTGCAGAACTTCATCCAGGTCGCGCAAGGCGCCCGGGTGAAGCCGCTCCAGCCTGTCGTCACCGGCGGCTACACGCTGTTCCAAGAAGGCGACTTCACCGTCAACATCTCCAACATCCAGATCCTCATCATCGTGACGACGCTGGTGTTGATGGTCGTGTTCTGGCTCATCATCACCCGCACCGCGCTCGGCCGGGCGCAGCGCGCCTGCGAACAGGACCGGCTGATGGCCTCGTTGTCGGGCGTCAATGTGGACCGCACCATCTCGCTCACCTTCGTGCTCGGCGCGGCGCTCGCGGCCGTGGCCGGGCTGCTCTACCTCCTCTATTACGGCGTGATCGATTTCTACATCGGCTTTGTCGCCGGCATCAAAGCCTTCACCGCGGCGGTGTTCGGCGGCATCGGCTCGCTGCCCGGCGCCATGCTCGGCGGGCTCATCATCGGCCTGATCGAAACCTTCTGGTCGGCTTACTTCAGCATTGAATACAAAGACGTCGCCGCCTTCTCGATGCTCGCCGTCGTGCTGATCTTCTTCCCGACCGGCCTGCTCGGCCGCCCCGAAGTCGAAAAGGTCTGAGCCCCTTGGCGGAGCCCAGCCAATCTCTCAGCCAGCGGCTCAAGCCGGCGCTCGTGAATGCCAGCCTTTCCGCAGGCGTCGCCTTTCTCCTGTTCTGCCTCCTCCTCGGCGTCCGCACCGTCGATACGGTGCAAGGACTCACGCTCAAGCCGCGCCCCTTGCTGCTCGCCACCGCGGTCGGGATCGTCTTTGTCGGCAGGCTGGCGCTCGAGCTGTTCTGGTGGAACAGGACCTGGCCCGTGCCCAAAATCGCGGGACTCAAGGGCCTGAGCGGCGCGACGGCTCAGTACGGCGGCATTGCGCTCATCGTTGCGGCCATCCTCTTCCCCATCATCGCGGTTGTCCTCGAGAAATCGCTGCATCTCGGCCTGCCGCTCCGCTACCTGTTCGATCTCTCGATCGTCGTGCTCACCTATGTGATGCTGGCGTCCGGGCTTAACATCGTGGTGGGCCTCGCCGGCCTGCTCGATCTCGGCTATGTCGCGTTCTACGCGGTCGGGGCCTACAGCTTTGCGCTTCTCGCGACGACCTTCGGCTGGGGCTTCTGGATGTGCCTTCCCTTCGCGGGGCTGCTCGCGGCCATGTGGGGTTGCGCCGTCGGTCTTCCCGTGCTCCGGCTGAGGGGCGATTACCTCGCCATCGTCACGCTTGCCTTCGCCGAGATCGTGCGCATCGTCCTGCTCAATTGGACGGACGTGACCAATGGGCCGAACGGAATTTCAGGCATCCCCGATCCCACCCTGTTCGGTCTCGCCTTCACGCCCCGCGGGGACGTCACCTTCAGCAACTTCTTCGGCATCAGGTACGAGCCGATGCAGGGGATCATGTTCCTCTATTACGTGATCCTGGCGCTCGCTCTGCTCACCATTTTCGTCACGATGCGCTTGCGGCGCCTTCCCGTCGGCCGCGCCTGGGAGGCGATGCGCGAGGACGAGATCGCTTGCCGTTCGCTCGGCATCAACACCACAGTCACCAAGCTTTCCGCGTTTTCCACCGGGGCCATGTTCGGCGGCTTCGCCGGCGCTTTCTTCGCGACGCGCCAAGGCTTCATCAGTCCGGAATCGTTCACCTTCATCGAGTCGGCGACGATCCTCGCCATCGTCGTGCTTGGAGGCCTCGGCAGCCAGCTCGGCGTCGCGCTCGCGTCGATCGCCTTGATCGGCGGCTTCGAGGCCCTGCGTCATACCCACGGGCTCAAGGTCATCTTCGGTCCGGATTTCGACCCCGCGCTCTACCGCATGCTGCTGTTTGGCCTCGCGATGGTGGTCATCATGCTGTGGCGCCCGCGCGGCATCGTGTCCTCGCGCACGCCCTCGATCCTGCTCGGGCCGCAAAGCGCCGCCGCTCCGGCGAAGGAGCGCCGCGCATGAAAGGGTGGCAGAAGGACCCGCTGCTCAAGGTCGAACACCTGACCATGCGCTTTGGCGGCCTGACGGCGGTCGACGACGTCTCGTTCGAGGCCGGGCGCGGCGACATCACGGCATTGATCGGGCCGAACGGCGCCGGCAAGACCACGGTGTTCAACTGCATCACTGGCTTCTACAAGCCGACGGAAGGGATGATTACGCTCACCCAACCCGGCGGAGCGCGGTTCCATCTCGAGCGCCTCGACGATCACGACATCAATTCCAGAGCCCGGGTCGCCCGCACGTTCCAGAACATCAGGCTGTTCAAGGGGATGACGGTGCTCGAGAATCTGATGGTGGCCCAGCATCAGACGCTCAATCGCGCCTCGGGCCTCACGTTCGGCGCCCTTCTCGGCGTCGGCGGCTATCGCGCCGCGGAGAAGGACGCCATCGCTCTTGCACGGGCGTGGCTCGGCCGCGTGGGTCTCACGGCGCGCGCCGACACGCCGGCGGGCGACCTTCCCTACGGCGACCAGAGGCGGCTCGAAATCGCGCGGGCCATGTGCACGCGGCCGCTTCTGCTGTGCCTGGACGAGCCGGCCGCCGGCTTGAACGCGCGCGAGAGCGAGGGGCTGAACGAGCTCCTGTATTCGATCCGCAAGCAAGACGGCATCGCCATTCTTCTCATTGAGCACGACATGAGCGTGGTCATGCGCATCTCAGACCACGTGGTCGTTCTCGATTACGGCAAGAAGATCGCGGACGGGACGGCCGAAGAGGTGCGCAACGATCCGCGCGTGATCGCCGCTTATCTTGGCGTCCCCGACGAGGAACTGCCGGTGGTCGAGCGCGAGGTTCGCCTATGAGCGCGCCCCTGCTCGCGATCAACAACGTCACCGCCGCCTACGGCAACATCCCCGTGCTGCACGGCGTGAGCCTCGACATCTCGAAGGGCGAGATCGTCACGCTCATCGGCGCGAACGGCGCCGGCAAGACGTCGCTGATGATGACCATCTTCGGACGGCCGCGGGCGGCAGAGGGCAGAGTGCTGTTCGAAGGCCAGGACATCACGCAGCTGCCGACGCACCGGATCGCGCAATTGTGCATCGCTCAGTCGCCGGAAGGACGGCGTATCTTCCCGCGGCTGACGGTGTTGGAGAACCTGCAGGTGGGCGCCCTCATCGCCAACGATCCCGGCGGCTTCGACAAGGACCTCAAGCGGGTGTGCGCGCTGTTTCCGATTCTGGAGAAACGCAAGTCGCAACGCGGCGGCACGCTGTCGGGCGGCGAGCAGCAGATGCTCGCGATCGCGCGGGCGCTGATGGGGCGGCCCAAGCTGCTTCTGCTCGACGAACCATCGCTTGGGCTTGCGCCGCTGATCGTCAAACAAATCTTCGAGACGATCGGGGAGCTCAACCGGCAAGGCCTGACCGTGTTTCTGGTCGAGCAGAACGCCTATCACGCGCTGAAGCTCGCGCATCGCGGCTATGTCATGGTCAATGGCAGAATCACGATGGCTGGGACCGGGCGCGAGTTGCTCGAATCGCAAGAGGTGAAGTCGGCCTATCTCGAAGGCGGCGCCCACGGCGGCGGGAAGGCATCGACATGAGTTGGCTGTCCGACGACGGACTTCGCGTGTTCCTCGTGCTCACCGTCATCATCGGCGGCGGCGCCGCGTTCCTTTCGGGAAAAAGCCTGGCGCAATCGTGGAAGCCGTTCTGGCGCGTCTTTGTGTATATAGCGCTACTGGCCGCGGCAATCCGCTTCTTCCATTACGCCCTGTTCGACGGCGCGCTCCTCTCCGTCTATTACTATCTTGTCACCTACGCGGTGCTTCTCGCGGCCGCATGCCTCGGCTTCCGGACGATGCGGACAACGCAGATGGTGACGCAGTATCGTTGGCTTTACGAGCGAACCAGTCCGCTCACCTGGCGCGACAGGCGCGCGTGAGCGGCCCTGGTGCGCGATAATTGATATAGAGTGGATGTGACTGTGGAGAGGGAGGGTGCAATGAAACGCATGATTGGGCTGATCGTAGCCTTCGCTTTCGCCGCCGTGGCGGCGGGATGCGGCGAGAGCGAGGAAAGCACGACGACGCCGATCGCCATGGTCGGTCCCGTGACGGGCCAATATGCCTCCTTTGGCGCGCAGATGCAGAGCGGCGCCGAGCTTGCCGTCGAGGACATCAACGCCGCGGGCGGCGTGCTCGGCAAGAAGCTCGAACTCGACATCGGCGACGACGCCTGCGATCCGAAGCAGGCCGTGGCGGTCGCCAATCAAATGACCGGCAAGGGCGTTGCCCTCATTGCCGGGCATTATTGTTCGGGCTCCTCCATCCCCGCCTCGCAAGTCTATGCCGAGAGCGACACGGTGCAGATCTCTCCCGCCTCCACCAATCCCGCTCTCACCGACAACCGCGCGGGACCGAACATCTACCGCGTGTGCGGGCGCGACGATCAGCAGGGCGGCGTCGCCGGCAGACATATGGCCAAGCATTTCGCCGACAAGAACATCGCCATCGTTCACGACAAGACCGCCTACGGCAGAGGCCTTGCCGATGAGACCAAGAAAGCGCTCAACGCCGCCGGCAAGCAGGAAGCCGTGTACGAGGCTATCACCGCCGGCGAGAAGGACTATTCGGCGCTGGTGTCGAAGCTGAAGCAGGCGGATATCGACGTGCTGTTTCTCGGCGGCTATCACACCGAGGCGGGGCTGATCGTGCGCCAGTTGCGCGATCAGGGCATGGACACGATCCTGATGGGCGGCGACGCGCTCGTCACCCAGGAATATTGGTCAATCACCGGACCCGCCGGCGAAGGCACGTTGATGACCTTCTCGCCGGACCCGCGCAAGAACCCCGCCGCGACCGAGGTGGTGAAGCGCTTCAAGGACAAGGGCATCGAACCCGAGGGCTATGTCCTCTATACTTATGCCGCGCTCCAAGCCTGGAAGCAGGCGGCCGAAAAGGCAAAGTCGGTCGCCTCGGCCGATGTGGTGAAGGCTCTCAACGACACCGAGTTCGACACCGTGATCGGCAAGTTCAAGTTCAACGAGAAGGGCGATCCGAACCTGCCGCCTTACGCCGTCTATCGCTGGTCGAACGGGACCTATGAGGAGATCGGCGAGGAGGCCCCCGCAGGCTAGGGCGCCGGCGGCTAGTGCTTCTTGGCCGGGCGCTCCTCGGCCTTGAACGCCGCCTCGAGCTCCTTCTCGAGCCGTACCAGGTCGTCGGGCAACGGCAGGTTGAAGGCGCGCATTTCGTTGAGCCTCTCCCGGATCTGGAGGTAGAGCTCGTGTCGGTCCTCGGGCTGGTTCTCCATCTGATTGAGGAGCAGCGCGATTTCTGCCTTCAGTGCCTCGAACGCCATGGCCTGCGCCCTCCTTGCCGCGGGCCGGGATCGGACCACAAACGCCTCCAGGCGGCAAGTGCGCCCACCTTCCCCTCTCCCCTCGTGGGGGAGAGGGTGGCCGCCATCGCCCGAAGGGCGAAGGCGGGCGGGTGAGGGGTCACTTGTGGCGCCTCGCTGGCCCCCCTCACCGCGCCGCACGCGGCGCGTGCTCTCCCCAAGGGGAGAGCGGGGGCCGTGTTGCGCCGCCAAGCCGTCATCCTGAGGTGCGGGCGATTGCGATGGGGCGAATTCCCCGGCATAACTAGGCCTACCGAAGCGCAGCCAA
>CAYMJW010000037.1:0-18871 GCA_964390455.1 uncultured Methyloceanibacter sp. | reverse complement strand
GGGAGATCCTCGAGTTCCTCGCCGCGAACCCGCCGCAATTCGCCGCCGAGCGCGAGCTCCATGCATCGCTGCTGGAGATGATCGCGAAATGCTTGCGTTCCGACACCATGGCGGCCGAGGAAGAAGAAGAGACGTCGCTCCCCGACCTTCAAAGCCGCCGCATCCGCTGGGTGGATTTCAACTGAGGCGGGACCCCGCCGATCCGGCCGCCAGGCGGCCATTGTCCTTCGTATTTGCGTTGTCGGGGTCACGGGTGCTATCTGGGCAGGAGATGAGGCCGCCTGGGCGCTGGATGGCCAGCATTCTTTGATTTTTCAGGGGGAGTTGACCAAAATCATGAGGGAAAGCGTCGCGCTGAAGCATTCGGCTGAGCAAACGAGTTCGGTGGATGAAGTCGTTCGGAGCTTCATCGCCAGTCTCGACCACGCCAAACCCGTCGAGCAGCCCTATCGCATTTGGACCGTCAAGGACTGTCTTCCGGCCGACTCGGTCGACGATATCCTCGGTCTCCCCTTCGAGGCGCCTTCGCTCGACGGCGTCTCCGGCAAGCGCGAATTGCACAACAACACGCGCAAATATTTCGACGTGGACAACCGCAAGCGGTTCCCGGTCTGCGAAGCGATCGCGCAAGGCTTTCAGGACAAGCGCGTCACGAGCCACATCGAGAAGACCTGCGGCACCAACCTGAAGGACACGTATCTGCGCATCGAGTTCGCGCAGGACATCGACGGGTTCTGGCTCGAGCCCCACACCGATCTCGGGGTAAAAGTCTTCACCATGCTCATCTATCTGTCGAAGGACCCGAGCCACCGCGATCTCGGCACCGACATCTATGACGCGGACAAGCGCCATATCGGCCGCTCACCCTTCGCCCCCAACACGGCCATGATCTTCGTGCCGTCCGGCAATACCTATCACGGCTTCGAGAAACGCCCGATCAAGGGCGTGCGCACGTCGCTGATCATCAATTACGTGACCGATGAGTGGCGCGCCCGCGAACAGCTCGCCTTCCCCGAGGCGCCAATCGTCTAGCCGGCTTCCGCTCTCCCCTTGGGGGAGAGCACACGCGCCTCTTGGCGCGTGGTGAGGGGTCAGCGGGCGAAGCCCGCGTCGAAGAAAAAGAGCCCCCTCACCCTTCCCGCCATGCGACTTGCGCAGAGCTGCGCTCGCGCAAGATCGCGGCGGCAAGCCCTCTCCCACGAGGGGAGAGGGGAAAATGCGTCAACGGCTGGACTTGTCGTGGCCGGGGCCCCTCCCCGACCATTTCGTTTTGGCTTGCCGACGCCCTCGCCAATGAGGCACTTACTCCGTCGACCTGAGACGATGGCAACGCTTGCGGTATTCGAGTTCTAGACAATGAGCAGAGTCGCCTGGATCGGGCTCGGCGTCATGGGCTTCCCCATGGCCGGGCATCTCAAGACGCGGCAGGGCCACGACGTTGTCGTGTTCAACCGCACCCGCGCCAAGGCGGACGCTTGGGTGGCAAAGTTCGGCGGGCGATCCGCCGCGACCCCTGCCGCGGCGGCGGCGGGCGCCGACTTCGTCTTCACTTGCGTCGGCAATGACGACGACCTCCGCCAAGTGACGCTCGGACCCGACGGAACATTCGGCGCGCTCGCCCCCGGCGCGATCGCCATCGATCACACCACCGCCTCGGCCGTGATCGCGCGCGAGCTCCACGCCGCCGCCAAGGAACGCGGCGCGAACGCGCTCGATGCGCCGGTGTCTGGCGGCCAGTCCGGCGCCGAGAACGGAACGCTCACGGTGATGGTGGGTAGCGACGAAGAGACGTTCGGCCGGGCCGCGCCCGTGATCGGAGCTTATGCGCGGGCGTGCAATCTGATCGGACCCCCGGGCTCCGGCCAGCTCACCAAGATGGTCAACCAGATCTGCATCGGCGGCCTGGTCGAGGCGCTTGCCGAGGCGCTCCACTTCGCGCGCCATGCCGGTCTCGACATCGAGAAGGTGATCGACACGATCGCCAAGGGCGCCGCGCAATCCTGGCAGATGGAAAACCGCTGGCGCACCATGATCGAGGGCAAGTTCGATTTCGGCTTCGCCGTCGATTGGGTGCGCAAGGATTTCGCGCTGATCTTCGAGGAAGCGCGCGCGAACGGCGCCAGCCTGCCGGTGACCGCACTGGTCGACCAGTTCTACGCCGAGATTCAGGCGATGGGCGGCGCGCGGTGGGACACATCGAGCCTGATCGCGCGCCTCGAACGCGAGCGTTGAGGATCGCGCGCGACAAGCAAGACCCCCTCGCCGATCAATTCCAACCGATAGGGAACAGCATGACCGCCAAGATCATCGACGGCAAAGTCATCGCCGCCAAGCTCAGCCAGTCCATCGCCGACGCCGTCAAGACCGTGACCGCCGGGCACGGCATCGAGCCCGGGCTGGCCGTGGTGCTCGTCGGCGACAACGCCGCGAGTGAAGTCTATGTCCGCAGCAAGACCGCCAAGACCGCCGCGGTCCATATGCGCTCGCTGCTGTACAAATTGCCGGCGACGGCCCGCCCCGAGGAGCTGTTCGCGTTGATCGAGCAGCTGAACCAGGACCCGGCGGTGCACGGAATTCTCGTGCAGTTGCCGTTGCCGCCGCAAATCGACTCGCGCAAGGTGATCGAAGCCATCGCTCCGGCCAAGGACGTCGATGGGTTTCATCCGCTGACCGCGGGGCTCCTCTCCACCGGTCTCCCCGGCATCGTGCCGTGCACGCCGCTCGCCTGCATCATCCTCGCCAAGCACGTTCTCGGATCGCTCGCGGGGAAAGAGGCGGTCGTGATCGGCCGCTCGAACATCGTCGGCAAGCCGCTCGCGCAGCTGCTGCTGATGGAGAACGCCACGGTGACGATCGCGCACTCGAAGACCCGCGACCTGCCGGACGTGTCCCGGCGCGGCGACATCGTCTTCGCCGCCGTCGGTCAGCCGGAAATGGTGCGCCGCGACTGGATCAAGCCCGGCGCCACCGTCATCGATGTCGGCATCAACCGCGTGGCAACCGGCGACGGCAAATCGAAACTCGTCGGCGACGTGGCCTACGACGAGGTCGCGGAGGTCGCCGGCGCGATCACGCCGGTGCCGGGCGGCGTCGGTCCGATGACCATCGCCTGTCTCATGCTGAACACGTTGAATGCGGCTTGCGCGCAAGCGGGGATCGAGCCGCCGCCCGTGTCCGGGTCTTAGACGCTGCTCTCCGCGGCATAGTCGAGCGGAAGCGCCGTGGTGAACTTGATCTGCTCCATGGCGAAGGCGGAGCTCACGTCGGAAAGCTCGATCTTGCTGATGAGCTTCTTGTAAAAGGTGTCGTAGCGCTCGATATCGGGCACCACGACGCGGAGCAGATAATCGACCTGCCCGCTCATGCGGTAGAACTCGACGACTTCGGGAAATTCATTCAGCGCCGCGTGGAAGCGGTCGAGCCACTCTTGGGTGTGATGGCTCGTGGTGATGGACACGAACACGGTCACCCCGACATTGACCTTCTTGGCGTCGAGCACGGCCACGCGCGACTGGATCACGCCCGACTCCTCGAGTTTCTGGATGCGGCGCCAGCACGGCGTGGTCGAAAGCCCGACCCGCTTGCCGATCTCGGCCACGGGCAGGGTGCAGTCTCTCTGCAAGATGTCGAGGATCTTGCGGTCCATTTTATCGAGCATGGCGTTGTCGGCAATCCTATTGCCCATGTAGAGCTGTTTTCGGAACGATATGCTAATGCAAGCGAAGCTCTATCGCCTTGGTAGATTATTTTTCTACGAATGGCAAGGCGCAGTTCAGAGCAGCCGACGCACCTCGCGACGCAGGACGGGCAACAACTCGGCCTCGAACCACGCATTCTCCCGAAGCCAAGCGTTGTTCCGCCAGGAGGGATGCGGCAGCGGCAGAACGCGCGGGCGCTGCTTGCGCCGAAGATGCTTCCGCCAATCAAGCATCGTCTCCTGCAATGTCAGTCCCGCCGCATCGCCGAGATGCCAAGCTTGCGCGTAAGCCCCGACCGCGAGCACGAGCTCGATCTCAGGCAGCGCCGCGAACAGCTCGCGATGCCAGAGTGGCGCGCATTCGCGCCGCGGCGGCAAATCGGCGCCGTTCGCATCCTGGCCGGGAAAGCAGAACCCCATCGGCACGATCGCCACGCGCGCCTCGTCATAGAATTCTTCGTCCGTCACGCCCATCCACGCGCGCAGGCGATCGCCCGACCGGTCCGTGAAGGGCGTGCCGGAGGCGTGCACCTTGGTGCCCGGCGCCTGGCTGCACACGGCAAGCCGCGCCGTGGTGCTTGCCCGCAAGACCGGGCGGGGCGCGTGCGGCAGGGGCTTTCCGTCCGGCGTCTCGACGCAATGCCGGCAGCCACGGATCGCGGCGAGCAGGCTCTGAAGCTCGGGCCGAGGCCCTCTCATAGATCGAGGACGAGCCCGTCGCGGGCGATCATGTAGCGCGAGGCATCGACCTTGCCGGTCGCCGCCAGCATCGCCTCCCCCATATGGGTGAGAAGCACGCGCTTCGCGCCGAGCCGGACATAATTGGCGTCGATGGTCTTGTAGTCGAGATGGATCGGGAGCGTGACGTCGTATTGGAAGCATTCCGAGATCAAAAGGTCGGCGCCCTTCGCCAGCTCGCATAGCGCCTCGACCCAGCCGGTATCACCGGTGAAGGCGAGCACTTTGCCGTTGAGCAAGAATCGGAGCGCATAGGGCGGCGCGCCTGAAGGATGATGCACTTCGAACGGGATGACGGTGACGCCGTTCAACTCGAGCGGCTTGCGTTCCTCGTATTCCACAAAGGCAAGGTCGAAATTGCGCTTGGTCGTGGTGATGCCGGGATAGAGCGCTTCCGCTGCGATCGCGAACCGCTGCGCGATGCTCTTGGGCCCGGCCACCACAAGCGGCCGCGCTCGCCCGCTCGCATAGATGGCATCGACGAGGAGCCAAGCGAGGCCGCCGAAATGATCGCCATGCAGATGCGTTACGAACACGGTGTCGACGTCGTTCGGCTGAAGCCCGAGCCGGCGCATGCCGATCAGCGTCGACGTCCCGCAATCGATCAGAAAGGTCGAGGCAGGCGCCCGCACCAGGAATGAGGTCTGGAGGCTGCCCCCAGCCCCGAAGGCATCGCCGCATCCGATAATCGTCAGTTGCATCGCCCCGATCTTATCGCCGTCTCAGCACGGAGCGAGAGTAAACGCACCGTTAGGGATTTCACCCGATAGTTGGAGGCTGGCCTCGGCCTCGGGCCGGGTGGGGAATTTCAAAGACTATCTCTTTGGGAAGTCTTGATTTTTGTCAGTCAGGGCGTTTTGCGGGTCGCCTAATCATGTCAGCGCGTGCGTCAGCCGGGGCGGAACCCTCCGCTCCTTTCGGTCCGAGCAGCAAGCGGCGCGCCTTCCGCAGCGTGCAAGCGGCCCGCGAAAAACTCGCCTCCAGATCGGCTGGCAAGCCGGAGTTCGAATACGAGCTCCTGTCGATGTTCGTGCGCAACGAGCTGTCGGCCGCGATTGCAACCCCGCTGCTTGCCATCATTGTGGCCATGGGCGCGATGTTCTGGGCGCCATCGCGGGAGCTGTTGCTGTGGCTCGCCACCGTGTTCGTGGCCAAGGGCATTCTGGTGGCGCTGTGCCGGCAATTCGCCAAGGCGCCGCAGAACGACGCCGGGACGCAGGCGTGGCGCGCCAAGATCACCGCGGCCGAGTTCCTCTACGGCGTCTGCTGGGCGGGCGTCGCCTTCATCAGCCCCGCGACGCAAAGCGAAGCGGCGCACACCTTCATCTTCGCCACGCTCATCGTTGTCATCTCGATGCGGGTGCTGTTCGCTTCCACGGTCAAGTCGATCGTCTATGCCGGCACCTTGCCGATGACCGCCGCCATCGTCATTCGCTTCGTGCTCCTCGACAACCCGTTTTATTGGGCGATGGCGGCGATGGCGGTCGGCGTCTATATCTATTTCATCTGGCTGATGAAGGGGCTCAACGCGACCGTCGTCGCAATGCTCGAGTTCCGCGCCGAGAAGGACGCGTTGATCGCCGAGCTCGAGCAGGCGAAAGCGATCTCCGATGAGGCGCGCTTTAGGGCCGAGGAGGCCAACCTCGCCAAGTCGCGCTTCCTCGCCACCATGAGCCACGAGCTGCGCACCCCGCTCAACGCCATCCTCGGCTTCTCCGAGATCATGCACGCCGAGATTCTCGGGCCCCACGCCAACCCGACCTACAAGGATTATGCCGGTGACATCCATCGGAGCGGACAGCACCTGCTGAACGTCATCAATGAGATTCTCGACATCAGCCGCATCGAGGCCGGGCGCTACGAGCTGCGCGAGGCGCCGCTCGACCTTGCGCGCGTGGTCGAGGACTGCCAGCGGCTGTTACGGCTCCGCGCCGAGAACAAGGGCCTCAAGCTGATCGAGGCGTGCGAACCGGACCTGCCGCAGCTCTGGGCCGACGAGCAGGCGCTGCGCCAGATTTGCCTCAACCTCCTGTCGAACGCCATCAAGTTCACCCCGCGCGGCGGCACCGTCACGGTGAAGATCGGGCGCACGCCTTCCGGCGGCCAATTCTTGAGCGTGAAGGATACCGGCCCCGGCATTCCGGAGAGCGAGATCCCGCGCGTGCTCAAGAGCTTCGGTCAGGGCTCGCTCGCGCAAGAGAGCGCCGAAGGCGGCACCGGGCTCGGCCTCCCCATCACCAAGGGCCTGACCGAGTTGCATGACGGCACCTTCGAGCTGAAGAGCAGGCTCCGCCACGGCACGGAGGTGATCGTGGCCTTCCCCAAGAAGCGTGTGATGGAGCCCCTGCCCCGTGTGCCCGAGCCGCACGAGGTCGAGGCCAAGCCCGTGCGCGCGTCATGGCACGCCGGCCCCAAGCGGCAATTTTCGCGACCCCAAGCGCACTAGCCGGCGTCGCGCCGCGCCCTCATGCGTCGGGTCTTGCCGCGAGACCGCTTTTGTTCCGGGCCCAATCGGGGCTAGACTGTCGCAAAAGCCGCTCCGCACACGGCATAAAGAGGGACATCGACAGCATGAAGCGTCTCCGGTTTCTCGTTTTCCTGTTGCCCGCCCTCGGCATTCTCTTAGGCGCGGCACAGTCCGCGCATGCCGCCGTTCTCATCGTCATCGACAAGCCGACCCAGACCATGACGGTGACGGTCAACGGCAAGGTCCAGTATCGCTGGTATGTCTCGACCGGCGCCACGGGCTATTCGACGCCGGCCGGCTCCTACACGCCCTTTCGCTTGGAGGTGATGCACTACTCGCGCGAATGGGACAACGCCGGCATGCCGCACTCGATCTTCTTCACCTCGCGCGGGCACGCCATTCATGGCTCGGACCATCCCGGCCGCGGCACGCCGCGGTCGCATGGCTGCGTGCGCCTGTCGCTGACCAATGCCGCCATACTCTTTCGCCTGGTCTCGGCCGAAGGCATGGCCAACACGAAGGTCGTGGTCAGAGGGGCTGACCCTCCCGGCCACTACGCCGCGACCCAGATCCCGACGCGCGGGCGGCCCGCGGCCCGGCAGAAGCCGTTTTTCTTCCCGTTCTGATGCGTTTCTGAAAAGGGAATGGGCACAAGCTTTCACTTGTGCCCATGGGGGAGAGGAGACGGTGATGGTCGTTTGACCATCGATGTCGACCCGGTCTAGCGGGTCATATACGTGTTCGGGAAGGCCTGGGCCAAAACGGGGCTGGCAGAGGCAATGACGAGCGCAACGGCGATAACGAGCTTCTTCATAGGGGTTCTCCTAGTGTTTGGCCGGTTGGGTTAGCGTTCGTCCGGCTGGCCAAATGTTCCGTTCGAACAATCGTAAGATGAGCGAACGGGGCGCCGTTTCCCAATAGCGAGTGGCTATGGTTTCGCTGCTTGCCGGCGATGGGCGGCGCGATGGCCTGCGCGACCCACCTAGCGGGGCGCCGAGCTTGAGGACCCGCTCGCAGGGCGGCTCTTGCCCTTGCCTTTCTTTGCCGAGGACTTGGCATCCGCCTTGATCTTGGCGCCGGAGCTGTGGGCGCTGTCCTTGTTCCGCGGCGGATCGATCACCACGACCTTGACGCAGCGCCAGGCGTTCTTGCCGGCCTTCACCGGCTTGTGCGTGCGGGCGCAGGTGCAGGCGCCCCCTCTGACCGTGCCGCCGGCGCAGCTGATTTTCGGATCCGAGATGGTGGTCTTGTCGGGCTTCGGATCGACGACGACCTTGACGCAGCGCCAGGCGTTCTTGCCGGTTTTCACCGCCTTGTGCGTGCGGTCGCACACGCAATCGCCGCCTTTGACCGTGCCGCCCGCGCAACTGATTTCCGGCTCGGGCTCGTCTTCGTCGATCTGCCGCGGCGGATCGATCACGATGATTCCTGGCTTGTCAGGCGCTTGCGGATCGGGCTGCATCTCCGACGCAAGATCATCGCTTCCGCTCACGCCGGTCGGCTTGTGGCACGCGAACGTCATCGACGCTCCGTCGAGAGGCTTCAACACTCCGCCGATCCGTGTACGCAAGGCGCAAGTGACCTGCTCGTTGTTGGTCACGTCGAACCGCACCTTATCGACACCGATCTTGTTGGCGTGAGCCGTCACGGTGCGCTGCCACGACTTGCCCGGGCCGCATTCGAGCTCGTAGGGCAAATCGCCCGCGCCGTCGGTGTGAATCGCGACGAGAGCCTCGCCCTTGCAGGAGGTGGCGCCCAAGCCTTGAAGCGTCAACTTGCCCGAAAGCGCGTCAACGCAGTCAACCTTCAGCTTGGTCCATCCCGAGTTTGCGACGTCATTCTTGATCAGTGCCATCATTTCGGAGTCGAACGCGCCCAAGGAGAGATTCCGTCTGGCTTCGGCAACATAGTCCGTGCCCTTACGCTCGAACTTGGCGGTGCCCGAATGAACCACGAGGCCGCCTTGCGTCTTGATCTCGAACGGCGCGCTGCCGGGGCCGTTGGCTTTGAATGTGGCTTTCTCGACCACTTTTTTCGGGCAAGTGTCCTTGCTCTCAACGTCATAGGTCAACCAGGCGCTCGTCACCTTGAACGACGGGCAATCGACATCGAGACTCTTGGTCGGGCTCTCGCCGCCGCCGATCACCTTGATCTGAAAATCGTGCTTGCCGGGATCGAGCGCGTAGCGCTCGAGCCGCTCGATGCGGTACCAGGTCTTGCCGGCGAGCGAGACCTCTCGCGCCTTGATCTCGAGCGTCTGTCCAGGTTTGCCGTTGTGGACGACCTGGAAGCGTCCGGTCATCGGCTTCTCGTAGTCGATGAAGGCCGTGACCTCGGCGTCCTTCGGGCAGCTATTGCTCTTCTGCGCGACGCGGATATCGACGCTGACCGGCTTCGGCGCCGCCTCGATCATCGATAAAGACAAACAATTCACCTTCAGGAGGAAGGTGGTCTTTACGTTGGCATCGCCGCCGTTGAACGGAATCGCCGGATCCGTGTACGGTTGATTGAGATACGGGTTCCAGAAGGACAGAACGCTGGTCCGCGTGTTCACCGACAGCGAGGCAGTGACCGGGACGCCGAGCGAGTGCCCCTTCGTGGTCGCTTGCGCATCCGCGTGCTTCAGATTGCAGCCGGCAATGATTTCATCGCCGACCCCTACGGTGGCGATGCCCGTCGTGCTGACCGGAATTCGGCTGGTATCGAATT
This sequence comes from uncultured Methyloceanibacter sp., assembly GCA_964390455.1. Classification (GTDB taxonomy): domain Bacteria; phylum Pseudomonadota; class Alphaproteobacteria; order Rhizobiales; family Methyloligellaceae; genus Methyloceanibacter. The sequence continues at coordinate 9,260 of CAYMJW010000037.1, read as the reverse complement.
GGAACTTGCCATGGAAACTCCAATCGCGTGTCTTGAAGTTCCAATATGCCAGCCGCGGATTACCGCCACAGGCCGTGCCTGCGCAATCGCCCAGGAAGAGCCCGGCGCGCTCTACATAGCCGGGGTGGCGGGTGTCCACCTCGATGTCCGCCCAGAGCGGGATCGTCGTGGGGACGATCGTGTCCCACCTCTTGCCGTCGCTCGAAGTGACGGTGATGTCGCTCTTGTACGGCACGGTGATCTTGAACGACATGTCCTTGATGTTGGCGTCCTCGGCGATCGCGACATTGACGAAAGCGACGATCGTCAGGGAGGTGGCTGCCAGCACCGTCTTTGCGAATGATTTGAGCATCTTTGCCTCCATCGAGGGTTCGCCGATGGCGGCATGCCCAAGACCTCGGCTGCCGCACGGTTGAGCGTTTGACGCGGCTTCTGTGCTCGAGGTTCATTCCGGGGTGGCCGGTGGGCGGATCGGCCCCGAAGCGGGAGTTCAATCTTGGGGGCGCTGGTGGCAGTGGCGATTGCCCGTGAGCCCGGCAATCCCTACATTCGTCCAGGGATCATGGACCGCGCGGAACACGCCTTGGAAACGCCTTGCGTCAATATCTGTTTGCTCGACCCGGCGACGCGCACCTGCCTCGGCTGCGGGCGGACCATTGTCGAGATTATCGGCTGGACCGAGATGACCGAAGCCGAGCGGCGCGCGGTCATGGCGGCGCTCCCGGCGCGCTTGCAAAGCCTTGAGAACACGAAAAGGCTGAACGCGTGACCACCTGGCTCGCCCTGTTCATCATCGCCTTCGCCGGCATCCTCTTGGTCGCCGACAGTTCGGGCATGATCGCAGGTCTCGACAGCACGACATTCGGTTATGTCGCGATTTTCCTCGCCCTCATTGTCTTCATCGGCGGCGGCATGGTCGGGAGCTATCGCGGACGCGCCGGCACGATGGCGCGCGATGCGGTGGTCTGGCTTGCGCTCGGGCTCGGTCTCGTCGCGCTCTATGCCTACAAGGACGAGCTGATGCCGATCGCGGCGCGCGTCGTCGGCGAGCTCCTGCCCGGCAGCGCCATGACCGTGGAGCAAAGTTCCGGCGGCCTGACCGAAGTTCGTATCCGAAAGCGCCTCGACGGTCATTTCACCGCGAATGTCGAAATCAACGGAGCTAAGATCTCGATGATCGTCGATACCGGCGCCTCGACCATCGTGCTCAGGCCCGAGGATGCGAAGAAGGCCGGCATCGACGTGAGCCGCCTGACCTATCGCGTTCCGGTGCTGACAGCGAATGGCCGCACGCTTGCCGCGCGGGTCCGGCTCGAAGAGGCCTCGATCGGTCCGCTTGACCGCACCAAGGTTGACGCGCTCGTCGCCCAGCCGGGCGCTCTGACCCAGAGCCTGCTCGGCATGAGCTTCTTGAGCCGGCTGCGCTCCTACGAATTCTCCGGCGATTTCCTCACGCTCCGCGGCTGAACGGCGCGTCCCGGCTCACGCCTGTTGGTGCGCGGCCCGAAATCGCCTATCAAGACCCGCCATGTTCCCCACCCCCCGCCAGGACCTCCGTCCCAACACCGCCGAATTCGAGCGTCTCCCCTTCATCAAGGCGACGGGTTTTCGCGAATACGATGCGCGCTGGCGCTACCCCGAGGAGATCAACCTGCTCGGACTTCAGGCCGTCGGCCTTGGCCTTGCCACGCTGATGCGCGCCCGCGGGGTTCCGGTGCGCGTCGTCGTCGGGCACGATTACCGCTCCTATTCGGCCGCGGTCAAAGCCGCGCTGATGACGGGCCTGCTTGCCGGCGGCGCCGAGGTCCACGATGTCGGGCTTGCGCTCTCGCCCATGGCCTATTTCGCCCAGTTCGCGCTTGGCGTCGAAGGCGTGGCGATGGTCACCGCGAGCCATAACGACAATGGCTGGACCGGCATCAAGATGGGCATGGAGCGGCCGCTGACCTTCGCGCCCGAAGACATGACCGCGCTCAAGGACATCGTGCTGAAGGCCGCGTTCCCGTCGAGCAACGAAGCCGGGAGCTACATCTTCGTGCCCGACCTGGCCGAGCGCTATATGGCCGACCTCTTGGCCCGGCCGAAACTGGAGCGCCCCTTGAAGGTGGTAGTCTCCTGCGGCAACGGCACCGCCGGCGCTTTCGCGCCGCGCGTTCTCGCCGCGCTTCACGCCAAGATCATCCCGCTCAATTGCGAGCTCGACTACACCTTCCCCGCCCACAACCCCAATCCCGAAGACCTCGCCATGCTGAACGCGACCCGCGACGCCGTGCTCGCGCACAAGGCCGATCTGGGCTTAGCCTTCGACGGCGACGGCGACCGCTGCGGCGTCGTGGACAACGAGGGCGAGGCGATCTTCGCCGACAAGGTCGGCGTCATGCTCGCCCGCGATATCGCTGCGCGGAACAAGGACGCTCTGTTCATCGCCGACGTGAAATCGACCGGGCTCTTCCTCACCGATCCGGTGCTGAAACAGCACGGCGCCACGACCAAGTTCTGGAAGACCGGCCATTCCTACATCAAGCGCTACAGCCACGAGACGGGCGCACTCGTCGGCTTCGAGAAGTCGGGGCACTTCTTCTTCAATCCGCCGCTCGGCCGCGGCTACGACGACGGGCTGGTGGCGGCGCTCGCAATCCTCGACATGCTCGACCGCAATCCGGGCAGGTCTCTTGCCGATCTGAAACGCGCGCTGCCCCAAACCTGGCAGTCGCCGACCATGTCGCCGCATTGCGACGACGAACTGAAATACGGCGTGGTGGACCGCATCGTGAAACATTTCCAAAACGTCGCCGCCAACGGCGGACAACTCGCGGGCCAGAGCATCCGCGAGCTCATCACCGTCAACGGCATCAGGATCGTGCTCGACGACGGCACCTGGGGGCTGGTGCGCGCCTCCTCCAACAAGCCCGAGCTTGTGGTCGTGGTCGAAAGCCCGACCTCTGAGGCCAATATGCGCGCGATCTTCGCCGCGATCGACGCCGAGCTCGCCAAGCAGCCCGAGATCGGCGCCTACAATCAAAAGATCTAGCAGGCACCGGCGGGCGCCACAGAACTGTCAGCGTGCTGTTGCAAATCTGCAAAGCGAATCTGCTTCCTTGCGCGCGCATGAATCAGTTCGCTCTCACCAGTTTAATCTTCGCTGCGGGGCTTGGCGCCGGCGCCATCCTCAATCTTCTCCTGCTGCGAACGCTCTTCGCTCCGCCCTTCCGCATCTGGCCGACGCCGGAGCCCGGGAGCTGGCAGAGCGTGACTTTTTGGGGACTGTTTCGCGGCGGCATGGTCATCACCTTCGCCGTCGCGTTTCTGGATTGGAATAGCGCGGGCCTGCTCGATGCGAGCCGTTATCTGATCGGCCTGCCGCTGTTCCTTGTCGGTTTCGGCATCACCGTATGCGGTTATTTCAACCTCGGCCTCGGCAACACCTATTGCGGGGCCGAGGGGCTTGTGAGCCATGGCCTGTACCGCTTCAGCCGCAACCCGCAATACACCTCGTCCATCCTCGGGCTCATTGGCCTGGCGATCTCCGCCAATTCCTGGCTTGCGCTGCCGCTGGCCGCGCTCATGAGCAGCGTCTATGTGCTGATGGCGCTCACCGAGGAGGCTTGGCTCGAACGGCATTACGGCGCGCCCTATCGCGATTACTGCGCGCGCACCGCCCGCTTCATCGACATGCCGGAGCTGCTCGCCTTCTTCGACCGCAAGCGGCCTTCCCGCCAAACGAGTTAGAAAACTCTACTCCGCGGCGACGGCGCTCGAATCCTCGTTCCACGCGCCTGCGGCGATGGCCCGCGCTTCCATCAGCACCTCGAGTCCGGCGCCTTCGAGATGGGCGTTCTCGGCGAGATGACGCCGGAACAGGCGCGCGCGGGGCTGGCCGTGAAACAGCCCAAGGATATGGCGGGTCATGGCGTTGAGACGCGTCCCGCGCGCAAGCTCCGCCTCGACGTAAGGCACGAAGCGGTCGAGCACCTCGAGCCGCGACGGCGGCGCTTCCGCTGCGCCGAACAGGACGCGATCGACATCGGCCAGCAGATAGGGATCGGCATAGGCGGCGCGGCCGAGCATCACGCCATCGACATGCGGCAACTGCTTCAGCGCCTCGGCAAAGGATTCGATCCCGCCATTGAGAACGATCTCAAGCTCCGGGCGGCGCGCTTTCAGCCGCCGCACGCGATCGTAGTCGAGCGGCGGCACGTCGCGGTTCTCCTTGGGGCTTAAGCCCTCGAGCCAGGCCTTGCGCGCATGCACGATGAAGGTCCGGCACCCGGCTTGCGTCACCCGGTCGATGAACCGGTCGAGGCTCTCCTCCGCGTCCTGGTCGTCGATGCCGATGCGGCATTTCACCGTGACGGGGATATCGACCGCCTCGCCCATCGCCGCGACGCATTCGGCGACCACGTCAGGCTCGGCCATCAGGCAGGCGCCGAACCGCCCCGACTGCACGCGATCCGACGGGCAGCCGATATTGAGATTGATCTCGTCATAACCGTAACCAGCGCCGATCTTCGCGGCTTCCGCGAGGCGCTTCGGATCGCTGCCGCCGAGCTGAAGTCCGACCGGGTGCTCTTGCGGCGAGAAACCGAGCACGCGCTCGCGATTGCCGTGGAGCACGGCCTCGGCCGTGACCATCTCGGTATAGAGGAAGGTCCGCCGCGAGATCAGCCGCAAAAAGTAGCGGCAGTGGCGGTCGGTCCACTCCATCATCGGCGCGACGGCAAACACTTTACCGCGCGCCACCGGTGGTGGCGTGGTGTTGGTCATGGTGGACATCTAGCGCCCAACGGCGGTTGGGCTCAATCGGAAAAGGGCGTGAAGCTTAAGCTTCACGTTTCATTCCTGCGCCGCCGTTCCGCTGGCCGCGCAATTGGGCCCTATCGTCGTCTACGTTTCCGCGCCCAACTTGTGCGGCGACAACGGTTCAAATTGCCTGGACGAAGCAGGTGTCTATTTCGCCAGCGCTGCCAAAACGGCAGCGGCTCCATCACCGCCGTCAAAGGTTGTGACACCATCGAGCCACGGCTTAACGGCATCAGGATTGGCCTTCAGCCAAGCCAACGCTGATGCTTTTGGATCGGCGCTGTCCTTGAGAACCGGCCCCATCATTGCGCTTTCCATTGCCAGATCGAACTTGAGATTCCTCACCAGCTTTCCAGCGTTCGGGCATTCAGTGGCATATCCGGCGCGGGTCAGCGTATACACTTTGGCGGAGCCAAAACCTGAATCGCCCATACCATCGAGATAGGCAATTTTCATGCTGGCCATCACCGGGTGCGGTGTCCAGCCAAGGAAAATGATCCATTCATTCTTTGCCATCGCCTTCTCGGCTTGAGTAAGCATGCCGGCCTCAGAGCTCTCAACAAGTTCAAAGCCGGACAAGTTGTTTTTTGGATCGGCAATTAGTTCGCCAACAATGCGGTTGCCTTCATCGCCCGGTTCAATGCCGTAAATCTTACCTTGGAACTTGTCTTTGTGGGCACCAACATCAGCAAGGCTCTTCACACCCGCATCAACGACATACTGCGGCACGACCAAACCATAGCCTGCACTATCAAGATTGAGACCAACCGTATCAACTGATTTTTCCGCATTGTAGGGTTCCATTTCCAACTTCATGCTAGGCATCCAGTTACCTAGAAAAACATCGACGTCTTTACTCTTCATGGACGCCAGCGCCACCGGTACGGATAGGGTCTTTACGTCCGGCGCATAACCAAGCGCCTCGAGGACGACCGCCGCCGCTCCGGTTGTGACCTGAATATCGGTCCACCCGACATCGGCGAAACGGACTGTCTTGCAACTTTCAGGCTCGGCATAGGCGCTGGCCGCGCTCGCCATCAGTGCAAAGGCGGATATCAAAATTCTTTTCATCATGGTTGCAGTCCTTCCTGTGTGTTGTGAAGAGCCAATTCCATCCGACGCGTTCAGTTTCTCGATGTTGAAGGCATCGCATGTGCGCATCAGGCTGCCTCCATCGGAATGTCTTCACCTCGCGCATTCGCAAGCAGCGCGGCAGCGAGTGCGGCGCGGTTGTCGGCATAGTTCCGGCTGATTTCACGACCGCGCTGGCGAGTCGCCCAGTGAGGGTCGGCAAGCAATGCCGCCCCTTCCACCTCTGGTAAGTGCCGACCGCGAATGAGGTCGGATATGCGCTCGGCAAGAGCGAGCGTCGGCGCATTCAAATCGCCCGCTGTCGCCTGCGGCATGAGCGACGCATCGACGACACGCAATCCGCTGACGCCGCGAACCAATCCATCAGGTGCAGTTACTGCTTGCCCATTGCCACCCATTCTGCATGTGCCGCACGGATGATAGGCACTCTCGAGCTTGCGCTTCATGAAGTCATCGAGCGCCGGAACGCTGCTGGCCGTTACGCCTGGCGCCAGTTCCCGGCCGCGATAAGCTGAAAAAGCCGGCTGGTTGAATATTTCGCGGGTGAAATCGATGCAGGATCGGAATTCCAGCCAATCATCCGGATGCGACATGTAATTGAACCGAACCCGCGGCAGGCTTTCAGGCCGCGCATCGCGCAAGCGCACATAGCCTCGGCTCTTCGACCGCTTGGTGCCGACATGCGCCTGGAAGCCATGCCCGTTCGCGAGGGACTTCCCGTCATAAGAAATGGCAAGTGGCAGGAAATGATACTGGATGTCGGGATAGACAATGCCCGCACGACTGCGAATGTGGCCACCACTTTCGAAATGATTGGTGGCGCCGAGTCCGCGCTTGGTGGCAAGCCATTCCATGCCGATCTTGGCCTTGCCCCATAGGTTCTGTGTTGGAAACAAGGTGACCGGCTGCGTGCACTCCATCTGAACATAGAGTTCGAGATGGTCCATGAGGTTTTCCCCCACCTGTGGCGCATCAAGAATGACGGGTATGCCAAGCGATACGAGTTCCGCTCCCGGACCTATGCCGGAACGCTTGAGGATGGCTGGCGACATAATTGAACCCGCCGACAGGATGACTTCACGCGTCGCGGTTACCTCGCTGGTCCCTCCCTCTGTAATGAAGCGAACGCCGGTGGCTTTCCGTCCATCAAATGTCACGCGATCAACGACCGCGCCCGTAATCACTTGCACATTGCCGCGCGCCATGGCCGGGCGCAAATAGGCCCTTGCCGCACCCATGCGCCGACCATCGCCAACGTTCATTTCCATGGGGCCGAAGCCTTCGTGCTGCAGCTCATTCATGTTCTGGCTGCGGGCATAACCGGCCTGCACGCCGGCTTCGATGAAGGCGTGATAGAGCGGGTTCTTTTCCGGTCCCCGGGTAACCTTGACCGGGCCGCTGCTACCGCGCAGCGGGCCCCCACCCTGCACCGCTTCCAGCCGCTGAAAATACGGCAGCATGTTCGACCAGCGCCAGCCATCGGCGCCAAGCGCTTCCCACAGCTCATAATCCATGGGATTTCCGCGTACCCAGCACATGCCGTTGATAGTTGAAGAACCACCAAGCCCCTTGCCTCGCGGCAAGTTGACTTCGCGGCCGCCAAGGGCAGGTTCGGGCTCGGTCTTCATGCCCCAGTTGAAACGTGCCTTATTCATGGGAATTGACAGTGCGGACGGCATATCGACGATGACGGACTTCTCGCTTCCACCGGCTTCAAGCACAAGAATGCGGACAGACGGATCCTCGCCGAGCCTGTAGGCAAGAACGCAGCCGGCAGAACCGGCACCTATGATCACGTAGTCAAAGTTGCCTGCGCCCTGCATCATCGAGCTTCCTATGCGATGATGACGTAGAACTTCAGCATGGCGACGGGCTGATGCCAGACGCCCTTGAAACCCTTGGGCACGAAGAACGCGTCACCCTTGCGGTAGGTGTCGCGGAAACCCTCTCCTTCGAGAGTCACTTCGCCTTCAAGCACAACCATGAACTCATCGGAGGGATAGGCGTCATAGCGCTCGGTATAGGGACCAGACCGCCAGATGCCCGCGCGAACTCCGCTTTCCGGTCGCGCAAAATAGGCATGGTCCAACCCCATCGGGACACCGGCAAGAAGCTCGGCATACTCAAGCGGCTGCTCTGGCGCGGCGCGCCAACCATCAGGGCCATTGGGCGAAAAGCGAATTGGAACTGGCACCTTTGGCCCCCTCTATTAGCGAGGATGAGGAAAGGCCAACGCTACGAAAGTGACAAGTGACAAAGCATCGAATAGAGTAACCTCATGTTACGGAGTGCCCTTGCGTAAACATCAACCACTCACCGCCTTGCGGGCATTTGAGGCTTCCGCGCGCTTAGGAAGCGTTTCGGCGGCGGCCGTTGAATTGCACGTGACGCGGCCAGCGGTGTCAAAACAGGTGTCGCTGCTTGAAACGACGTTGGACGTGCCTTTGCTGATCCGCACCGGCAACGCCATTCGCCTCACTCCCGCCGGTGAAGAGCTTCTGGTCGGGCTGCACCAGGCATTCGATATCATTTCGTCGACGATGGAGGCAGTCAGAAGCCGGGCCCGGCAAAGCAAGCGGCTCCGCGTTCTGGTGTGCCGCGATTTCGCAGCGAGCTGGCTTGCGAGCCGCGTTGGCAGCTTCCTGGTGGAGAACCCAGGCGTGTCCCTCGAAGTCATCGCCGAACGGAACGGAAATCTCAGGCTTGGCGAGGACTTTGATTTCCGCATCTTTTATGGAATGCCTGGGCAGCACGCCGGCACCGGCCTCATCGAAACAGAGCTGTGCCGGTGGATCGACTTGCTGGTGTGCACGAGTGACTTCGCGCAACGTTATCTCAGCCACGACCTTAAGCCGTGCGACGCGCCCTGTCTGATTGATGCCAACTATGACGTTTGGGATGAATGGTGCACATTCACCGGCTTCCTTCCCGGCGGCCCGCGCAAGAACACCACAATCTTCAATGAGACGACATTGTGCCTCTCGGTCGCAACATCCGGAGGCGGTCTAACAATCGGCGACAGCTTCTTAGCCCTTCCAGCAATCATCGCTGGCGATCTGATTGTTCCATTTGCTTCGGGTTTGCTCAGCGCCCAGTCCTATTCCTTATACACGTCACCCGGCCGCAAGCCGTCCGCGGCGGCACGCAAGTTTAGCGCTTGGCTGAAGGCCGCGGTTGAATCCTATCAAGCGTCTGTCCTTCGCGCGCTTGGCGACAGGAACATTAGGGTGGTTACCAGAGATGAAGTTGCAGGCGCGGCGTGAATGGGCAGTCATCGCGCGGCGGCGCGAACGGTTTTCCAAGTCTTCGACTCTTTATGCGATCGATTTTCCAAGTCCGAAGAACCGCTCGAATTTGAGGCGCGATAG
>CAYMJW010000036.1:17424-18915 GCA_964390455.1 uncultured Methyloceanibacter sp. | reverse complement strand
ACTCGTCATGCCCGGACACCCGGGTCCGGCTTCGCCGGCCCGGGCGCAAGCTTGTCCGGGCATCCATGCCGCTTCGTCTCAGCGAGCGGAAGCGCCAATGGAATGGATTGCCGGGTCAAGCCCGGCAATGACGGAGACCGTTTGGTTCCTAAACTTTCCGCCCGGTGCGCGTGCTCTCCCCAAGGGGAGAGCGGGACGGTCGTGCAGCGTTCGGCTACTGCATCATCGCGTCGTAGTCCGCATGCGTGCCGATCCAAAACCAAACCAAGTCCGAATCGACAGGGACGGCCAAGGCCCGATAGCGCAGACCGACTCGGACCGACCAGAAGCGGCCGACGCGCTTGTAATGCAGCGACGGATGCCGAGGGTTTTGCTTGAGCAGCTTGAAGCTCTTGTCGGCAAGTTCGCGAACGCTCTCAGGCAAGCTCTCGTAAGCCTCCCAGAAGCTGGGGCTGGCGAGATGCCTCATAGTTCGCGGACAAGACCCTTCCGGTAAGCACGAACAGCCTTTTCAGCCAGGCGATCGAGCTTGCCGGACGCGGCATCGCGCTCGATCTTTTCGTCGAACTGTCGCGCCTCGAACGCCTCGAACCAGGCGCGGAACCTGGCAAGCTGCTCGGGCGTCAGCTTGCTTACGGCTTCTTCGATCTCTTCGACCTTCGTCATAAAACAATCATAGCACATCAACTCCGGCAGGGCACCGCACCGTTGCCTCGGTACGGAAGCGCCAATGGAATGGATTGCCGGGTCAAGCCCGGCAATGACGGAGACTCGGGGTGTTCGTCAATCGGGGTCCCAGGGAGCGGAGAGCAGCTAATGCCGGAAGTGGCGCAGCCCCGCGAACACCATGGCGAGGCCTGCCGCGTCGGCGGCCGCGATCACCTCGTCGTCGCGCATCGAGCCGCCGGGCTGGATGATGGCGGTGGCGCCGGCTTCGGCGATCAATGTGATCCCATCGGCAAACGGAAAGAACGCGTCTGACGCTGCGACCGAGCCCACAGTCAGGCTCTGCTTCAACCCTTGCGCGGCGGCCGCCTCGTCCGCCTTCCACGCCGCCATCCGCGCCGCATCGACGCGTGACATCTGGCCCGCGCCGATGCCGACCGTCGCGCCGTCGCGCGCATAGACGATGGCATTCGACTTGACGTGCTTCGCCACGGTGAAGGCGAAGATGAGATCGGCCATTTCGCTCGTGCTCGGCTTCCGCCTGGTCACGACCTTCAATTCGCGTGCGGCGATCGCATTGTCGCGCGACTGCACCAGAAAGCCGCCGGCGAGCGAGCGGAAGCTGAGACCCTCGGCCTTAGGGTCGGGCAGGACCCCGGCAAGCAGCAGCCGCAGATTCTTTTTCTCCGCGACGATGGCCGTCGCCTCGTCGCTCGCGTCGGGCGCGATGATGACCTCGGTGAAGATCTTGACGATCTCCCGCGCGGCGTCGGCATCGAGCTCGCGGTTGAGCGCGACGATGCCGCCGAAGGCGCTGACCGGATC
>CAYMJW010000036.1:1162-17324 GCA_964390455.1 uncultured Methyloceanibacter sp. | reverse complement strand
CGGCATCGAGCTCGCGGTTGAGCGCGACGATGCCGCCGAAGGCGCTGACCGGATCACAGGCGAGCGCCCTACCATACGCCTCGATAAGGGTGGCGCCGCGTGCCACCCCGCATGGGTTGGCGTGCTTGATGATGGCGACGGCGGCACTTTCCTTGGGATCGAACTCGGCGACGAGCTCGTAGGCCGCGTCGGTGTCGTTGAAATTGTTATAGGACAGCGCCTTGCCCTGGACCTGCACGGCCGTGCCGACGCCGAAATGGCGTTCGCCCGTGCGGTAGAAAGCCGCCCATTGATGCGGGTTCTCGCCGTAGCGCAGCACCTCGGCAAGCCTGCCGGCCATCGTCTTGATCCGCGGCGTCGTCTCGCCGAGCTTGCCGCCGAACCAAGCGGCGATGGCCGCATCATAGGAAGCGGTCGCGGCGAACGCGTGGCCCGCGAGCGCCTTGCGCAAAGAGGGCGTCGTCGCCCCGCCATTCGCTTCCATCTCGGCGAGCACGGCGGCATAGTCGGCGGGGTCGACCACGACGGTGACGCTCTCGTGGTTCTTCGCCGCCGCCCGGATCATGGCTGGGCCGCCGACATCGATATTCTCGATGCAGGTTTCGAAGTCCGCGCCCGACGCGACGGTTTGCTCGAAGGGATAGAGATTGACGACGAGGAGGTCGATCGGCGGAATTGCGTGCTCGGCGAGCGCCCGCTCATGCGCTTCGTTCCCGCGCACGGCGAGCAGGCCGCCGTGAATCCGCGGATGCAGCGTCTTGACGCGTCCGTCCATCATCTCGGGGCTCTGCGTGATCTCGGCGACGTCGGTCACCGCGATCCCGGCATCGCGCAAGGCCTTCGCCGTTCCCCCGGTCGAGACGATCTCGACGCCATGCGCGCGCAAGGCATGCGCGAAATCGGCGAGACCCGTCTTGTCGCTGACCGACAACAGCGCGCGGGCAATCTTTCGCTTATCCATCAGGCCTAAGCTGCCGCGGGCGCGGCGTCGTTTGGATCGACCAGATGGCCGCCGTCGCCGCCATCGGTCATGCGCTCGACGTTCCACACGACCCGGGCTTCGCTCGCTTCGCCCATGAAGCCGCTGAGCACGACTTGCGACGCCGCTTGCGGCCCGCGTGCATCGGCGAGGAAAAAGCTCTCCTCGACCTTCGTCTCGGGCGCGTTCGAGCTGATCTTCCACTTGTCGCCGTTCTTGAGCGTGAGTACCGCGCTCTGCCCGTCGGCCGTAAGCGCCGCGCGCACGCTCGGATGCAAATGGAAGCGGATGGCGTAGGCGCCGGCGATGAGATCGCCTTCGGGGCTCTTGAGCCCGACCGGCGCGCGGAGCTTGTCCTCGGCGCTGATGAGGAGCCCGTTCGGCGCGATGAGAATTTGCCGCGCGTGGCTGACGCCGAAATCGGCGACATAGCCGTCATGCGAGCCCTTGATCCGGTAATTGTCGCCCTGATCGGCGAATGTCGCCTGCGCGTTGGCCGGGCCGCTCAGCGGCGCATCGCCCGCGATGGCGCCGCCGTTTGCGCCCGACGGGGCAAATGCCGCCGAGGACGACTCCTCGAAGCAGAGCGCCGAATGCGCCGCGGTGGAGCGGGCGAACGGGCGCCAGGCGTCATGGTCGGGCGCGGGCGCGCCGCAATTGACGATCATAGGACAATTGGCCGAGCTCATCTCGAAGGAGAGGAAGCCGGCATGGGCGCCGCTGCTGAGCGAGGGCGCCGGCGCCGGACCGATGTCGCAGATCAGCATTGTCGGCCCGCAGGTGAGCCGCACATAGCCCGAGTTCGCCGCCGTGCGGACCGGCGCGCCTTCAACGTCGTCATAGGCCATCACGGTCGCGAGCGCGTCGGTCGCCGTGGGGCCCGCGCCATTGAAGCGCGCGAGCGTGCCGTCGGCGGTGCGGAAAAAGCGGAGCATCGGCATGATGCGGTCGATCGCGTCGGAGAGTTCCTTCGGCGGCGGCCGGTCGCGCGCGACGAAACACTGCCGAAGCGGCAGAAGGTCGAGCAGCAGTTCGACCAGCGCATCGGGGTTGCGCGAGATATGCCCGCCGTCAGCCAGGATCTGCCGGTTCAGCTCCTTGCCGAAGTGCCGCGAATAGCGATCGACCACCGCCTGCTGCTCGGCGATGCAGAGCCCGGCATAGATCAGCGCCATCAGCGCGACGAGCCGCGGCACGCCGTCCGGCGCATCGCGATAGCCTGCCGAGAGATAGCGGAGGTGAGAGGTGAGCGCCTTGAGAAACGCCTCGTAGCCCTCGGGCTCGCCGGTATCGAGCACGAGCACCGAATTGGACAGCCACGAGATCACCCTGCGCCCGACGATCTCGGGGTTCCAGGCGAGAGGGTCATGCGAGCCCTTCAGGGCGATGAAATCCTGGACCAGCACCTTCGCCTGTTCGCGCGCGAGTTCCGAGTTCGCGGCGCGCAAGTGCCTGAGCCAGCCAAAGCCGTAAAGCTCGCGCGCCCAGGCTTCCGACGGCGGCTTGATCTCGAACGGGGAGGCGATCTCGATCTCGGCCAGGCGCCCCGCAAGCCCGAGATGCCCGTTGTAAAGCTCGGTGGCGAAGCTCGGATCGGCGGTCCTGAGTTCCTGAGGGGCGAGCAAAAGCTGCTCGGCCTTGCTGCCGGGGTAGGTGACGCTCGCCATGCTCGCGAGCATGAAGCGGCGGAAGGCGCCGGGACCGCCGGAACGCGGCGCGGGCGCGGGCCCACGGCCGCCGCGGTCGTTGGGCTGAGAGTCAGCCGCCATGCTGTCGTGTCTCCAAGCTGCCGCCGCGCGCGATCGTTGGGCGCGGGGCCTCCCCCCTGCATCCTGTGCAGGCCATTGTCGGGCCGGGACGCGTTCCGATCAAGCCCGATGGTTGGATTTAGGCGGCGCGAATAAGGCGCGCGGCGAAAAAACCGTCCATTCCGCTCCATTCGGGGGTGCCGAGCGCGAGCTCGAACGGGAACGTCCTGAGGCAGCCCGAGGGCGCGATCCACGCCGCTTCGCCGAAAAGCTCATGTTCCTCAATGGCTTCCAGGCGAAACGCCTCGTTCCGCGCAAGCAGCGCGGCGATCTGGGCCTCGCCTTCCTCCGGCTCGAGCGAGCAGGTCGAATAGACGAGCCGTCCCCCCGGCCTGACGATCTTGGCCGCGTTGTCGAGCAGCCGGGTCTGGAGCGCCGCGAGCGGGGCGATGTCGCCGGCCGACTTCACATAAGGGATGTCGGGGTGACGGCGGATGGTGCCGGTGGACGAGCAGGGGGCATCGAGCAGCACCGCATCGAACGTCTCGTCGGGCTGGAAGCTCGCCGCATCCGCCACGACCGTCTCGGCCTTTAGCCCGAGCCGATCGAGATTCTCCCGAAGGCGCGAGACCCGCGTCTTTGAGCTGTCCACGGCGACGACCGACGCGCCGGCGAGGACAAGTTGCGCCGTCTTGCCGCCGGGCGCCGCGCAAAGATCGGCGACGCGCTTCCCCGCCACATCGCCCAAGAGCCGCGCCGGCAGCGAGGCGGCAACGTCCTGCACGAACCACGCACCTTCGTTGAACCCGGGAAGCTCCTCGATGCGGCCTTTGGGCAGGAGACGCACGCTCCCCGTCGGCAACACGCGGCCCGAGAGTCTTTCGGCCCAGAGCGCGGGGTCGTCTTTGACGGTGAGGTCGAGCGGGGGCTCGATCAAATGCGCCTCGGCGATTTTGCGCGCGCGCTCCTCGCCCCAATAGGTGGTCCAGCGCGACCACAGCCAGTCGGGCGTATTGATCCGCGCCGCGTCGAGCGAAGCCGCGATCGCCTTGCCGTCTGCGGCAACGCGGCGAAGCACGGCGTTGACGAGCTTGGCGTAGCGCGCGGCCCTCGGATCGTATTGGGCGAGCGTCACGGCGAGATCGATCGCGGCGTGCGGCGGCGTGTCCAGGACAACGAGTTGCGCCACCGCCGACAGCAGGATCGGATAGAGCGTGCCCGACTTCTCCGGCATTCCCCGCGCGAGAAAGGTGTCGAGCACGTGGTCGAGCTGGCCCTTTCGTCTCAGACTTGCCGCGACGATGGCACGGGTCAGCGCGCGGTCGCGCGCCGGCAGATCGAACATCGTGCCTCGCTCGAGCGAGCGGCCGAGAATGTCGTCGAGCGGCTGCTTCTTCTGAAGCACGGCGGCAAGCAGCTCGACCGCGGCGCGCCGGGCCGGGAGCCCGACCTGAGCGTCGCGCGAACGTATCCTTGCCCTCGCTTCGCGGGGAGAGGGTGTCATGGGACCAGATTGCCTTGAATTGGTGGTCTAGGACCAGGGCCCGCGTCCGGCAACCCGCCGCTCGGCCGACCATGGCCCACCTTCATCCGAGCCGGTGCGCGAGACGCCGCCGCTCTCGCCCATCGCGCGCGCCAAGTCTTGCAGCGCCGCCACGCGATTCTCGACATTCGGGTGGGTCGCGAACAGATTGTCCATGCGCGCGCCGGACAGCGGGTTGACGATGAAGAGATGCGCCGATGCGGGGTTCCGCTCGGCCTCCATGTTGGGGATGCGGTGCGCGGCGCCCGCGATCTTCTGCAAGGCTCCGGCGAGCGCCATGGGATTCCGGCTGATCTCGGCGCCTTCGCGGTCGGCCGCGTATTCCCGCGTGCGGCTGATCGCCATCTGCACGAGCCCTGCGGCGAGCGGCCCCAGAATGACGAGGAGGAGCGTGCCGATGAAGCCGATATTGCCGCTGTCGTTGCTCCTTCCGCCGAAAAAGAAGCCGAAATTGGCGAGCATCGAGATCGCGCCGGCGATGGTCGCGGTCATCGTCATCAACAGCGTGTCGCGGTTCTTGATGTGGCCGAGCTCGTGCGCGATGACCCCGGCAAGCTCGTCCCGGTCGATCGTCTTCAGCAGCCCGGTCGTGACGGCGACGGCGGCGTTCTGCGGATTGCGTCCCGTGGCGAACGCGTTCGGCTGCGGATTGTCCATGATGTAGAGGCGCGGCATGGGGAGCCCGGCATTGGCGGCAAGCTCGCGCGTCATGGCATAGAGTTCGGGCGCCGAGCGCGCATCGACCTCGCGCGCCCCGTACATGCGGAGCACCATCTTGTCGGAGTTCCAATAGGCGAACAGGTTCATCGCGGCCGCGACGGCAAGCGCGATCAGCATGCCGCCCTGGCCGCCGATCAGGAAGCCGATCCCCATGAACAGCGCCGTCAGCGCCGCAAGAAGAATGGCGGTGCGGAAGTAACTCATCGTTCAAACGCCTCCAGGGGCGAGGGGATATTCGCCGTCGCCCGGCTGTTATGTGGGGGCGTTTGGCCGCGCCACAAGCCTTGGCTTTTCGAGGTTTTCTGCGGACGGATTTGGTGGCCGCCGCGGTTACCTTAACGTTTCGCTAACGGCTCCCCCGTCATGCTGCGCGCAAAGCAGCCTCGGGGGTCTTTCGCCATGTCAGCCGCGCCTCAAGCCAGTCTTGCCAGGTTTCCGTATCGTGCTCTCCCGTCCGGCATCGCGCTGACAGCAAAACAGAAGCGCCTCATTCGCGAGAGCTTCCTCGCGCTCGAGCCGGCTTACGACCTCGTCGGGCAGCTCTTCTTTCGCAAGCTTTACCGGCTCGATCCTTGGTTTCGCGACCGCTTTGCCGGCCCGGTCGAGGTGCAAGCGCGCAAATTCATGGCGGGGCTCAAGCTCGGCATCATCGCTCTCAACTACGACGACGGACTGACGCCCGTCATCAGGCTGGTGGGGGTCCGCAACCGCCGTTCGGGCATCAAGGTCCGCCATTACCGCATCATGGCGAAGGCGCTGATCTGGACGCTCGAGCAATCGCTGGAGAAGCGCTTCACGCGCGAGACCAAGGAGGCCTGGTCGGCCTTCCTCACGCAAGTCACGCGCATCCTCAGCGGCAGCGACGCGGCGCTCCTTCGCAGCGTGAGCTAGGCCGGCTTCCGGTTCTGCCGGTGCTCGATCAGATCGGTGACCACAGACGGGTCGGCGAGCGTCGAGGTGTCCCCGAGGTTTGAGAAATCGTCCTCCGCGATCTTGCGCAATATGCGCCGCATGATCTTTCCTGAGCGCGTCTTCGGCAGGCCTGGCGCAAACTGAATGAGGTCCGGCGAGGCGATCGGCCCGATCTCCTTCCGCACCCAGTCGCGCAGTTCCGTCCGCAGCTTGTCCGACGACTCCTGCCCCGCCATCAGCGTCACGTAGCAATAGATGCCCTGGCCCTTGACGTCGTGCGGGTAGCCGACGACGGCGGCCTCGGACACTTTCGGATGGGCGACGAGCGCCGACTCGACCTCGGCCGTTCCCATGCGGTGGCCGGCGACGTTGATGACGTCGTCCACGCGCCCGGTGATCCAGTAATAGCCGTCCGCGTCGCGCCGGCAACCGTCGCCGGTGAAATACTTGCCCTTGTAGGTCGAGAAATAGGTATCGATGAAGCGCTTGTGGTCGCCATAGACGGTTCGCGCGATTCCGGGCCACGCGTCGAGGATGACGAGATTGCCGGACGCCTCGCCCTCGAGCAGGTTGCCGTCGCTATCGACGAGCGCGGGCTGCACGCCGAAGAAGGGAAGCGTCGCCGAGCCGGGCTTGAGCTTGGTGGCGCCGGGAAGCGGGGCGATGAGAATGCCGCCGGTCTCCGTCTGCCACCACGTATCGACGATCGGGCAGCGTCCGTCGCCGACCACGTGGTAATACCATTCCCAGGCTTCCGGATTGATCGGTTCGCCGACGCTGCCGAGCAGCTTGAGCGATTTCCGGCTCGTGCGTTTCACGTAGTCGTCGCCGACGCCCATCAAGGCCCTGATCGCGGTCGGCGCGGTGTAGAACGTGTTGACCTTGTGCTTGTCCACCACCTGCCAGAAGCGCGAGGCGTCGGGATAGTTGGGCACGCCCTCGAACATGAGCGTGGTCGCGCCGTTGGCGAGCGGCCCATAGACGATATAGGAATGGCCCGTGACCCAGCCGACATCGGCCGTGCACCAATAGATATCGCCGTCGTGGTAGTCGAAAATGTATTGATGCGTCATCGCGGCGAACACGAGATAGCCGCCTGAGGTGTGCAGCACGCCCTTGGGCTGTCCCGTCGAGCCCGAGGTGTAGAGGATGAACAGCGGGTCTTCCGCGTTCATCTCCTCGGGTGGGCAGTCGTCGCCGACCTTGGCGAGTTCGTCGTCCAGCCAGAGATCGCGGCCGGGCGTGAAGGACACGGCGCCGCCGGTGCGCTTCACGACCAGGACCTTGTCGATGCCGCCGGCCTTCTTAATCGCTTCGTCGGCATTGGCCTTGAGCGGCACTTTGCGGCCGCCGCGCAAGCCCTCATCGGCGGTGATGAGGAACCGCGACTTGCAATCGGCGATGCGGCCCGCGAGCGAGTCCGGCGAAAAGCCCCCGAACACGATGGAATGAATGGCGCCGATGCGCGCGCAGGCGAGCATGGCGTAGGCCGCTTCCGGGATCATCGGCAGATAGATGGTAACGCGGTCGCCGCGCTTGACCCCGTTCGCTTTCAGCACGTTGGCGAGGCGGCACACATGCCCAAAGAGTTCGCGATAGGTGATGTGGCGCGCGTCTTCCGCGGGATCGTCGGGCTCGAAGATGATTGCGACTTGCTTGCCGCGCTTCTTCAGATGGCGGTCGATGCAATTGGCGGCGACGTTGAGGGTTCCGTCGTCGAACCACCGGATCGAGATATCGGGATAGGCAAAGGAAGTGTTCTTGACGCGCGTGTAGGGCTTGATCCAGTCGATGCGCTTGCCCTCTTTGCCCCAGAACTTGTCCGGCTTCTCGACGCTCTTGCGATAGAGCTTCTCGTACGTGTCCTTGTCGATGAACGCGCGGTCCTTCCACTTTTTCGGGACCTTCACCACCTCGATCTTGTACTCTTTATGCTCGGACATCGGTCCGTTCCTCCCAACGCAACGCCACTGACTTTAGCAGAAGGTGATTTTTCTTTCTCGCTAGACTCCGAATGCGCCGATCACGGCGCCCTGCATCAACAGGACGCCAAGCCAATAGAGGCCGTCGATCACCGTCAGCATCGGTTTCGCGCCGCCGAAGGCATGGTTGACGCCCATCGTGGTGATGACAAAGCCGAGCCAGACGAAGAAGCCGGTGATCGCGCCGCCGCGGATTGTGACGTCGCCGAGATGCCCCATGAGCCCCGCGAGCATGAGCGCCATGACGAAGAGCGCGAGAAAGGTGATGGCAAAGAGAAGCATCTGCGCCGGAGCTTGCGGCCGGTCGGCCTCGGTCTTGCCGACGGCCTCCATCCACGGCTTCGACAGGACCATGTACCAGACCATGCCGAGGCCAAAGCCGGCCAGGGCCGCGATGATGACGGCGACGTAGTTCACGCCTGCGAATGACATTGGCGTCACCCTCCTTGTTCTGCCGCGGTCACCGACTTTACCCCAGGACAGGGACTTGCGGCACTAGGCGCGGGGCGGATCTTTGACGCCGCCCATGACGCAAAGCTTCTTCCATTCGGCCGCCGTCACCGGCTGCACCGACAGGCGCGAAACTCTTGCGAGCACCATGGCCTTGAGCGAAGGCTCGGCCTTGATCTCGGCAAGCGTCACAGGGCGCGGCACATCGCTCACCGCGGCCACGTCCACGCACTCCCATTGGCCGGTGCCGTCGGTCGAATCGGGATGAGCCTCCTTGACCACCTCGACGATGCCGACAACGCTCTTCTCCTCGCCCGTATGATAGAAAAAGGCGAGATCGCCGCGCTTCATCGCGCGCATGTTTTTGCGTGCCTGGAAATTGCGCACGCCGTCCCACTCGGCGCCCTTGCGGCCAGCTTTTTTCTGCTGGTCCCACGACCAGGCGTCCGGTTCGGATTTGAGCAGCCAGTAGGCCATGGGTTGGAGCGTGAACCTCACGCCTCCTTGTTCGGCTTGTTGATGAGCCAAAGCCAGGGTCTGATATCGACGTTTCCGAAAATCCCCAGTTTGGAAAAGGGATCGGCGGCGGAGATCTCTCGCGCCGCGTCGAGCGAGGGCGCCTCGATCACGATCAGGCTGCCATTCATGGTCTCACCGTCCGGCTCGGTGAAGGGTCCGGCGAAGATGAGCGCCTCCCCGAGACCCTTCAGGTAGGCGAGATGCTCGGGGCGGTTCTCCTTGCGGGCGGCAAGGCTTCCCGGCTTGTCGGTGCAGATCAGCGCGTAGAGCATGGACCCTCTCGCTTTCAGGCTAATGCCCGGCCGATTTTCTGTCCATCATTCCACCTCGGCCCTGAGCGGCCGGGCGAGCAGCGCCACGATCGCCTCATCGACCGTGGCGTGCCCCGAGATCACAGCGTGCACGGCCTCAGCGATCGGCATGTCGATGCCGCGCTGAGCCGCCATCGCGACGAGGGCGCTCGCGGTATAGACGCCCTCGGTCACGCCGAGCCGCTCGTCGAGCACCTCATCGAGACCGCGGCCTTGCCCGAGCGCAAGCCCGAGCGACATATTGCGCGATTGCGCGCTGCCGCAGGTCAGCACGAGATCGCCGAGGCCCGAGAGCCCCATGAGCGTCTCGCGGCGGGCGCCAAGCGCTGTGCCAAGCCGGACCATCTCGGCGAAGCCGCGCGTGACGAGCGCGGCATGGGCGCTTGCGCCGAGTTTCTTCCCGGCGACGATGCCGGCGGCGATGGCATAGACGTTCTTGACCGCGCCGCCGATCTCCGCGCCCACCACGTCGTCGCTCCAGTAGCAGCGGAAGGGGGGAGGGCTCAGCGCGTGCGCGAGGTCACGCCCGAGCGTCTCTTGCGCCGTGGCGAGCGTGACCGCCGCCGGCAATCCGCGCGCGACCTCCGCGGCGAAGCTCGGGCCCGACAGCACGGCGATCTTGGCCGAAGGCGCGATCTCCGCCACGACTTGCGAAATCAGCCTGCCCGTCTTCTGCTCGATACCCTTCGAACAGATCACGAGCGGCTGGCCGCGCTTGAGGTGGGGCGCAAGTTCGCCGACGATCATGCGCGCATGTTGGGCGGGCGTCGTGAGCAGCAGAAAATCGCGATCGGCGACCTCGCTGAGAGTGTCAGTGGCGCGGATTGCGGGGTCGAGGCTGACCCCGGGGAGGTAGGCCTCGTTGCGGTGGCTGCGCGCGATGCCGGCGAGCGTCTCGGGCTCATAGGCCCAGATCAAAACGTCGCGTCCGGCGCGTTTGGCGGTGACGGCGAGCGCCGTACCCCACGCGCCCGCGCCCACGATGCCGACAGATTGAAGCGCCATGGCCCAGGACCTCGCAGCCCCTCTATGCCAGATTTTGCGCGCGGGGCGAAACTGGGGCGCGCTTCAAGCCTTAACGCCGGCGCCTATAGCCGGAGGCGCGTCCGGGTCGAGCGGCCAGCGGGCGCGGACCGGCGCCGAAAGATCGTCGGCGAGACCTTGGGAGAGCCGCATCGCGCCGGCCCAGGCGATCATGACCGCGTTGTCCGAACAGAGCTCGGGCGGCGGCACGACGAGGCGGAAGCCGTGCGCGGCGGCGACCGTCTCGAGCGCCGCCTTCAGCCGCTGATTGGCGGCGACCCCGCCCGCGACCACGAGCACGCGCTGCGCCCCGTTCCCAAGGCGCTTCCGATAGCGATCGATGGCGCGCGCGGTCCTGTCGCTGACGACGTCGGCGACCGCTTCCTGGAAGCTCGCGCAGAGATCGGCGATGTCCTCACTGCTGAGAGGCGCCCGCGCCAGCGCTGCGTGCCTGAGCGCGGTCTTCAGCCCGGCCAGAGAGAAATGCGGCTCCTCCCGTCCGAGCATCGGGCGCGGCAGGGCGATGTTCGCGCGTCCCTTCGCCGCCTCGCGCTCGACTTCCGGCCCTCCGGGATAGCCGAGGCCCAAGAGCTTGGCGGCCTTGTCGAAGGCTTCGCCGAGCGCATCATCGAGCGTCGTGCCGAGACGCTCGTAGGCGCCGACGCCCTTGACGATAAGAAGCTGCGTATGCCCGCCCGACACGAGCAGAAGCAGATAGGGAAAATCGAGCCCGTCGGTGAGCCCTGCCGTCAGCGCATGCGCCTCGAGATGATTGACCGCGATGAAGGGGCGTCCGAGGCCGAGCGCGATCGCCTTTCCAGTGGTGACGCCGACGATCAGCCCGCCGACGAGCCCCGGTCCCGCCGCGGCGGCCACCGCATCGACCGCGGCGTATTCGAGCCCGGCCTCGCCCATGGCCTGGCGGATCGCCGCATCGAGCAGCTCCACATGGGCGCGCGCGGCGATCTCGGGCACCACCCCGCCATACGCGGCATGGAGGTCGAGCTGCGAGCGCACGACGCTTGCAAGAATTTCGCCCTGCCCGTCAGCCCCGCGGCGCACCAGCGCGGCGGCGGTCTCATCGCAGCTCGTCTCGATCCCGAGCACGGTCAGGGAAGCGGTCTTTGCGGCCAGGTTCATGGCGCTTTCTATAGCCTTCAAGGACCTCGATTGAAGGGGAAGCGGAAAGGGGCCATTAAAAGAGCCAAAAAGGCGCCTGGACGGGCTGCCTTGGCCATAAGGCAATTCAAGGAGTTCACCTTTGCCGTCCCGTCCCCTCCGGATCGGCACCCGCGGCAGCCCGCTTGCGCTTTGGCAGGCGCGGCATGTGCAGGCGCTTTTCGCCGCCGCCCACGGCTTCGCCGAAGAGGCGGTCGCGCTCAAGGTCATCACCACGTCCGGCGACCGCATCACCGACAAGCCCTTGCGCGATTTCGGCGGCAAGGGGCTGTTCACCAAGGAGATCGACGAAGCGCTTCTCGACGGGTCGGTCGATCTTGCCGTGCACTCGATGAAGGACCTGCCGACGCGGCTTCCCGACGACATCGCGGTTGCGGCGATCCTGCCGCGCGCCGATGTCCGCGATGCCTTCATCAGCCCGAAGGCTGAATCCCTCGCCGATCTTCCGCAGGGCGCGGTTGTCGGCACGTCGTCGTTGCGCCGCGCGGCGCAAGTCAAGCGCCGCCGCCCTGACCTTCGCGTGATCGATCTCCGCGGCAATGTCGAGACGCGACTTAAGAAGCTCGATGAGGGACGCGCCGACGCGACGTTGCTCGCGCTCGCAGGCCTCGAACGGCTCGGGCTTGCCGCGCATGCGACCGCGATCCTCTCGACCGAGGAGATGCTTCCCGCCGTGGCGCAAGGCGCGATCGGTGTGACCTGCCGCACGGACGACGAGGCGACCCGCGCGCTCCTCGAGGCCCTTAACGACGCGGCCTCGGCGACGGCGGTCGCCTGCGAGCGCGCCTTTCTTGCCCGCCTCGACGGCTCGTGCAAGACGCCGATCGCGGGACTGGCGGAGATCGCGAACGGCCGCTTGCGCTTTCGCGGGCTGATCCTCACGCCCGACGGGCGCGAGTGGTTCGAAACGGAGCGGAGCGATGCGGCGGGCCACGCCGAAGCCATCGGATCGGAAGCGGGCGAAGCGTTGCTCGCGCGCGCCGGGCCCCACTTCATCGCAAGCCTCAATTGATGCGCGTGCTCGTCACCAGGCCAGAACCCGATGCCGCCCGCGAGGCCGAGCTGCTCGCCGCGCGCGGTCACCAGCCCGTGGTCGCGCCCTTGCTCGAGATCGAGTTCAACAACGCAGATTTACCGCTTGCAGGTGCGCAGGCGCTGGTGGTGACGAGCCGGAACGCCATCGGCGCGCTTGCCGCTCACCCCGAGCTCGGCGAGGCCTTGAAGCTTCGGCTGTTCGCCGTCGGCGATGCCACAGCCCGCGCGGCGCGGGAGCTCGGTTTCACCGACGTCACGATAGGCCCCGGAACGGCGGCGGACCTTGCCGCGTTGATTGCGCGCGACGTTGATGCCGAGCAGGGCGCGCTCGTTCACCTCGCCGGCGAAACACTGGCCTTCGATCTTGAGGCGGCGCTCGGCGCGCAAGGCTTTGCCACGCGAAAGGCCGTGCTCTACCGGGCGGTCCCGGTGCGGGCGCTTCCAGTTCAGGCCCTCGAGCAGATCGCGGCTCGTCGCCTCGAGGGGGTGGTGCTCATGTCGCCGCGCACGGCAAAGACCTTTGCCGCCTTGATCGCCAGGCACGGCTTGGTAACGCAAGCGACGAGTCTCGTTTGCTATTGCCTGTCCGAAGCGGTAGCAGAGGCGGTGTCGCCGCTTGGCTGCGAGACCCGGGTCGCGGCGCACCCGCGCGAGGAGGATATCCTTGCGCTCCTGGACGCGGAGACGGCATCCTCATAGAAGTTTCCGAATCCCTGGAAGTAGGGTTCAGGCGTGATGGCAAATCCTTTCGGCGACACCGACCAGGCCGCGAGCAAGCGTCCTTCGCAGACGATCGAGGGCACCGCGACCGAAGTTGCGGTCGAGCCCGCGCCCAGTGATGCATCCACAGAAGCGAGCGCAGGCGATCGCGGTACGGGGGCCGATCAGGCAGGCGGGATCGCCGGCGATGAGCGCCAGGCCCCGCCGCAACCCCCGCGGACGCGGTTTGCCGCGCTCAAGAGCTTCATGACCCATCTCGCCGCGGGCCTCGTGGGCGGCCTCATCGGCGTCATCGCGATCGCGCTTTCCTCGGGCGGTTTCGGCCCAGGCAAGGATAGCGCGCCGTCGCCGGAGGTGACCGCGCTGCAACAGCGCATGGCCAAGCTGGAGAGCGCGCCCGCTCCTTCCCCCGACAGGAAAGCGCTCGATGGGCTGGACGGGCGGGTCAAAGCCCTCGAGGACGGTGAGAAGTCGGAGACCTCTAAGCTGTCCGAGCTTTCCGATCGCCTCGCCAAGCTCGAAGCGTCGCTGAAATCGCTTGCCGAGACCGCCAAGGAAGGCGGCTCGGTGGCCGATGCCGCCGCTATCGGCCAAGCGATCGACGAGGCCGAGCGGAAGCTCGACGCCAAGATCGACGCAGCTCTCGCCAAGGGCTCTTCCGCCAACGCCGCTGCGATCGAAGAGACGCAGAAGATGATCGCCGACCTTAAAGCAAGGCTTGGTGCTCTCGCCGAGGCACAGCTTGGGACGGGCGATACGGCTCCGTCCCAGTCTGAGCTCGCCAAGCTGAACGAGCGCCTCGGCAAGCTTGAAGCGGTGCTGCCCGAGCTTGCCGGCACGATCGACAAGGAGGCCGCGGGCGCGAAATCCGCGGCGCTCGCCATCGCCTTTGCCAATCTGCGCGCCGCTGTCAGCGAAGGGCGCCCCTATGCGGCCGAGCTCGATACGATCGGCGCGCTCGCGCCTGCGCTGGGTGATCTCGGCGTGCTTCCAGCGTATGCCGAGAAGGGCATCCCGACCGTGCCGCAGCTGACACGCGCCTTTGCCGCGGCGAGCGACGAAGCCCTGGCCACCCCCGCGCCGCCCCCTGACGGCTCTTTGGTGGGCAACCTGATGGCGAGCGCGGAGTCTCTCGTGACGATCAAGCGCATCGATGAGGCTCCGGCCGGCGAGGGCGCCTCTGCCGCGCTTGCCCGGGCAAAGTCCGCGCTCAACAACGACGATCTCGCCGTGGCCGTAAGAGAGGTCGAGACCCTTCAAGGGAAACCGCGCGAAGCCTTCTCGTCCTGGCTCGGAGAGGCGCGCGCGCGCCTGGCCGCGGCCGAGACGCTGACGCGGCTCGAAGGCGCTCTGCTCATCTCTCTGAGCGGAGAAGCCGAAGCGACGCAGCCATAAGCCGATGACCCGCGTTCTCATCTTCATCTTGTCTGTGCTCGCGGCCGCCGCCGGGTTCGCCTGGCTTGCCGATCGTCCAGGCTCCGTGACGGTCAAGTGGCTCGGTTACCAGGTCGAAACCACGGCCTTCGTCTCAGCGGTCGCCGTCGCTGCCGTTGTCGTCCTGCTGATCCTGCTCTGGGCGCTGTTGCGCTATCTGTTTACGCGGCCCGCGGCCATCGCCGCCTACGCGAGAGAGCGGCGGCGGAGCCAAGGCTATGACGCGCTCTCGCGTGGCCTGCTTGCCATCGGCGTCGGCGACCGCGCGCAGGCCCAGCGCTATGCCGGGATCGCCGGGCGCAACCTGCCGCGCGATCCCCTGACGGCGCTGCTGCGGGCGCAAACCGCTCAGCTCAAGGGCGATAGGGCGTCGGCGCGCCGCGCCTTCGAGGCCATGCTCGATCAACCCGAGACCGAACTCTTGGGCCTGCGCGGCCTGTTCCTGGAAGCCAAGCGCGGCGACGACACGGACGCCGCCCGCGCGCTTGCCGAGCAGGCGGTCAAGCGCGACCCGAAGCTCGCCTGGGGCGTCAACGCGCTGTTCGACATGCAGGCGCGGGCCGGCGACTACGACGGTGCGCTGAACACGCTCGCCATTGCCCGCGACAACGATCATGTCGAGCCAAATGTCGCGCTCCGCCGTCGCGCCGTTCTGTTGACGGCGGAAGCGCGCGAGGCGGAGACCGCCGACCCCGATAAGGCGCTCAAGCTCGCGAACGACGCGCTGAGACTCGCGCCGTCGCTCGTGCCGGCCGCCGAGATCGCAGGACGCGTGCTCGCCTCGAAAGGCGAGAGCAGGCCCGCCTCGCGTCTCATCGTCAAGACCTGGAAGCTTTCACCGCACCCTGATCTCGCGCTCGTCTATGCCTTCGCGCGAGCGGGCGACTCGCCGCGCGAGCGGCTGAAGCGCGTCAAGTATCTCGCGAGCCTGACCCCGGGCGACATCGAGGGTCCGATCGCCGTCGCCGGCGCCGCCATCGAGGCGCATGAATGGGACGAGGCGCGCGCCGCGCTTCAGCCCTATCTCGACGGCCGTCCGCCGGCGCGCATCTGCACGCTGATGGCGCGGGTCGAGGCGGGCGAGCTTGGCGACAAGGGCCGGGAACGCGAATGGCTCGCGCGCGCGCTGCGGGCGCCGCGCGACCGCGCCTGGATCGCCGACGGCTACATCTCCGATCGCTGGCTGCCGGTCTCGCCCGTGACCGGCGCGGTCGATGGCTTCGAGTGGAAAGCGCCTGTCGATGCGATCGGGCGCGGCGACGATACGATCGTGATCGAGGACTGGCCCGCGCCGGTAGCGGTTGAAGCGCCGCCGCTCGTAGCACCACAGGTCGAATTCAACGTGCGGCCCGAGCTGGTCGATGTCAGTCCGGCGAAAGAGGATCGGCCCGGGGGCGCCACGGTCGTGCCGCCGCCCGCGCCGCCGTCTGTCAGGTCGGAGCCGAGGCCAAAGCCCGCGGTCTTCGTGCCGGAGCGCCCGCCAGACGATCCGGGCGTGGCGCAGGTCGAAACCGACGAGAGCCCGAACTCGCTCGAACGCCTGCGCACGGCTCAATTCCGCTAACGGCAAGGGCCGCGCGGGCGCTTCGCTTGCGCCATCCCAATAT
>CAYMJW010000036.1:0-1062 GCA_964390455.1 uncultured Methyloceanibacter sp. | reverse complement strand
CAATTCCGCTAACGGCAAGGGCCGCGCGGGCGCTTCGCTTGCGCCATCCCAATATTGCCTTTAATCACGGGCAGGGCTTATTGGCACGGCGCCGCCCGCACGGGGCGCGCCAAGCAATATCCCATCAGCCGCTGTAGCTCAGGGGTAGAGCAGGGCTTTCGTAAAGCCAAGGTCGGGAGTTCAAATCTCTCCAGCGGCACCATCTCTCGCAGCCCGCATGATCTCCTTCAAGCGTAGGACTTGGCTCATGGTCGCGGCGATCGGCGTCGCCGGGCTCGTGGGCGGAGGCCTCTACGCGTACCGTGTCGCCCTGGTCGGATCGGGCTTCAGCGCGGCGATCCTGTGCGGCGGCGTGTTCGTCTCGGGCCGCGAAGCCGACGATGTCAGCGCCAAGGATTTGAGCGGCCCCGGCTACGAGCTGTTGCGATACTTCCAGCAGACGGTCGAGCGCGACAAGAAGCGTGTGACCGCGTCCCTCCAAGGCTTCGCCGCGCAGACCGCGATCTACCGCGAGGGCCTCGGCTGCACGCTCATTGGCCGCAGGAACGAGGAGAGGTTACGCGAAGAGGCGCGCGGTCTCGGAGTGGTGACGTCTGATGACCCCGAGGCGCTCTGGCCAGAGGGCGAGCGCGTCGAGCTCGATGCGCCCGCCGAGGGGCTGGACCGGCAAGCGCTCGATAAGGCGGTCGCTGCCGCCTTCGCCGAGCCCGATGCGGCGCGTCCCCGCAACACCCGCGCGCTTGTCGTGGTGCATCGCGGCCGCATCGTCGCCGAGCGTTACGCGCCGGGCTTCGATGCGGCGATGCCGCTGATCGGCTGGTCGATGACCAAGGGCGCGCTCAACGCGCTCGTGGGCTTGCGCGTCAAGGACGGCAAGATCGCGCTGACGGGCCGGGCGCTGATGCCCGAGTGGCGGGGCGAGGGCGACAAGCGCGGCGATATCGCGCTCGACCAGCTCCTGCGCATGGAAAGCGGTCTTGAATTCGACGAGAGCTATGACGATCCGCTCGCCGATGTGACGGTGATGCTGTTCGCGCGCGGCGACATGGCGAGATTCGCCGC
>CAYMJW010000035.1:10248-19096 GCA_964390455.1 uncultured Methyloceanibacter sp. | reverse complement strand
ATGGCCTACGATGAGAACAACGTCTTCGCCAAGGTGCTCAGGGGCGAGATTCCCTACCACAAGATCTATGAGGATGCCGACACGCTCGCCTTCCTCGACATCATGCCGCGTTCGGACGGCCATGCGCTCGTCATCACCAAGGAGAAGGCACGCGATCTGTTCGACATCTCGCCGTCGGGGCTCGCCAAGCTCATGGCCGTGGTGCAGAAGCTCGCGCCGAAGATCGCGGACGCGATGGGTGCAGACGGCGTGCTGATCCAGCAATTCAACGGCTCTTCCGCGGGCCAGACGGTGTTCCACCTCCATGTCCACATCGTCCCGCGCCGAGAAGGTGAGGCGCTGAAGCCGCACGCGGGGAAGATGGGGGACCAGGCGGCGCTGGCCGCCACCGCCGAGAAAATCCGAGCGGAACTTAAAGGGTAAGCTAACACCACCGCGCGTGTCATGCCCGCGCAGGCGGGCATCCAGTAGCCCCTCACGAAGTTACTTGCCAAGACCTGGGTTACTGGATCGCCGGGTCAAGCCCGGCGATGACAGCGTGCCTATTTCTTGGGAATAAGCCGTTACTTCGTGCCGAGGGGGACCTTGGGCACGAGGCTCGCGCCGACGCTCCGGACGCGGGCAAGCTTGGACTTGCGCGGGCCGCGCTTCGCGCGCGGCTTCGGCGCGCCCGTCTTCGGCGGTCCCTTCGGCCCGCCGTCGTCGGGGCCTTCGTCCTCATCCTCGGGATCGCGCGGCCTGACCGGCGTATCGGGTTTGAGATACTCGAAACCGAGCACTTTCTCTTGCCCCTTCTCTTCGACCAGAACGCGCACGATGCCGCCATCCTTCAGCGCGCCGAACAGAATCTCTTCCGCGAGCGGCTTCTTGATGTGCTCCTGAATCACACGCGCAAGCGGCCGCGCGCCGAACTTGTCGTCATAGCCCCGCTTGGCAAGCCACTCATTGGCCTCCGGCGTCAGCTCGATGGTGATGTTGCGATCGCCAAGCTGCGCCTCGAGCTGGAACACGAACTTCTCCACCACCTTGGAGATGACCTCGGGCGTAAGACTGGCAAAGGCGATGATCGCATCGAGCCGGTTGCGGAACTCAGGCGAGAACATGCGGTTGATCGCCTCCTCGTCGTCACCCTCGCGCTTTGTGCGATTGAACCCGATCGCCGCCTTGGCCAAGTCGGTCGCGCCGGCATTGGTGGTCATGATGAGGATGACATTCTGGAAATCGACGCGCTTGCCGTTATGGTCGGTGAGCTTGCCGTGATCCATGATCTGCAACAGGATGTTGAACAGGTCCGGATGCGCCTTCTCGATCTCGTCGAGCAGCAGCACCGAATGCGGGTGCTGATCGACGCCGTCGGTCAAGAGCCCGCCCTGATCGAAGCCGACATAGCCGGGCGGCGCGCCGATCAGCCGCGACACCGTGTGGCGCTCCATATATTCGCTCATGTCGAAGCGGAGCAGCTCGACGCCGAGCAGAAGCGCAAGCTGACGCGCGACCTCGGTTTTGCCAACGCCGGTCGGGCCGGAGAACATGTAGCAGCCGATCGGCTTGCCGGGCTCACGGAGCCCCGCGCGCGACAGCTTGATCGCGGCGGCCAGCGCCTCGATGGCCTGGTCCTGGCCGAACACCACCCGCTTCAGATCCTGGTCGATGGCGCGCAATACCTCGGCGTCCGACTTCGACACCGTCTTCGGCGGAATGCGGGCCATGGTGGCGATGGTGGACTCGACCTCCTTGACGCCGATGGTCTTGCGCCGCTGCCGCTCGGGCACCAGCATTTGCGAGGCGCCGGTCTCGTCGATCACATCGATCGCCTTGTCGGGCAGCTTGCGGTCGTGGATGTATTTCGCCGACAGCTCGACCGCCGACTTGATCGCCTGGCTGGTATAGCGCACGCGGTGGAAGTCCTCGAAATAGGGCTTGAGCCCTTTCAGGATCTCGATCGCATCCGGCACCGACGGCTCGTTCACATCGATCTTCTGGAACCGGCGCACCAGCGCCCGGTCCTTCTCGAAATGCTGACGGTACTCCTTGTAGGTGGTCGAGCCGATGCAGCGGAGCGTGCCCGACTGGAGCGCGGGCTTCAGCAGGTTCGAGGCGTCCATCGCCCCGCCCGATGTGGCCCCTGCCCCGATCACCGTATGGATCTCGTCGATGAACATGATGGCGCCGGGATAGGCCTCGATCTCGCGCATCACCGCCTTGAGCCGCTCCTCGAAATCGCCGCGATAGCGCGTGCCCGCGAGCAGCGCGCCCATATCGAGCTGGAAGATGGTCGAGTCCGACAGCACCTCCGGCACGTCGCCCATGACGATGCGCCGCGCCAAACCTTCGGCGATGGCCGTCTTGCCGACGCCCGGATCGCCGACGAAGAGCGGGTTGTTCTTCTGCCGCCGGCACAACACCTGGATGGTGCGCTGGATCTCGGGTCCGCGGCCGATCAAAGGATCGATGCGGCCGGCACGCGCCTTCTGGTTGAGGTTGATGCAATAGACTTCGAGCGCGTCGGCACCGCGCTTCTTCTCCTCGCCGCCCTCGACCGTCGCCGCGTCGTCATCGACCCCGCGCACGGTGCGCGGCTCCGACATGCCGGCCCGCTTGGCGATACCGTGGCTGATATAATTGACCGCGTCGAAGCGCGTCATGTGCTGCTCTTGCAGGAAGAAGGCGGCGTGGCTCTCGCGCTCGGCGAAAATGGCGACGAGCACGTTGGCTCCGGTCACCTCCTCGCGGCCCGACGATTGCACATGGGCCACGGCGCGGTGAATGACGCGCTGGAACGCGGCCGTCGGCTGCGCGTCGCCGCGGGAATCGAGCACCATGGCCGACAGCTCGTTATCGACATAGCCCGTGAGCTTGTCGCGCAAGGCGTCGATATCGACGTCGCAGGCGCGCATCACCGCCGCGGCGTCGCGGTCGTCGAGCAGCGACAGCAGCAGATGCTCGAGCGTGGCGTATTCGTGGCTGCGCTCATTGGCATATTGCAGCGCGCGCCGCAGAGCCTGCTCGAGACTGGTCGAAAACGAAGCCACTAAATCTTCACTCCTTTTCCATCGTGCATTGCAGCGGATGCTCGTGCTGCCGCGCGAAGCTCGTCACCTGCGCTACCTTAGTCTCGGCGACCTCGTATGTGTAGACCCCGCAGATGCCGACGCCCTTTTGATGCACATGCAGCATGATGCGGGTCGCCTCCTCGGGCGGCTTGTTGAAGAACCGCTCGAGCACGTACACGACGAAATCCATCGGCGTGTAGTCGTCGTTCAGGAGCAGCACCTTGTAGAGGCTCGGCCGCTTGGTCTTCGGCCGGGTCTTGGTGATGATATGGGTGCCGGTGTCGTCGCCCCGGCGAGGATCGCCGTTCCGCGCCATCGTCAGTCCCTATGTGGCGTCGCGTTTGTCATCTGCCAAGGCGGGCGGCCGCGTTTCGCGACCCCGCCTCCATTCTACCGTCGCGGCGCGCCACCGCAAAATCCCGGCCCGCGCTTCCATAACATAGTGTGAGTTGCCGACAGGAAAACGGCAAAAAAAAAGACCCGGGGCCGAGCCCGGGTCTCTTTCTGGGGAAAGTTGCGGCTGTTCGTCGCCGTCAGATGAGCTTCTTTCCAAGGGCAGCCTCGACCGGCTTGTACGCGTCCTTGGCGAGGCCGGCATACATCTCACCGAGCTTGGACATCTCGGCGACGTAGGCGTCATAGGCCTTCTTGGCATAGGTGGACTGGATCTCGACGGCCTGCTCGATTGACTTGGCGCCCATCAGCTGCTCGAAAGCGCGGGTCGAATCCTCGAACGCCTTCTTGGAATAGTCGGTGACTTCTGCGGCAATAGCCTGGAAGCCCTTGTTCATCTCACCGAAGGACCGGACGGTGGCATCAAAGCCGTCTTTTCCGACCTTCTGAAACTCTTCGAAACCTTTGAGCATTGGGGGGCCCTCTCTCGACACGGGGTTATACGGTTGCTGCGAACGGGCCACATATATGCGCTGCACAACAAAAATCAACTAGAATTTTTGCACTGCACAATAAATGCTTGTGAGCCGGCTTAACGCTTTGGCAAGCGCTGAATTTTAGCCTTCTTCTTGCCACGGGGTCCGGTGTATTGGGGACGGCGCCTCAGGGGCAGGTGGCGCCGGAGTCGCGCCGGAGGGACGGGTTCCGTCAGACGGGGGACGTTTTGGCCGATCGGGGGTCGTTAACGAGCTTTGGGCCGCGCCTTGGGGCGCATGTTCGCGGCGCGGGAAGTCTCGCGCTGGCGCTTCTGTTCGGACTCGCCACCCTGGCGGCTTCGGGTGCCGAGGCTGCGAGCAAGAAGTCCACGCCGCGAATCGCCGCCTCCATCGTCGTCGACATGAACACCGGGGCGATCCTCGGTGCCGAGTCGGCGGAAACGCCGCGTCACCCCGCCTCGCTCACCAAGATGATGACGCTTTATGTCCTGTTCGGCTATTTGCGCGCGGGCAAGATCACCCCTGACACCGAGCTCGTTGTGAGCGCGCACGCGGCGAACCAAGCCCCGACCAAGCTCGGCCTGAAACCCGGCACGACGATCAAGGTTAGCGACGCCGCCAAGGCGCTGGTGACTCAATCGGCGAATGACGCCGCAGCCACCATCGCCGAGAATCTCGGCGGCACGGAAGAGAACTTCGCCCGGCTGATGACCGAGACGGCACGGCGAATCGGCATGACCAAGACGGTGTTTCGCAACGCCTCGGGCCTCCCGCACGACGAGCAGATTACCACGGCGCGCGATATGGCCATCCTCGCCGCGCATCTGATCCACGACTACCCCGACCACTACAAAGTGTTCGAGACACGCTATTTCAGCTTCAAGGGCCGCAAGTACAAGAATCACAACAAGCTCTTGTTCGGCTACAAGGGCACCGACGGCATCAAGACCGGCTACACGCGGGCCAGCGGCTTCAACCTCGCCGCCTCGGCCCAGCGCGGCAACAAGCACCTTCTCGCGGTCGTGCTCGGGGGCAAGACCGGGAGCCAGCGGGACGCCGCCACCCGCGCCCTCCTCGACAAGCACTTCCCGAAGGCCTCGGAGACCAAGCCCACCGAACAGCAGCGCGTGGCTTCCTTCGTCGGCGCGCCGCCGCCGCCGCTGCCTGCGATCAAGAAGCCGGTTCTCGCCATGGCCGCCGCACCGGCGCCGGCCCCGGCACAGGTTGCGGGTCCCGCCGAGGGCGATATCACCGAGCCTGCTCCGGCTCCGAAACAGGCCCTCGCGGCCTTGAGCCTGGGCAGTCCGGCCGCAAAGCCTGGAGCAAAATCCGTTCGCTACGACGGTGCCTATCATGTCCAGGTCGGAGCCTACATGTCCCAGGCCGAGGCCGAGAACCGGCTCGGCATGGTTCAACAGCGCGCGACCGACCTTCTCGACGGCCACCTTCCGTTCACCGCTTCATTTATGAAGGGCGACCAGGAATGGTACCGGGCGCGCTTCGCCGGCTTCTCGCAGGATTCCGCTCAAGCCGCGTGCAAGGCGCTGAAGAAGCTTTCGCTCGACTGCGCGGTCATGCTCGCAGAGTAAAGCTTCGGCGCGGGCGGGTCCGCGGCCATTTCGACATTCACCTTCAATGGGTTTTCTTGTCATTGCCCGGCTTGACCGGGCAATCCAGTAGCCGCCGTGGCCTGGGAAGGCCAACGATGGTGACTACTGGTTTCCCGCTTTCGCGGGAATGACACCCCATGATTAAGAGGCGCACGTATCATCGTGCTTCAAGGCGCCCTGCGGACGCTCCTCAGCATGACGGGTTCTCGCCTAGCGGCTAAGCAGAACTTCCTTGGCCTCGTTGATGCGCGCCGCGAGATAGTTCGATCCGCCCTGGTCGGGGTGCATCTTCATCATCAGCCGGCGATGCGCCTGCCGGATCTCCTCTTCGGTTGCCTTAGGGCCCAGGCCGAGCACGGCGTAGGCCTCTTCGGCGCTCATGCGCCCCGCGCCGTTGCCGCGCCGTCTCCCGGTCTCGGCGCGCGCGCCAGCCGGTTCCCGCTGCTCGCGCCAATCCGGCAAGCGCCAGTCGAGATAGGCCTCCATCACCGCCGCTTCCGGCGCGCCTTCCCCGTGCAACTCGGCAAGCAGCTCCATCGTCTCGCGATCGTTGAGTGAGGACAGCGCCCGGCCCGCGAACCGTCCCGTGAGGCACTTGCCTTCCATGTGGCCGCTATCATGGTCGAGTTCGACCTCGATCCGATCTGTCTTGATGCGCGATTTCTGTCCGGGCGCTTTCCGCGCCGAACCAAACGGATCGCCGAACCCAAACCCGGCGCTCTGCCGCAAGAGCCCGAAGCCGAACACCGCGAGCGGGATGGCGAGAGGGAGCGCGCCACGCAGGATGAGGAACCCTGCGGCGGCGAGCGCCGCGACCCCGCCCATCTTGCGAAGAGCGACGGCGAGACTGCTGGGGTTGGCGGCAGCGAGCTTACGTCCGGCGAAAAGAAGCAGGACGAGGATCAGGCAACCGATCAGAAAATAGACCATGGTTCGGCCTTTCAGCCGAGCTGCTCGAGGAGGCGAAGCGCCGCCCCGCTCTTCGTCTCGTCGCTGAAATCCTTCAACGCCTTGCGGCCGCCCGTGGCATAAACCGCGACGGCTGTAAGGAGCTCGCGGAGTTGCCGGGCCGAGCCCGCGTCGAACCGGCAATAGGCGCCGCGCGAGAGCCGCGCGATCTCCCGAAAGGCGCGCTCGGCCTTGGCATCGTGCCCCTCCTGAAACAGAAACACCGGCACGCCGACAAGCCCGAGCTCGCCGGCGAGATTGGCAAGCCGGTCGACATTCTCCTCCATGCAGTCGCCGACATAGACGAGAGCATTGACCTTGCTCGCCGCGCTCTCGCGCTTTGCGTGGCTGAGCACCTTGCCGATCTGGGTGTAGCCTCCGGCGCAAGCCACCTTGCGCATCAGCCCGGCAAGCGCGTCCGGGTCGCCCACCCATTTCGACGCCTGGCATTCGTTGAAGCCCCTGAAATACACAAGCTGCACGTCGAGACCGCCGACCGCCTTGACGGCCTTGAACATGTCGGCCTGGAGCTCGAGCGCGAGGTCCCAGGACGGCTGCCGGCT
The DNA here is from genome assembly GCA_964390455.1 of uncultured Methyloceanibacter sp. Lineage (GTDB taxonomy): Bacteria > Pseudomonadota > Alphaproteobacteria > Rhizobiales > Methyloligellaceae > Methyloceanibacter. The sequence goes on along the minus strand of CAYMJW010000035.1, from coordinate 12,032 downwards.
CATGGTCGCGTCCATGGCGAAGATCAAGCGCCCGCGGCCCGAATCCATCGGCTTCAGGCTACGCACGTCCTTGAGGAAGGCATCGATGTCGCCCCGCGTCGATCGCTCCGGCGCGACGTCGCCGTGTGCGGGCTTGGCGGGGGTTTTCGGCTCGGCCATTCTCGTCGCAACTCCCTAAGCGACAGCACAACCAGTATAGATGGACCCTCGCCCGGTTGCGAACAATGCCGCGCCGCACTTTCTCCCGGCTCGGCGCCGGGTGGGGGCTTGCTGTCCAAGCAGCAACCCCGTCATTCCGGCGAAAGCCGGAATCCAGGAGCGGCGTGCGCGGCGCTTGTTACTCTGGATACCGGCTTGCGCCGGTATGACGAGTCTCACCCCACCGCGCCCCGGCAGTTGACGTGGGGGCACGCCTCTTTAGAAAGGGACACGATGAGCGTCACCCTCGTCCGCACCGTCAGCGACTTGCGGCGCAGCCTTGGCCCTCCGCGGCAGGCGCGCGAGAGGATCGCGCTCGTTCCCACCATGGGCGCGCTGCACGACGGCCACCTTTCCCTGGTCGCGCTCGCCAAGGAGAAGGCCGAGCGCGTGGTCGCCTCGATCTTCGTCAATCCTCTCCAGTTCGGCCCGCGCGAGGACTTGAACCGCTACCCTCGCGACGAGGCGGGCGATCTTGCCAAACTGGAAGGCGCCGGCGCGAACCTCGTCTTCGCCCCTGACGCCGCGGAGATGTATCCGGACGGCTTCAGCACGCGCGTGAGCGTGGGCGATCTGACCGAGGATTTGTGCGGCGCGAATCGGCCCAACCATTTCGACGGCGTCGCCACGGTCGTGACCAAGCTCCTGGTGCAATGCGGCCCTGACATCGCGGTGTTCGGCGAGAAGGACTATCAGCAGCTGCTCGTGATTAAGCGCCTGGCGCGCGACCTCAATCTTCCGGTCGAGATCCTCGGCGGTCCGATCGTGCGGGAGAAGGACGGCCTCGCGCTTTCGTCGCGCAACGCCTTCTTGTCGCCCGCCGAGCGCAAGACCGCTCCCTTGCTCTATCGGACCATCTTCGAAGTGGCGGCCGATCTGAGCAAAGGCCGCGGCGCCGATGACGCCGCGGAGGCCGGACGCTTCAAGCTCGAGGCGAAGGGCTTTCGCGTGGACTATGTCGCCGTGCGCGATCCCGATACGTTGAAGCCGCTGTCGGGCCCCGTGACGCGGGCGCGGGTTCTTGCGGCCGCCTATCTCGGGCGGACGCGGCTGATCGACAATGTGGCGGTGCCGGTCGCTACCAATCGATAAGCCGAAGCGCGCGCAGCTCCTCGCGCATCGCCCGCGGCATCGCATCGGCCTCCTCGTTGAATCCTCTCGCGTCCGGCGGCGCGTCGGCCGCATCGAGGTAGCGCCAGCCCTGGAACGCCCGGCGCGGATGCGGCCGGGTGGGAACAATCTCGGTATCGAGCACGATGCCGCAACAGCGCGAGCCGTCGTCCTTCACATCGTCGCGGAGATCGACGATGCGCTGCCGCACCAGAACGAAGCCCTTGATCACCCAATAGAGTGAGCCGCCGTCGAGGATCTCGGCGCGCCGCCGCGGCGTCTGGAGCGTGCGATGGCAGTGCTCGGGCGTCTTCCCGGCCCGCGCCAGGCGCTTGAGGCGCCTCGCCTGCCATTCGGCAAGTTCCCGCGGCGTCTCGACACCGACGCAAAGTTTGATCAGATGCACAGTCATGTGCCGTCACACATCGAAAGGCCGGGACAATCGCCGCAACCCACAGGCATTCTAGCGGCCGAAT
>CAYMJW010000035.1:0-10148 GCA_964390455.1 uncultured Methyloceanibacter sp. | reverse complement strand
AATTCAAGGCTATAGCTCGCTTGGCGGCTCTCCGCCACGAATGCCTAGACCTCATGCACAGGAGTGGAACATGAAGCTTACTCGCAAGTCAGGTGCCAATATTGCCTCAGCCGCGGCCTTGCTCGTCGCTTCGGGCGTCTTCATCAGCAGCGCTTTGGCCGTCGAAGTCCAAGGCCGCTGCTTTGGCGTCAACGGCTGCGCCGGCAAGGGCGAGTGCAAGAGCACCGCGAACGACTGCAAGGGCAAGAATGCTTGCAAGGGCAAGGGCTGGGTCATGATGAAAGAGGATGAGTGCTCCAAGCTCAGCGGCCAGTACAACCAGTAGTAAGCAAAGAGTGCTAAGGCCGGCCGCGCCCTCGCGGCCGGCCAATTACCAAGATCGGGAGCCGAAGCCATGATCAGCGAAAAACCTCCTTATCTCGGCTTTGGCTTGGGGCTGCGACCGAAGCACTACAAAGAGATTCTCGATGGCAATCCCGCCATCGATTGGTTCGAGATCATCTCCGAGAACTACATGATCGAGGGCGGCCAGCCCTTGCGCTTGCTCGATCAGATCGTCGAGCGTTACCCCGTGGTGATGCACGGCGTATCGATGTCCATCGCCTCGACCGCGCCGATCGACTTCGACTATCTGACCGGCCTGAAGAAGCTCGCCCAGCGCGTCAAGCCGAAATGGATCTCCGATCATCTGTGCTGGACCGGCGTGCACGGGGTGAACCTGCACGACCTTCTGCCCATTCCCTACACCGAGGAAGCGCTTGCCCACGTGGTCGATCGCGTCAGCCAGGTCCAGGACTTTCTCGGCCGCCGCCTCACGCTCGAAAACGTGTCGAGTTATGTCACATTTGGCCAGTCGGAAATGTCCGAGTGGGAGTTCGTGAGCGAGGTGGCGCGGCGCGCGGATTGCTGGCTCCTGTTCGATGTCAACAACGTCTATGTCAGCGCCTTCAATCACGGTTTCTCCACGGATGACTTTCTGAATGGTGTCCCGCGCGATCGCGTGGTCCAGTTCCATGTCGCCGGCCACAGCCATGAGGAGACGCACATCATCGACACGCACGACCATCCCGTGTGCGAGGAGGTGTGGGATTTCTACCGCGAGACCGTCGCTCATTTCGGCCCGGTCTCGACCATGATCGAGCGCGACGACAACATCCCGCCCCTCGCCGAAGTCGTCGCTGAACTTGACCATGCGCGCGCGATCGCCCACGCGGTGCTCGGCGGCAAGCGGCGCGAAGCGGCGGAATGAAAAGCCTGCGCGAGATTCAGGACAGTTTCCAGCGCGGCATCCTCGCCGGTGACGACGCCATTCTCGCTGAGGTCAATGACAGCTCCAAGGAACAGCGCAAGGTGCTGTTCGGCGTCTATCGCAACGCCTATGTCGCCCGCCTCGCCGATATCCTCTACGAGGACTACGCGCAGCTGCACGCCTATCTCGGCGATCAAACCTTCGCCAAGCTGCTCAGAGCTTATATCGCCGCCCATCCGTCAGACCAGCGCAGCGCACGCTGGTTCGGGCGCCACCTTCCCGCCTTCGTGCGGAACAGCGAGACCTTCGCCAAGCACCCCGAGGCCGCCGAGATCGCCGAGCTCGAAAAGGCGCTCGCCGACGCTTTCGACGGGCCTGACGCCGAGCCGCTCCGTATCGATGCGCTTGTCGCCATCGCTCCGGAAGACTGGCCGAACCTCGTGTTCGAGCCGCATCCGACGGTGGCCCGCTTCACCTTCAAGACCAACGCCGCCGACATTTGGACCGCTCTGAAGAGCGAAGAAGCACCCCCAAAGCCGCAAGTTCTGCCCGAGCCGCAAGCCATTCTCGTGTGGCGGCGGGATCTGACGGCGCACTTCCGGCCGCTCCAAGCCGAGGAAGCGATGATGTGGCACGAGGCCGCTAACGGCGTCCGCTTCGGGGTCCTGTGCGAGATGGTCGCGACCTTTGCCGGTGAGGACGAGGCCGAGCTTCGCGCCGCATCCTACCTCAAGGGCTGGGTCGACATGGGGATGCTGGCGGGCTGCCGGACGGCGTAACCGAAGGCTGCGCCAGGTCGCAGCCGGCGACCGCGAGCGGTCGGGGCGCGGGAAACAGCGCATCGCTCCGCCCCCTGAGCCAATAGGCGAGAAGCCCGAACCATTCCCGCGTGGCGACATCCACCCGCCGCAAACCCTCCGAGACCTTGTCGAAGGGGCGCGTGAGGTCGTCCTTCCCGCGCGTGCGATAATCGACCGGCCAGGCCTCGACCTCGAACCCCGCTTTTCGGAAGGCGCCGATCGCGCGCGGCACATGATAGGCGGAGGTGATGAGAAGCCAGCGCTTGCCCGGGCCAAGTTCGCCTCTCCGCGTCAGCTCCTCCTTGAGAAAGGCCGCGTTCTCGTAGGTGTCGCGCGACTTGGCCTCGAGGATGAGCCGGTCGCTTGGCACGCCGAGCGCAGTCAGCAGCGACTCAGCACCTTCGGCCTCGCTGCTCGACGCATAGAGAATGCCGGCATCGCCGCCCGAGAAGGCGATTTTCGCTTGTGGGTAACGGCGGGATAGGACCGCGGCCTCGACCATGCGCTCGGCCGCCTCGTTCAGTGCCGTCACGCCGCGCGCACCGCCCACGAGCCTGTCCTCCGCGCCGCCGAGAACGATAAAGCCTGTCGGCGGTGGCGGCGTCTCGAGATCGGCACGCGGAAACCGGTCCTCGAGCGGGAGGATCAACGCATTGCCGAGCGGGGAGAGACCCGCGACCAGCAGCAAAATTGCGCCGAACGAGACGAAGCGCCTCCCCCAGCGTGCCCATCCGGTCCAAATCAGGATCGAGCCATAACCGATCAGAAGCGCGATCAGCGTCGAGGGCTGGAGCAGGAAGCCGAGCACCTTGGCGAGATAGAAAAACATACGAGGCCCCTACACCAGCCACATGGCGGCAAGCCCAAGGAAGGCGAAGAAGCCGACCACGTCAGTGACCGTGGTGACGAACACGCCCGAGGCGATTGCGGGATCGAGCCCGAGCGCCTCGAGCCCGAGCGGAATGAGGATGCCTGCGAGCGCGGCAGCAATGAGATTGACGACCATGGCCACCCCGATCACGAGTCCGAGCTGGCCGCTGCCGAACCAGAAAAACGCGATTCCCGCCATGATGACCGCGAACAGCAGTCCGTTGAGCAGGCCGACGGCGGACTCGCGCCAGATGACTCTCGTCGCATTGGCCGGACCGAGATCTTGCGTGGCCAGCGCCCGCACCGCGACCGTCATGGTCTGCGTGCCGGCATTGCCCCCCATCGAGGCCACGATCGGCATCAGCACGGCGAGCGCCACCATCTGCTCGATCGTCGCCTCGAACAGGCTGATGACGACGGAGGCAAGGATGGCGGTCAGGAGATTGGCGAACAGCCAAGTGAAGCGGTGCTGCGTGGTCAGCCACACCGAATCGGACACAGACTCCCCCGCGACGCCGCCCATCCGCAAAATATCCTCCGAGGCCTCTTCCTGCACGACTTCGACAACGTCGTCGGCGGTAATCACCCCGACCAGCCTACCGCCGCCGTCGACCACCGGCGCGGAGGTGAGGTTATAGCGCTCGAACTCGCGCGCCACAGCCTCCTGGTCGGACGCGACCGGGATCGGATGGATGTCGCGGTCGGTGATCTCGTCGATCGATGTCGGCCGCTTTGAGCGCAGCAGGTTATTGAGGGCGACCGCGCCGAGCAGATGATAGGCGGGATCGACGACGAAGATCTCATAGAAGCGGTCCGGCAGATCCTCCGCCTCGCGCATATAGTCGATCGTCTGCCCCACCGACCAGAACGGCGGCACGGCGATGAGATCGGTCTGCATGATGCGGCCGGCCGAATCCTCGGGGTATTCCAGGCTGCGCTCGAGCGCGAGGCGCTCGAAATGCGGAAGCTTAGAGAGGATGTCGGACTGTTCGTCCTTGTCGAGATCCTCGATGACATAAACGGCGTCGTCGGAGTCGAGCTGTTGCAGCGCCTCGGCCACCTGCTCGGAGGGCATGGCCTCGAGCACCTGGTCGCGCACCGCCTCGTCGAGTTCGGGCAGCGCCGCGGCATCGAAATCCGCGCCGAGCGTTGCGATGAGCGTCGTGCGCTGCTCGGGGCGGAGCAGCTCGATGAGATTGGCAAGGTCGGCTTCGTGCAGCGGAAGGGTGAGCTCGCGCAGCTTCGGGGCCTCGCCTTCATCGAGCGCGGCGACGACGGCGTGCAGGAACTCGGGGCGAATGCCGCCTTCGTCATCGCGCAGTTCGACCTCGCCCGCGTCATCCTGCATGGCCTGGCCTTTTCACCCGGGTTAAGCGTCAAGCGGGAGGGGCCGCGGGGTCCGCGGATGCGGGAACGGCGCTTGTAAGGGTCGCGGCGCCCCGCCTCCGGGCCTGCGACGACAGGCGCGGCTTGGGCGCCACTAGACCCTTGTTGGCGGGGAATTTCCAGCCAAAAAAGCGCGGGGGCTGTGGCCCCATATTGGTTGAATCGTCGCGAGCCAAGACTTGGCGACGATTGTGGGCTTGTCAGCTTTTGGCCCTGAAGCGGTCTTAGTCTGGCCGATCTGCAAAGCGCGAGTAAGCGAAGCCATGAAGGAAAAGGCGGTCTCAGGCGGCGTGGTCCACGACCTGCCTTCGGACCTGAGAAAAGCACTGACCTCCAACGCCAAAGCGTTGGCGACGTGGGAGGACATTACGCCGCTCGCGCGCAACGAATGGATCTGCTGGATCGAGTCGGCCAAAAAAGCAGACACCAGAACGCGCCGGATCGAATGGGGTTGTTCCAGCCTCAAAGACGGAAAGCGGCGACCCTGTTGCTGGCCCGGCTGTCCGCATCGTTGAGATCATCGCGATCCCGGTCTTGCGCGCGAAATATCGGCGCGCGCCGTTCGTCCGGCATGCATACCCCCCGAAGGGAAGTGGTGCGGTCGCGCCGGCGTCCGCAAGGACAGAGTGTGAGTCGGCGCCGGGCTTGCAGGTGGAGACGCAATACAGCTTTGCGAACGCCTAGAGATCAGCGTTCAGACAAACTCGCCTTTGTCCGAAAGCTATTGCTTGCAGGCAGCTTGGCACTTGCTATGCGCCTCGCCGCAATGCTGCTCGAAGCAGGGATCGAATTCCTCGACGCAAGCCATGCGACACTTAATATGCTCAAAGCTGTTTAGACCCTCGCACTTGCTCGTGACGCATTCGTGCCGTCCTGGGCCGCAATTTGCAGCATCGCAGGCCTTCATCTCGGCCTCGCACATGTCGGCGCAGGTCTCTTCGGCGACCGCAAGTGTCGGCCAAGACGCAAAAACAATTAGGAGTATAACGGCAAGACTGCGCAATTTCGGCCTCGCTCCTAATTGAACCAAGGCATACACTCTTAAGTATTATTAGGACCAGCTTGCCACCAAAAGCCGGAAAAAGCTATTCTTGAATGCAGGCGGACGGTGGGGATTGGGGCTATCCTGGGGGTTGGGGCAATCCATGACAGTGACAGCTTCGGTACCAAGGTTCGGTACCGCGACGATACCCGGCCTGCCTTACATCGTGGCCGCGCTTATTACCGTTCTCTTTATCGCCGCCGGCACGTTTTTGTTGCCCAAGGGCTCGACGCTCGCGGTTTTTCTGTTCGACCATTCCGCCACCTCGTTTTTCGCGCCCATCTATCCTTTCAACATCCAGAACGCCATGTATCTCATGATGGCGGTTGGGCTCGCCGATCTCTGGATCAGGCATGCGGCCACACGGCGCGAGCATCGTTACATCGCCCAGCACCTGCTGCCGGAGAAGGATACCGACATCCTTCAGATCGACGATCTCGGGCCGATCCGGCGCAAAGTGGCGGACCTGCATGCGCGCGAAGACGCCTTTCTGCCGCAGCTCATCGAGCTGTCGATCCTTCAGCTCTTCACCAGCCGCTCGCTCGAGCAAACCGTCGAGATTTACACCAGCACACTCGAGCTGATGAGCCACCGGCTCGACCTCTCCTATCAGACCACGCGCTTCCTCATGTGGTGCATCCCAACCACGGGCTTCATCGGCACCGTGGTCGGCATTTCCATCGCCCTCGAAGGCATGAAGGATCCCAAGCACATGGAGTTCGAGCTGATCACCACCGGGCTCGCTGTCGCCTTCTACACCACCATCGTGGCGCTGGTGCTGAGCGCCATCCTCGTGCTGATCCAGAACGTGGTACAGCGGCGCGAAGAGTCCGCGCTCAATCGCGCAGCGCAATATACCCTGCGAAACCTTATCAACCGCATCTATCTCGAACACAAGTAATGCGCCATGCGGCGGCCGCACCGATCCATCGAAACCTTCGACATTTCGCTCATGGCGGTGGTGACGAAGGCGATGGGTGCCTTCCTCGTGCTCATGCTGCTGTTGATGCCGTATTACACCTCCGACCCGCTTGGTAGGCAAGAGGTTGACGAGATTTCCAAGAAGGTCGGCGAGGCGAGAGACAAACTCTCGGTAATCCTAGAGAAGCTGAGCAACGCTCCCGTCGAGGATCTGCGCGAGCTCGTGGAGCAGTTGAAAAAACAGCTCGAAGACGCACACAAGAAGCTCGCCGAACTCGCGCGCGCCATAGACCAGTTGAACGCACAGATCAAACGGCTCGAGGACGAGAAAGTATCGCTCATCGCCCAGCTCGACGCTCTCAATGCCAAAGTTGCCCAACTGAACGCCAAGGTCGCCGAGTTGGCGCAGGCGAACGCGGCTCTCAACGCCAAGGTTGCTGAGCTCGAACAGCAAATCGCGCCACTTATGGCCAAGGTCGCCGCGCTAGAGCAGGCGAACGCAGCCCTCAACGCCAAGATCGCGGAACTCGAGAACATCGTCGAACCTCTCCAGCGCGAGAATGATGGACTCAAGGCCAAGATCGCCGAGCTTCAGAATGTCGTCGAGCCGCTGCGCCGCGAGAATGACGGGCTCAAGGCCAGGATTGCAGAGCTTCAGAACATTGTCGAGCCGCTGAGACGTGAGAACGACGGGCTCAAGGCCAAGGTCGCCGAGCAGAAAGAGGTCATTAGTACGTTTGTTGAGGCAAAGAAGCGAGGGATCGAGGAGGAGAAAGATAAAGCAACAAACATAGACGCCGAGGCCGAGCAGCGAGCGCACGATGAGGTGAGAAACAAGGCAACGGAAAAAGACGGGAAGGACATCAGGGAAGGACTTACCGAGAAAAAGAATGAGAATGACGAACCGAAAGGTGCAAATGGATCGGTCTCCCAGACGCCGCCAGATGACGCCATCAAGCAAAAACTACTCAAGAGTCGCCAAAAGCCGGAAGGTACGGCTCAGCCGCAGTCCGCGCCCGGACAGGGCCCGGCGACCGCCCCCTAGATGACTGGCTGAGACAGCAATGCCGAAGGAGAAATAGAATGCCACGCGAACGGACACCCGGCACATGCGCCGCGTCAGGTAGCGCCGGCCGTGCGATGAAGGACGTGTTGTGATGGCTAAGCTGATCCGCTGCCGTTCCGGACATGTTTTCGACAGCGAGGCGCACGTCTCCTGCCCCGAATGCGCGCGGACAGAGGCGGTTGAAGCCGAGGACGGCAGCGCGGCGCAAGGCGGCGACGGCGGCGGGGACGGCGGAGGCGCCAAACGAGGGGTTCCGGCGAGCTGGCTCGCGGCCGGCGGCACGGCGGCCTTGGCGCTCATTGCGGCGGGCTTCTTTCTGTCGCGGCCAACGCCACCGGTATCCGACGACAAGCCGGACGTCGCACACAATGCGGAGCCGCGGTCAGAGATCCCTTCCACCGGCGCCGCATCCGATCCAAGCGGCGATCCGGAGTTTCAGGCCTGCGCAAAGGCCGTAAACGATCAGGGCCCCTGCGACCGCGCCATTGCATCGGGGAAATTCAGCGGCGCCGGTCTTGCGAAGCTGTTCCTCATTCGAGGTTTCCGGCGATCCGCGCAGCAGAATGTGGACGGCGCATTCTCCGATTTCGGCGAAGCGATCAAGATCGAGCCCAACAATGCTCCAGCCTTGGCCGGACTCGGTACGATTTATGTCAAGAAGGGTGATTGCAGCCGCGGCGTTGAGACACTCGACCGATCAATTCGCCTCGATCCTAATATCCTCGTGGCGTATGTCGCTCGCGGGGGCTGCTTGTGGGACAAGGGGAATCGGGATGGCGCGCGCGCCGACTATCAAAAGGCGCTCTCGCTCAATCCCGACCCTGCCACGAGAAAGTCGGTCGAACATGTTCTCGATTTGATCGTGTCGGAGGCACGCACCACCGCCGACGCGGCGCCTGCCTCATCGACACAGACCGACCCGCCCCAGATGTCCGGGTCCAACCGCGGGGGGGCGCCATGAGGGACATCTTGTCATGGCAAAGCTGATCCGATGCCCGGCGGGACATGTGTACGACAGTACGACGCACGATGCATGTCCCGAATGCGCGCGGACGACAGTTCCCGAAGCTGAAGGCGCCGGCGAGACCGCGCCCGTCCGCGACAGTGAAAGCCGCGCGAAAGGGGCAGACAGGAAACCCGCGCAGATGCCGTGGCTGGCAGTCGGCGGCGCGGCCCTGGTCCTGCTCGCCATCGCCGGGTTCTTTCTGTTGAGGCCGTCAGGCGAGGCGACGAAGGAAACGCCTCAGTCAACCGCGGAATCGACGCCTAGCGCTTCGGCCGACGCCAAATCCGATCCCGACTACCAGACCTGCGACGCCGGCTCCGGCGACGGCGTGATCCCGGCCTGCGACCGGGCGATTGCGTCGGGTCATTTCAGCGGCGTCGATCTCGCCACGCTCTATCGCGACCGGGCCATTGAACGCACCAGCAAGGACGACTTGGACGGTGCCATTGTCGATTACACCGAGGCATTGCGCCTCGATCCCAGGAACATCGCCGCGTTCAACGACCGGGGCGAGCTTTACCGTCGCAAGGGCGAATATGACCGCGCGATCGAGGACTACGACCAGGCCATCGCCCTCGATCCCAAGCAGCCCGTCCCCATCAACAATCGTGGCCTTGCCTACGCAAGCAAGGGCGAGCATGACCGCGCCATCGCCGATTTCGATGAGGCGATCGGCCTCGATCCGGCTTCCGCCAAATATCTTGCCAATCGCGGCAACGCCTATCGCGCCAAGGGCGAGGCCGGCCGCGCCAAGGACGACTATGCCAAGGCCCTGTCGCTCAATCCCGACGCCGACCAGAAGCAGAGAATCGAGGCGGCTCTTGCCGAGATTGCCTCCGGTCCACCGGCCGCGCCCGCCGACGCCGCGAAGCGTGAGGCATCCGGCCAACCCGAACCGAGCGCCGAGCCTGCGGCCGCGCCCGACGCAAGCAGCGCGGCCGGCGCTTCCGCTCCGGCCACGGCCGAGCCTGCGGCAGGCGATCCCAAATCCGATCCGGACTACCAGGCCTGCGTAAAGACCGGCGAGAGCACGATCGACGCCTGCGACAAGGCCATCGCCTCGGGAAAATTCAGCGGCAGCGCCCTTGCCTCGCTCTATACCGGACGCGGCGCCGGCCAGATGGCGAAGAAGAATTACGATGCCGCTGTTTCGGATTTCTCCGAGGCGATCGAGCTCGATCCAAACCAGCCCAATGCCTACAGCAACCGCGGAGCCGCGTTTCGGCAGAAGGGCGATCGCGAAAAGGCGCTCGGGGATCTCGATCAGGCGATCAAGCTGGATTCTAAGTACGCCCCGGCCTTCAACAACCGTGGCCTCGTCTATGCCGACCAGCGCGAATACGACCGCGCCATTCAGGATTTCAGCCAGGCGATCGGTCTCGATCCCAACTATCTCAAGGCCTACAAGAACCGCGGCGATGCCTACCGGCGCAAGGGCGAGAAGGCGCTTGCCACCGCCGATTACAACAAGGCTCTGGCGCTGAACCCAAGCGACGATGTGAAAAAGCAGATCAATGCGGCGCTCTACGCGCTTGGCTCGGCACCGCCCGCCGCACCCGCAGAGGCAGCCGCGCCAACCGCGGAGACCCAAAGCCCTGCCCCCGCAGCGGGCGATACGCCGACACAAGCTCAAGCGCCAGAACCCGCGGCTTCGACCGCCGATCCCAAGTCCGATCCGGATTATCAGAGTTGCATGCAGTTCTTGGAGAACCCCGCTGAAACTGCCGCTGTCTGTAGCCGGGCGATCGCCTCGGGCAAGTTCGGCGGCGGCGATCTTGCTGTTCTCTACTCCAATCGGGCCGTATGGA
>CAYMJW010000034.1:0-19727 GCA_964390455.1 uncultured Methyloceanibacter sp. | reverse complement strand
GAGTGTAGCGCAGCCTGGTAGCGCACCTGCTTCGGGAGCAGGGGGTCGCAGGTTCAAATCCTGCCACTCCGACCAGATTCTAGCCGTTTCTCAGGCCGTTAGATATTTGCGCCCGGGAATTGCATCGAAGCCAATAGCCATTACGTATCTTCGCCATTGACGAATCGGCGCCGCCACGCGGCGCCAATGCGGTCCTGTGCGCCTATTCTGCTCACGCGATCGCTCCCGTCATTGCTGAATGTAGCGAGATAGGATTGAGTGGGCCTTCACCGAGTTCGCAGAAAGGTGATTTCGCAATCGCCCGGCGCGCTTTAAAAGTCGGCCTAGCGGGCGGCAGTTTCGCAATCTTGAGAACCAAGACGCGACCTTAAGGCAAGCCTCTGGTATGGGTGTTGAGGGCATTCTCCGGCCATGACGACGAACGCGCCAAGCGACTCTGTTGTGGTTGTAATCGATGACGATGAAACCGTCCGCGCCGCCATCAAGGGGCTGTTGGACTCCGTCGGTCTCAAAGTCATTCTTTTTGGCTCGGCCGGAGAGTTCCTTGAGAGCACGGCTCCGGACACGACCTGCTGCATGGTGCTCGACGTCCGTATGCCGCGGATGAGCGGACTCAAATTGCAGGAAGAACTCGCCAAGGCCGACGTGCACATTCCGATCGTCTTCATCACCGGCCACGGCGACATCGCGCTTGCGGTCCGCGCCATGAAAGCGGGCGCCGTGGACTTCCTGACCAAGCCGTTCAACAATCAGGACCTGCTGGATGCCGTGTTCACCGCGCTTGACCGCGACCGCGCCCGGCGCACCCAGCAGGAGTCGATCTCGGTGCTGCGCGATCATTTCAACGCGCTCAGCGTGCGCGAGAAAGAGGTGCTGGCGCTCGTGGCGGCGGGACGGCTCAACAAGCAAATCGCCGCCGAGCTCGGCGTCAGTGAAGTCATGGTGAAGGTCCACCGCGCCAATGGAATGCGAAAGATGCATGCCAAGTCGGTGGCCGAGCTGGTCAGGATGACCGAATTGCTGCGTGCCGGCCAAGCTGCCACCTAGGCAGCCCGGCAACTCTGGATCGCCGCTAAGCCGCTAACTGCTCGAACCGTTTGGCGATCTCGACGGCAGGGTTCTTGCCGGTCAGTCGCACGAGATCGCGATAGGCCGAGTCGGACTGAAGGCTCGCCGCGTCCGCATGTTCATTCAGAAAGCAATGCAGGCCGAGCTTTACGACCAATCCCTGAATTCCCTCGGCCGGCGTCTCGGCCAAGCGCAATTCGATGTCGCTGAGCGCATTATGCGCCTTCACCGCTTCGGCCTCGTTAGCTGCGACTTGCGTGGCCTCGAGCGCCGCGAGCCATTGTTGAAACAAGTCTGAGATTTTCTCGTCCATATCCCCTCCCACCCGATTCCTGTAGAACGCTCCCCCGTTCCGCGCAGCAATCCTCGCAAGAACCGAACCTGCAAACATAACCACGCCGCCAGCGCGCCCGTCGATGCCTAATTGGGCACCATACTCCAAAGCGCCATGACCTTTAGAGGCATCGATCCTTGGGCCGCCCTCCGCACAAGCATATCAACGCGGCAAAAGCGGATTAGGTCCAATGTTCCCAAGGATATGTTGGCCTTCCCGGTTAGACTTGCAGTCTAGGGATGCCGTCGTGATGTTGGGCGTTGGCGGCGAACCCGAGAACGGCCTCGGAGGTCAAACTCTTGAGGCCGTTTTCATTTGTCAGGGGCGGACATGCGGCGAGGCCGTTGCGGAGCACTTCTTGCCCATTCGATCCGGTGACGCACGATGCTGAGCGATTAGGCTTCTGAGGTAGCTCATTCGGATATCGCGACAATTTGCCGAAAATCATCGAAGCCCGCACAGCCCGGCCACGCGCTCTCCGATCGCGAGCGAGGCCGTCAGCCCCGGCGACTCGATCCCGTAAAGGGCCACGTAGCCTCCGTGGCCCGTCTCGTCAGGGCCTTGGATGACGAAGTCGGACTCGCCCGACTTTGCCGTCTTCGGCCTGATGCCGGCATAGGCCGGGACGAGCGCGCCATCGGGAAGATCGGGCCAGTAGCGGCGGATGGCGGCGTAGAAGCGGCGCCCGCGAGCGGGGTCGACCACATAATCGATCGTTTCGACCCACTCGACGTCAGGGCCGAAGCGAGCCTGGCCCGCGAGATCGAATGTCAGATGGGTGCCGAGCCCTCCGGGCTCCGGCACCGGGTAGATGAGGTGGCGGAAGGGCGCGGCCCTTCCGCTCAATGTGAAGTAACTCCCTTTGGCGAGGCATCGCGGCGGCACGGTTGCGCGTTCAAGCCCGGCGAGACGCGCGGAGAAATCCCAGGCGGCGAGGCCCGCGGCGTTAACCACGAGATCGGCTTCAATCTCAGCCCTCTCGCTCCCTCCGGTCCTCAACGCAATCTTCCCGCCGGCGAATGCCCCTTCGAGAACCGGCGCGCGAAAGGCGACCGTGGCGCCAGCCGCCTCGGCATCGGCCTGATACGCGAGCATCAGCGCGTGGCTGTCGACGATTCCCGAGCATGGCGAGAAGAGCGCACCGGTACCGCGCAGGTGCGGCTCGAGCGCCTTCAGCTGCGCGGCGCCGATCTGCGCGATGTCCTCGACGCCATTTTCTTTGGCGCGCTGCAAGAGACGGCCAAGATAGGCGTCTTCGCTGGGATCGGTGGCGACGACAAGTTTGCCGCATCTTCGGTGGGGCACGGCGTGCTCGCGGCAATAGTCATAGAGCAGACGGCGCCCCTGAACGCAGAGCACGGCCTTCAAGCTGCCCGGCTGGTAGTAGAGCCCGGCATGGATCACTTCGCTGCTGCGCGAGGAGGTTCCGCTCCCCGCGCGGTCCTCCCTTTCCAGGAGAAGGACCTGCACGCCGCGGAGCGCCAAGGCCCTGGCGATGGCAAGGCCAATCACGCCCGCGCCGATAACCACAGCCTCGACTTTGAACATGCTTACGCTCCGAGCCGGGTGGCTCTCGAGGGAGAGAGGCCCGGCTCGCGTTAAGACCCAACAGGTGTGAAGCGTATCAGCAGCGGGAGGGGAGCGTCACGCTCCTCTCCCCAGTCTTTCCGTCTAATGCGCGGCGCCTGCTACCGCCCGCATGTTCCAATCTTCTTCGTTGACGTTGTTGCGCGCCCAGATCGCTGCCTGCGTGCGGTTCTGCAGGCGAAGCTTGCGCAAAATCGCCTTCATATGCACCTTCACCGTCGACTCGGTGATGACCAGATTGCGGGCGATGACCTTGTTCGAAGCACCTTGCATCAGCATGCGCAAGATCAGCGTTTCCCGGCGGGACAGCGACGGTACCGCCTGCCCTGCCCCCTCCGCCTCGTCCGTCATGCAGGACGGCACGGCGCGCGCTTCAAGTCTGTGGATTACATTCGCACCCGGCCGCGCCGCGAACTGATCCTCGTCCTCGGCATAGAGGCTCGCGTGGTTCTCATTGGCGGCGGGGCTCCAGGCAAACTGCGGATGCACGACCATCTCGCTCAGTGCGACAAGCTCCAGCGATTTGAGCAGCCGCTCCCCGCAAATGTCCTGACAGAGGAAACCGCAGGCCCCGGCCTTCAATGCGGCGACAATGTCCTCTGGATTCTGCGATGGCGCCAAGATGACGGCCTTCACGCCGGGATTTGCCGCAACGACCTTGCGCACCAGCGCATTCGTGGCCGCGACGGAGGTCTCGACGCCCGTGAGCCAGACGCAACTCCCTTGCGTCTGCAGATACGTCTCGAGCTCGTCGTTGAGCGCAGTCGCAATGCGCACAGGCCGGAAGCGGGATTTGCTGAAGAGTTGACGCAGCCCGTTATGGAACAGGGTCGAGGGGTGCGTCACAACGATGGGAAGACTCATACGCCTTACTCCTGCTGTTCGTTATCGTCTCTGCCCCAGCGTGCCCTGTCTCTCTCACGCAAGCTCCGCGTGTGAGAGAATAGGAACTGAGATGTAGACGGATTGTATCCAATTTTATCTTCTTTTGAAACAATTACCCGATAAAGGGTTAACGGACATTCCGTTGTCCCCGTTTTTGGCCAAACGCGCCTACCCCAAAGGGGGACAGGCGCCCTCGGTCGATAAAATTTGTCTTATAGTTTTAAGGAACTGGGCGTCAGTGGCCCTTGGTCTAGGGGCTCTACACCATGGTATAGCCAAGGCCGGAATTCCTCAGTGTACCGGCCGATCAGCGGGCGGAGTACCTCCAAAGCGCCGAGCCCCCAAGCCGCAATGGCAAGGAATCCGCGCCGAACCGCGGCCAAGCTTGCGCCGGCGCCCCCTCGTTGCGCTGTTTGCTGTCGACCGCGGATGAACCCTCGCCCCGAAACGCTGTCACATTTGCGGAGCCGCGCCGATCTGAAATCGGCGGGCGGCGAAATGCTCGCCTTGATGCGCGCGCTCTTTCCGATCTGCCGCAGCATCAGCGGCGATGGCTTGCGGCAAAGCCTCGCCAAGCTCGCCGAGTTCATTCCCCTCAAGACGCACGAGGTGGCAACCGGCACGAAGGTCTTCGACTGGACGGTCCCAAAGGAATGGAACATCCGCGATGCGTACATCAAGGATTCCGCCGGCCGCCGCGTGATCGACTTTCAGAGCAACAATCTGCATGTCGTAAATTACAGCGTGCCGGTGCATGCCCGGATGCAGCTTCGCGACCTCCTGCCCCGGCTCCACTCTTTGCCGGAGCATCCCGACTGGATCCCCTACCGCACCAGCTACTACGCCGAATCCTGGGGCTTCTGCCTCGCGCATCGGCAATTGCAGAGCCTTGCGGAAGGTGAATACGAGGTCGTCATCGACTCGACGCTCGAAGATGGCGCCATCACCTACGGCGAATGCGTCCTGCCCGGACAGAGCGATGAGGAATTCCTCATCTCGACGCATGTGTGCCATCCGTCCTTGGCCAATGACAATCTCTCTGGCGTCGCCGTTGCCGCCACGCTTGCCAAGATCCTGGCGCCGATCCCGCGCCGCTACACCTACCGGTTCCTGTTCGTGCCGGGCACGATCGGCGCAATCTCCTGGCTGTTCCGCAACCAAGCCACGGCGCAGCGGATCAAGCATGGTCTCGTGCTCGCCTGCGCCGGAGACCGGGGAAGCCTCAATTACAAGCGCAGCAGGCGCCTTACCGCCGATATCGACCGGGCCGTCGAGCACGTGCTCAAGACCAAGGGCGCCCCCTTCGCGATCAGGGACTTCTCGCCTTACGGCTACGACGAGAGGCAATACTGCTCGCCCGGGTTCAATCTTCCGGTGGGAAGCTTCCGGCGCACGCCGCATGGCGAGTATCCCGAGTACCACACCTCTGCCGACAATCTCGACTTCGTGTCGGCACCCCATCTTGCCGATTCCCTCGCCACGCTGCTCGAAATCATCGACCTCATCGAGAACGACCTGCGCTTCGTGAATTTGAGCCCGATGGGAGAACCGCAGCTCGGGCGCAGGGGATTGGTGCCTGCGCTCGGGGGCAAGGCGGCAAAGGACGGGCATCTCGCGCTTCTGTGGGTGCTCAATCTCTCAGATGGCGCCGGCAGCGTTCTCGACATTGCCGAGCGGTCGGGTCTGCCGTTCGACACGATCCGCAAAGCGATCGATCAGCTGACCGCCTGCGGCCTGCTCGATCGCGCACCCTAGCCGTTTGGGCGTCACGCTCCATTTGGGGGTACCGCTCGCGTTCGATTGACCTAAATCACTGGACAAGCGAGCATTTTAGACAAATTCGATCGGCCAAATTCACGAGATTTTGGCCGTCCAGCGTAAGGCCCAACACGATGAAAACAGTACTGTTTTGCGGCGGTCTCGGCACGCGCATCCGCGACTATGCCGAAAACATCCCGAAGCCGATGATCCCGATCGGCGGCAAGCCGATCCTTTGGCACCTGATGAGCTATTACAGCCAGTACGGGCACAAGGATTTCATCTTGTGTCTCGGCTACAAGGCCAACGTCATCAAGGAATTCTTCCTCAACTATCAGCCGCACGTTTACGCCGACTGCGTCGTGTCGGGTTTCGGCAACACTGTCGAAACGCTCGGCGACCCTCAGGCGGACTGGCGCGTCACCATGATCGACACCGGCGTGTGGCGCAATATCGGCGAGCGGCTGCTCGCGGTCAGGCCGCATGTCGAGAACGAAGAGATCTTCCTCGCCAATTACAGCGACGGCCTCTCCGACGTCGATCTGCCCGCCATGATCGAGACGTTCAAGCGGAGCGGCAAGGTCGCCGCGTTCGTGGCCGCACGTCCTTCTTTCAGCCTGCATCTCGTCGACATGAACGCGGAAGGCAAAGTCAGCGGCATTCGCGCCACCAAGGACGCCGACCTCTGGATCAATGGCGGCGGCTTTATCTTCCGCCGCGAGATCTTCGACTATCTCCGCGACGGCGAGGAGCTGGTCGAGGAGCCCTTCCAGCGCCTGATCGAGGACGATCAGCTGCTCGGCTTCAGGCATGACGGCTTCTGGCGGCCGATGGACACGCTGAAAGACAAAGAGGTGCTCGAAGATCTGGTCGAGCGGGGACGCATGCCCTGGCTCGTCAATGTTGCGGCCGCGGCCAAATCGCCAAAGGTCGAGCGGAAGGCCGGATGAGATTGCCGCTCCGGCATCGGCGGCAAGGCGCGATGCCTGGAGCGCCCCGATAGCTTCGCTTCCGCAGCTACGCTGAGAACCAACGCCTTAAGGAGAACGAGCGATGCGCGTGCTTGTAACCGGACATCTTGGCTATATCGGAACGGTCATGGTGCCGATGCTGCTAAAGGCCGGCCACGAAGTCGTGGGGCTCGACAGCAACCTCTATGAAGCGTGCACCTTCGCCGCAGGCGGCCGCATTGCCACCGTGCCCCATATCCGCAAGGACGTGCGTGACGTGCTGCCCGGCGATCTGGATGGCATCGACGCCGTCATTCACCTCGCCGCGTTGTCGAACGATCCGCTCGGCAATCTCAATCCCGATATCACCTACAGCATCAATCACCGCGCGAGCGCGTATCTCGCGAGATTGGCCAAGGAGGCAGGCGTCAAACGCTTTCTGCTCGCCTCATCGTGCAGCAATTACGGTCTCGCGGGCGACGGCATGGTCGAGGAGACGAGCCCGCTCAACCCCGTGACGCCCTATGGCGATTCCAAGGTGAAGGCGGAGCGGGACATCATGCCGCTCGCAGGCCATGGTTTCTGCCCGGTCTATCTCCGCCCGGCGACCGCCTATGGCGTGTCGCCCCGCATCCGCTTCGACATCGTCCTCAACAATCTGGTCGCCTGGGCGGTGACCACGGGCATCATCTATCTCAAATCCGACGGGACGCCTTGGCGTCCGATCATCCATATCGAGGACATCTCGCGAGCCTTCATTGCCGCGCTCGAGGCGCCCGAGGAGGCGGTGTTCAACCAGGCCTTCAATGTCGGCTCGACCGAGCACAATTATCGCATGCGCGACATCGCCGAGATCGTGGCCGGTGTCGTGCCCGGGTGCCGTATCGAGTTTGCGCCGGATGCGGGACCCGATAAGCGCTCGTACCGCGTCAGCTTCGCAAAGATAGAGCGGGTGCTGCCTTCCTTCGAGCCGCAATGGGACGCGCGGCGCGGGGCCGAGCAGCTCTATGCGGCCTATCGCCAGGCGCGACTCAAGCTCGATGAGTTCGAGGGCCCGCGCTATCAGCGCATCAGTCACATCCAGCACCTGATGGCCGACGGCGTCCTTGCCCACGATCTCAGGCATTCCCGGCTCGCGGCCGGAAGAGCGGCGCCCGCCCGCCAGCGCCGCCAAGCCGTCGCGTGAGGCGACAGTGATCTTTACCGAGACCAGGCTCAAGGGCGCGTTCGTCATCGACCTCGAACGGCGCGAGGACGAAAGAGGCTTCTTCGCCCGCAGCTTCTGCCGGAGAGAGTTCGAGGAGCGGGGCTTGAAGCCGGTCATCGCCCAGTCCGGCCTCGCGCGAAACCGCAAGAAGGGCACGCTGCGCGGGATGCACTTCCAGTTCCCGCCGGCGGCCGAGACCAAGCTCGTGCGCTGCGTGCATGGGGTCATCCTCGACATCATTGTCGATTTGCGCCCCGAGAGTGAGACCTACTTGCAGCATTTCGCCGTCGAGCTCGATGCGGAGAGCCTGCGCGCGCTCTACGTGCCCGAGCGTTTCGCGCATGGCTATCAGTCGCTGTGTGACGACACGGTCGCGAGCTACGAGCTTGGGGCCTTTTATGCCCCGGGCGCCGAAGGCGGCCTGCTTCACGACGACCCCGCGCTCGGTCTTGCATGGCCGCTCCCGGTGACGGCGATCTCGGCGCGCGACCGGAGCTTTCAATCCCTTTCCCAGAGCGAAGACGAGCTTCGGCGCCGGATGACCCGCCCAACACGGGGAGAGCGGGGAACGCATCGGCGAGAGAGCTTCGTCTCGGTCTAACCACGGAGCGGGGGCGCGTCACATGTTCATCGTTCATGTCGTGCGGCAGTTTCACCCCGGAATCGGCGGGCTCGAGGCTGTCGTGCGCGCACTCGCCACCGAGCAAGTGGCCGCCGGTCACCGCGTCCGCGTCGTGACGCTCGACCGGCTGTTCAATGTCGCATGTCCGCAAACCCTGCCGGCGCATGAGCGCCTCGACGGCATCGAGATCGCGCGCATCCCCTATTTCGGCTCGCAGCGCTATCCGCTTGCCCCTTCCGTGCTCCGGCACATCACGGGCGCGGATATCGTTCATGTCCACGCCATCGATTTCTTCTTCGATTATCTCGCTTGGACCAAGCCCCTCCACGGCCGCAGGCTCGTCGTCTCGACCCATGGCGGTTTCTTCCATACGCAGTTCGCATCAAGACTGAAGCGTCTCTGGTTTTCGACCGTCACGCGGGCCTCGATGACATGCTACGAAGGGGTTGCCGCGGTGAGCGCCTCGGACTTCGAGCGGTTTCGCAAGGTTCGCACGCAGGGCATCGTGTGCATCGAGAATGGCGCCAATGTCTCGACGTTCCGCGCCGCGTCGGCCCCGATGTTGCGAAAATCGATCGTCTCTGTCGGCCGCTTCGCCAAGAACAAGCGGCTCGATCTCCTCGTTCAGTTCATGCGCGTGCTGCGGTGCCACGACCCCGAATGGCGGCTCACGATCGCGGGACGCCCCGGCGATTTGAAGACCGAGGATGTCAGCGCGCTCGTGGCGGGCGCTGGCTTGCGTGACGCCATCGACGTGATCGATTCGCCTTCCGATGAGGCGGTGCGGTCCCTCATGCGAGGGAGCTCGTTCGTGGCGAGCGCATCCGACTATGAGGGTTTCGGCGTGGCCGCGGTCGAGGGCATGTCGGCGGGTCTCATTCCCCTCTTGAGCGACATTCCGCCCTTTCGCAGGCTTGTTGCTCGCACCGGCATGGGCATAATCGTCGACTATGCACGGCCTGAGGCGGGCGCGCGCCAGTTGCTCCAGAGCTTCGCAGGGCTCGCCAAGAGATACAAGGAGCAGCGCGCCGCGTGCATGCGGGCGGCTGCGGAGTTCGATTGGCGGCATGTCTCCCGTGACTATGCCGCGCTCTACGATGCAGCGATGGGCGCGGGTTCACGCACGATTCTCGGCGTCCCAATTCAGGTTTGCACCTTGAAGGAAGCCGTCGATCTGATCGACGCGCATTACGAGAAGCTTGAGCCAACGGCCATTGCCTTCGCCAACGCGCACACGCTCAATGTCGCCGCCGCACATCCGGCCTTTCGCCAAGCCTTGCAGCATTCTCTCGTCTTCAATGACGGGGTCGGTGTCGATATCGCCAGTCGTATCCTCTACGGGGCCCAATTCCCGGACAATCTCAACGGCACGGATTTCAGCCCTAACTATCTGCAACGGACGAAGCACCGCTTCCGCATCTTTCTCCTCGGGGCGAAGCCCGGAACCGCCGAGCGCGCGGCGCGGCGTCTTGCGGCACTATGCCCGCAGCACACCATCGTCGGATGCCATCACGGCCATTTCGGAGAGAGCGAGGTCGCCGACGTTGTCGATCGCGTGCGCCGGTCGAAGGCCGATGTCGTGCTTGTCGCGATGGGCAATCCGAAGCAGGAGGTGTTCCTTCGCGATCATCTGGCGGCGACCGGCTGCCGCCTCGGAATCGGTGTCGGCGCCCTGTTCGACTTCCTCGCCGGCAACGTGCCGCGCGCGCCGTCTTGGGTCCGGCAATGGCGCCTCGAATGGGCTTATCGCTTGGCGCAGGAGCCGCGCCGGCTCGCGCGCCGCTACCTGATCGGCAATCCCCTGTTCCTGCTGCGCATCGTTGGACAATTCTGGTCCGGTGCGCGCGTGATGACCGTTGAGCCGCGCACTGTCACGCCGGCACCGGCGATTGTCCCCGAGCGCGATGACGCTCTTCGCTCTGACATTGCCGCCTAGACGATAGCAGTACGGCTGCTACGCCGCGTCCCGTCTTGGGATTTCGCTTCCACCCTCGTCCACGCGGAGGTCGGGACTGTCCGACACGCGCTCGAGCCAGGCTTCGCGCCACCACGACAGGACGCTTCGCGGGCAGAACATGCGGTGGTTGCTATAGCGGGCTCGGCAATAGGCCCCTTCGAGGATCACGGCCGGCGTTTTCAGGCCTTTCATGTAGCCGGTTTTTTCGTCGATGAATCTTTCGACGCGCCCTCTCACGCGATACAGCCGCCCGCAATACGGCATCATCTCGCCGTCGAACGACATGCCGCGGTCCTTGTTGTTGGCGTGGAGGCCGGCAAGGATCGCCTCATAGGGTTTCACCCTGACGAGTTCTCCCGGCTGGAGATTGAGCGCAGCCACGGGCGCGCTCTCGCCGGCCGGAAGGCTCCCGTGATGCCGCGGATAGGGAAGCCCGCCCCACAAGGACTGGAGCCGATCGTAGAGCCAGCGCGCCGGGCTGCCGAGCGTTCGACTGAACGCGAGCGTTCCGTAGAAATAACCGACGAAGAGGAAGCCACGCACCATCCGGCCGAGCGTGGCGTTTCCCGAGGTGTAGTCTTCGACATATTGCCGGGCGTCCCACCAGGGAAGCGGCGATGTGAAGTTGAGGAGCTCGGTCGCCTGGCACGTGTATCGTGGCTCCATTCGGGCCAAGTCGCGGACGCAAGTCGCTCGCTCGACATCTTCCTCCGTACAGCCTCTCGGTGCGGCCAGAGGCGGCGCCGGGTGCTCCTCGCCGCCGGCGGCGGACTTGAGCCACGCTTCCTTCCAGAAGATGAGGCACGCGGCCTGACAGCCGCCATAGGCCTTGCCGTCGCAGCGGAGATTGAGGTGAACGCTTCCGGGCAAACTGCGTCCCGGCGAATCCCAGTTATAGGCGATCGTGTCGCAGGTCTTGTGCGCGCGCTTGAAGACTTGGAAGCGCCGGCCGCAATAGCGAAACATCTGCGGCATGAACGGCAGACCCTCGAGCCGCCCTTTGGCATCGAGCGTGGCAAGGATTTCCTCCTTGCTCCGCACCTCAACCAGATCGCCTGCCTTGAACTCACTCATGCTAGGACCCCGCCAACGCGGCCTCACGGCGTCGTGCGGCTGCCTGCCGGACATCAGCCAAATCCACGCCGGTCACCGCCGTCCCTCGCACATCCTCAGCCTCGGCCGGAGCGGCGGGCGCGTCTCGCATCGACCGGATAAGGTCGAGATAGAAATCCTTGCCCATGACGAAGATCATGAGGCCGGAATAGACGCCCATCATCACGCAGGTTTCGAGAAGAAGCCGGGCAAGCGGCGCCTCTAGCGGATCCCAGGCGACCCTGACGGCGTAGGCCGCGGCGACAGCGAGAAGTGCTGCGATTAGAGGCCGGCTGCTCGCGCGGAGGACGTCGAGCGGGGTGATCGTCGTCCCGTGCAGACACCACACGATCTGCGGGATGAGCCAGAGCATCATCACCGTCGAGAAGCCGATAGCGACGCCTTCGGGGCCGTAGGGCAGTCCGAGAAGGCATCCGGTGACAACCAAAACGGCGATGACGATGGCAAGTTGCAAGCTGCGGACGTGCCGGTGGCTGGCCCACAGCAGCCATCCCATGGGATTGACGATCCCGAAGAACAGCACCGTCGGGGTCAGCAGCTGAAATATCTGCGCCGATTCTTTCCATTTCGGCCCGAGCACGACGGGAATGATGTCGTGGGCGAACACGGCCGCGAAAATCGTGATCGGCAGCGTGAGCGAGACATTCAAGGCATAGCCCTTGAGAAAGTAGCTCCTGAAGCGCACGGCATCGTCCTGGAGCCGCGACAGGGCCGAGAAGGTCACGCCGCCGAGGGCCGCGTTGAGATTTGATGTCGGCGTGTTGATGAGCTGCGCGGCAACGCCGTAATAGCCGAGCGCGCTCGCGCCGAAGACGCGGCCGATGATGAACTTGTCGAAATTGTACGTCATGTAGGAGATCACGCCGTTGACGGTGACGATGCCGCCGAAGTGCAGCATCGAGCGGATGCCGGCGTTCCAGTGCGGCCTTCCCGGAATCCACCCCGTTGCCGTCCAGGTGCTGAGGGTGACGGAAGCCGGTAGCGCGACCGCCGCGGCAACGAGCGCCCAATACCCATATCCCGCGAGCGCGAGGCAGATGCCAAGGCCAAGGCTTGCCAGTTGACAGGAGAACTCGATGGCCGCGAGGCGGACATAGCGCATCTGCCGCTGAAGCAGCGCAAGTTGCTGCACGCCTGCGGCATTGAAGATGAAGCCGGCCCCCATCGCCGCCATCACCCAGAACAGGCGGGGCTCGTGATAGAAGGCGACGACGAGCGGTGCGATGAGGATGCAAAAGAGAGAGAGCGTGACGCCGACGAGGATATTGATCCAGAACAGCGTGGAGATCTGCTCATTGTTGATGGTCGATTTCTGCACCGTCGCCGATGACAGGCCGGCGGTCGCGAACAAATCCAAGACCGCGGTCACGACGGTCACCATCGCCACGATGCCGAAATCTTCAGGCTCGAGCAGCCGCGCGGCGATGATCATGAAACAAAGACGCAAGGCGAAGCTTCCGCCCTGGCTGACGAGCTTGGCGAGACCGCCAAGCAGCGCCATCCTCTTGATGTTCTGAGCTCCGACTTCGGCAATGGTCATGGGAAGCGCTTTGGTTCGATGCCCCTGGTGGCCCGGCTGCTTGTCGATGTTCGGCGCGAAGTGTCGCGGCGGGGCAAACCCACCTCTGCATCATGGCCCACTTTGCGCGGAACGGGCTGACTAACAGGCCCAAACTGGCCTCACAGACGGAGTACCCCCTTATGTTCCAATCCTCCACGTCAGGGCGGTAACTCGACCTGTGCCTTGCATCGGACAATTGCCCTCACCCGCCTTTCAGGAGATCGGGACCCAAGTTGGCGAGCACCGACGTCATAGGCAGAGCCGGCCACGTTCCGGCCGACAACTCCGGTTTGGGCCGGGCTGCGGGGGCGCTCATCTTTGCGGCCATCGGCTTCAATGCCGCGTTGTGCTTCCTCAACACGCGTGGCATCGCGATCGGCAGCGGTCACGTCATCATGGCAGAAGTCCTGCTGATCTCCGCCGCGGTGCTGGTGTGCCGCAATCACCTCAATCTCGTCCACATCTCGGTGCTCGGGCTCATCGTCTTCTATACGGTCGCGGTTACGGCGCTCCGATATGCCAATGCCCCGGACGGAGGCTTTGACCCTAAGATCAGTCGTGATCTCATCATTCCGGTGGTTTTCTTCCTGCTCGGGAAGGCCGTTCAAGATGTGAAGACGGCAGACAGAATCGTTTCTGCCGTAACGGCTACACTCCTGGTTTTTGCCGCCTTCGAATATTTCTTTCTCGACGCCTTCCTGAAGGTCTTTAGCATCGCCGAATACTACATCGCGCGCGGAACCTTGGAGGCCTCGAATTGGGCGCTCGACGTCTCGCAAGGGCTCATGGTCAGCGGTCTGCGCCCCGCCGACCAGGGGCGCACGCTGCTCCCGTTCCTCGGCGACCACCGCGTTTCCTCGCTCTTTCTTGAGCCGAGCACGCTCGGCAATTTCGGAGCCTTGGTCACGGTGTGGGCTCTGGTGCGGTGGCGGATGGAAAGCAGACTCTTCATCGGCAGCATGCTCGGC
The DNA here is from genome assembly GCA_964390455.1 of uncultured Methyloceanibacter sp. Classification (GTDB taxonomy): domain Bacteria; phylum Pseudomonadota; class Alphaproteobacteria; order Rhizobiales; family Methyloligellaceae; genus Methyloceanibacter. The sequence goes on along the minus strand of CAYMJW010000034.1, from coordinate 5,717 downwards.
GGCCTTGCACTCCTCGTTCTCTCCGATACGCGCTTCAATGCGTATTTCCTCGTCTTGGCGATACCGATCGTGATGGCGCCGCCGAGACTCACGACGCCCCTCGTCGCTGTCTTGCCCTTCGCTGCGATCCTCGGACTCTATCTTATGGGCGCGTCGTGGGCCGATTCTTTCAACAGTGTTCCCTTCGTCGAAGGGCGCGGGGCATATGAACGGATGCTCTATTCCGGCCAGGTGCTGTTCGATTTCGATGCTTACAATTGGTTCGGGTTTGCAGCTTCGCGGGCGCAAACTTTCGATTCCGGCTACGGCTACGTCATCAGCAATGTCGGCATTGTCGGCTTCACGGCGCTGTGGATCCTGTTCATGTCGCTCACCGGATCCAATCGTTACTTCTATGTCTTCCGCAATGTCATGGGCGTGTTCTTCGCAGCGCTGCTGTGCATCTCGGCGTCACAGTTCACCATCAAGATCGCCGCGCTGCTGTGGTTTCTGTTGGGCGTGCTTTCCGTGACGGGGATCGAATACCGCGTGGCGCGCCATTGGGCACGCGAGCCGGTGTCGCCATCGAGTTGACGGCGACCCCCGCACGATAGAGCGAGCTCAGTCAGGGCTTCATTCGATCACGGAGTATTTCTCCAGGACGGCCATCTGCGGTCTGTCCTTCCCCGAGAGCGGCTGGACGCTGGTGAAATAGTCTTTCGGCCACCAGGCACCGCCGGCCCAGTAAGTCCAGCCCAACCACACGTCGCTGTTCGCGTTCATGAAGCCTAAGGTGCGATCGAGAGCCTCAAGGCAGGTGGCGCCAGCGCCCACGCCGATTTCCCCCAGAAAGACGCGCTTTCCATGCTGCTTTGCCCATTGCGTGACCGGGGTCAGCGTGGAGATGCCAATGTCAACACTCTGACAATCAGCGCTCGTTCCGGTGAAATCGGAATTGAAATATTGGTGGACGTCGTAGGCGAAATTCTCGGCGGGGTCCTCGACCTTCAACATGACCTCGCCATTTGGCGTGCCGTAATCGCCTTCGACCCAGCTGCGCGCCGACGACCAGCCGTTACCGGGAACGAGAATGAGATTGCGAGCGCCCGCTTCCCTGATCGCGGCGATGCCGGCATTGGCCGCTTCAAGCCAAGTCTCGGTGGGCAAACCGTTCGGCTCGTTCATGAGACCGAAGATCACGGTGTCGTTGTCCTTGTATCTGGCAGCGATCCGGCCCCACAGATCGCCAAGTGCGCTGGCGGGAAGATCCTTCGTTCCGATCACCGCATTGTTGTAAGTGGCGTAGTTGTGAACATCGAGGATCGCGCGCATACCCTTCGCCGCGGCCGAGGCGAAAACCGCGTCGAGCCGCCTCATCTCCGCACCATTGAGGTCGCCACCGAGCTCAGGCTGAATCCGCTCCCAGCGAACGGGAACACGGATAATGTTCATTCCCTTGGCAGCGAAGTAGGCGACTGTGCTCGGGTCGGGATAAACATAGTCGTGGCCGTAAGTCCCGGGCAGGGTTTCGGCTCCGAAGTCGCCGCCGGCAATGTTGACGCCGCGATACTCGACTGGGCCCTCGGCCGCATGCGCGGCCGAAGTCAAGCCCGCCACAACAACGGCAGCAAATTGGACGAGGCGAAGCACGTGGTCCTCCGCAGTCTCGCGCGTGGCGGCTACAGCAGCCGGTCAAGTCGAAGCGCCACCGACCATTTGGCGATCCGCGCCGGCAGCAGGATGCGCCCCAACGACCGTAGCCGCAGCACGGCGGCGAAGTCCGACCAGGTGCATTGCCTGAGCATCGGCCGCCATTTCCGCCATTTCCGCATCACATCGGTGAGACTCGCTCCGGCCCGGCGATAGAGCACGAGCGTAATCATGGCCTGGTGGGCAGCGTATCGGGGCAACAATCTTTGGATTTTCAGGCGCTTACCGGGGTCCTGAAGCTTCTCGCCGGCGGTCGCGGAAACCTCCTGCATGACGGCGCATAAATCCATGAACCGGCTGTCGGCGCTGAATGCCGCGCTCTGGCTTCCGTCATGCACGAGATAGGTGGCGCAGCGCTCATTGACGAGCCCGGCGCGGCCCTCGAACAAGACCGGGATGAAGGTCGCTTCGTCGCCGGCGCAAGGATGCGTTGAGTAGCCGTTGCGGCGCAGAATATCCGTGCGGATGATACTGCTCAGGAGCTGGCTCGAAAGCCTTCCGCTCAGATACTCGTCAAGGATCTCGGTGCCTTCCCAGATGCCGGTGGAAAGCTTCTTGCTGGTGACGGCGGGAACGCGCCGCGTCTCATTGTTGGAAAACTCGTCGAGCACGAGAACGTCATAGGCCGCGAGCACGATCGGAATGCCGGGTTCCCGCCTGACCAGGTTCACGCATTTTTCGAGGAAGGAAGGATCGAGAATGTTGTCGTCGGCGACCAGAACAAGGTATTCGCCGCTTGCCTCTTGGACGCAGCGGGCATAGTTGCCGAGCATCCCGATATTCTCATTGTTGCGGAGCACGCGCAGGCGCGGATCGGCGATGGCGCCGAGCGAGGCGGCGGTATCGTCCGTCGAAGCATTGTCGCACACGAGCACTTCGATATTGCGATAGGACTGCGCGAGAGCGCTGGCGACGCAGTCCTTGAGAAGAACGGCCCGATTGCGCGTCGGGATGCCGATGGTGACAAGCGGATCGCCGGTCGCGTCGCGCGGCGCCGGCTCGTTGCGCCTGAGCTCTCGTCCCGGCACAAGCGAAAGCGGTTCCGACGCGCGATCGCGCGCGCGCAAGCCCAAAGACTCAGTCCGTTCCAGACGCATGGCGGGGAGCTCAGTAAGCATTGCGGCGGCGCAACACCTCGAACGAGGTGAGTACGAGGATCTTCAGATCGAGCCAGAAGCTCCAGTTCTTGATGTACCAGAGGTCGCACTCGACCCGTCGCTCCATCAGCTCGATCCGCGCGGTTTCCCCGCGGAAGCCGTTGACCTGCGCCCAGCCGGTCAGACCAGGCTTCACGTGCTGGCGGAAGGCGTATTTGGCGATGACCTTGGTATAGCCGTCGTCGTGAGCGAGTGCATGAGGCCGCGGACCGACCAGCGACATGTGCCCTTGCAGCACATTGATGAGCTGCGGCAGTTCGTCGATGCTCGCGGCGCGCAGAATCCGGCCGATGCGGGTCACGCGGGGATCGCCGCGGCGCGCTTGTTGGATCACGCCCCCGTCCTCGAGCACGTTCATGGTCCTGAACTTGAAGATGGTGAACTCGCGCCCGTTGAAGCCCTTGCGCCGTTGCCGGAAGATGACCGGCCCGCGCGATTCGAGTTTGATGAGGAGGCCAGCCAGCGCAAAGAGCGGGGTGAGTGCAACAATGAGACCGCTCGCCACCACCACATCAAGCGCGCGCTTCAAGGCAAGTTCGCCTTCGGACAAGGGCGCCCGTTGAATCTCGACGGTGAAGTCCCGCCCAAGCTTTTGTCCCTGGGCAAAGATCGCATCGACGTGCCGGTCAGGCAGGAGCAGGACCGGGACCGGAAGCGCTTGCAGACGCTCGCAGATCGCATTGCGCCGCCTCTCGTCGCTCCATTGCAAGGCAAGCAAGACGCAATCGACGCCGTTCGACCGCGTGTAGTTGATCGCTTCATCGACGAGGCGGAGATCGGCCAGATCGTCAGCCCCGGTCTCGGGCGGCAGGAGAAAGCGCCTGATTTCGCGCGCACCCGACTTCCACAGGATGCTCGCCTGCGACAGTCCGACAACGGCTTCATGGTCGCCGATGGTAATGGCGCGATCGCCGGCGAGGACGCCGCGCGAGAGGGCGTCCTTGAGCGCGGCGGAGATCCACACATGGGCGGAAAACAGCAGAGCAAATCCGAGCACGCCGAAGATGAGGATCGTTCCGCGCGAGAAGTATGGTCCCGACTTTGCCAGAAACAGGAACAGGGCAAGCGTCAGCAACGCCAGCGACCAGAACACGACGATCGATCGCACCTGGAGCCGGGCCTGGACGATGCGGCTCGGGTGATAGTTGCCGCGCGATGCGGTTCCGAGCATGAACAGCGCGGCAACGATATTGCCCAAGCCGAGATATGGCATCAGATCGGGAACGTTGCCTTGCAGAATGAGCGCGTGGTAGCCGGCGCCGGCGACAATGCAGGCGGTCAGGATCAACACATAGTCGAGAGCTCCGGTCAGGTATCCGACGGACTTGTAGCGAATGAGACCGAAGACACGCGATCGCCCGGCCGTATCATGATCGCGTCCGACCTCTTCTTGCGCCGGCGAACCGACAAGGCGCGCGCCATCAGAAAAGGGAAGCTCGTGTCGCATCCGGATGTTCCTCGAACCAGGCCACTTGCCCGCCAGCGCCTTGCGCCGTGGCTGTAGAAATTATTGCCCTGCACCCTCACCACGCATTCCGCGCATTGGTGGTAAGGGCGCGTCCCCCTTGATCGGCGCGATCGACGTCTCGCCTGTTCGTGGGGGGTAGTCCTTTGGCGTCACCCGCTCGCCGATCCCCTCCCCTAGTGTCGGGATAGGATCGGCTTCCGGGTGCAACACCCGAAAGGCGCGGCGTTGATCGAGGTGATGCCCATGCCCAAGAAGGCGCAGTCCATTCAACCCGAGATTGCCTCGGGACAGGTTCTTCATGCGGTGCTGTCCGGCCTGTGGCGGCGGAAGTGGCTCATGCTGGCTGTTGGCGTCGCGGCGCTTGCGCTTGGGCTTCTTGCCCTGAGCGCGAGCCCCGCCCGCTACACGGCGGAGGCCCATATCCGCGGCGAGTTCGCCGCGTCCGATACGGTTCCCAAGGACGCGGAAACCGTCAATCCCGGATCGATGAGCTTGGACGTGATGCGCATGATCGAGACGCAGTCGCTGCTGCTACAGTCGCACCAGCTCGCGCGCCGCGTCGTGCAAGATCTCGGGCTTGAGCGTTTGCAGCCTGTGGTGGGCAAAGCCGGATGGTTGTCGGCGATGTTCGCCGCCAAGACGCCGGGAGATCGGCTGGATGTCGCAGCCAGCAAGCTGTTGCGCGGGCTCTCGGTCACGAGCGACCCGCGCGCCTATCTGATTACGGTGCGCTATAGCGCGGGCGATCCCGAGCTTGCCGTGCTCATCGTCAACGCGTTCGTGGCCGAGCTTCTGCGCAGTACCAAGTCGCAGCAGCTGCTGCAGCAGCGCTCCACGGCGCTTGGCGCATTGTCGAAACAGCTTGGCAAGTTCGGTGACAAGCATCCGGCCGTGGTGGAAGCAAGAATGCGGCTTGCGTCCGCCGATGACCGCCTTAAGGCGGAGCTTGGGGAAGCCCGGGAAGCCATTTTGCAGGCTGCCGGCGAGAACGTCACCCCTGCGATCGCCACTTCGTCCGGGCCGAGGCCGGCTTTCGTGATCGGCCTCCTTGCGCTTCTCGGACTTGTCACCGGCGCGGGCGTTGCACTTTGGCTCGAGCGGCGCCGCTGGTGGCAGGCCGTCGCTCACTGTTATGCGCACCCGTTCGGGGAAGATCCTCTGACCGCGCGCACGCCGTAGCACGCGACCTGTAAGGGCTATCTCGTTTACCCGCTCTCCCCTTGAGGGAGAGCACGCGAGCGCCCTTCGCGCTCGCGGTGAGGAGTTAGCCGCGAAGCGGCGTCGAGAAAAGAAACCCCTCACCCTTCCCGCCACTCGCCGCGCTGCGCGCGTCGGGCGGGAAGCCCTCTCCCACAAGGGGAGAGGGTAATGAGCCAGAGTGCGCCAGAATCGCCGGAATGACG
>CAYMJW010000033.1:0-19781 GCA_964390455.1 uncultured Methyloceanibacter sp. | reverse complement strand
CACGGCTTCTCGGTCGAAGCGCCCGAGGGCGTGCGCTTCCTGACGCGGAGCCGCGTGTTCACCGACGACGAGGTGGATGCGCTCGCCCCAACCGCCTGACGCGATCAGCGGGATCCGCGGCGCGGGGCTTGGCTGTCGAGATGCTGTTCGAGCAGGCGCACGTTCCGCCGGCTCGCCTTGAACACCAAATCGAACACATCGCCGAGGACGGGCACGGCGCCGATGGCGAAATCGGCGGCGACATTGCCGAGCATGCGCGCGAGCACGAGTTTCGAGGCGCCGCTCTGCCAGGCGTGATGCACGATCACGAGAGCGAGCGCGGTGGTGAGCGCGTCGCCAAGACCCGGGACGAAGCCGAGCACCGAATCCCAGCCGAAACGAATCCGCGTCCCCGGAATTGAGAAACTGTCGTCGAGCATGCGGGCGAGCCTGCGCACCTGCGCAAGTCGCTCCGCATGGCTCATGCCGGCGCCGAGCGCGCCGAGATAGGCGATTGCGTTTCCGCCCGCCCACATTCCCTGCCCGGGCCGGCCCAAGATTTCGGCTTGACTCGCCATCGTGCTGCTCGCGCCTCAAACTTCACTCGGTGCCGCATATAGGCGACCCGGGTCCGGCATCAAGTCCGGGCCTTTCGGCAAGCCGCTCGGCCCTGCGCGCCACGGCCCACAGGCACTACCCAAGTCGTGACCAGTTGTGATTGGCGCTCTCCGCGATTTGCTTGACAATCGGCCGGGCTGAGACCGCCAGTTTCCAAACAATTTTGGGGAACTTCGCCATGCAACGCGAAGCTTGCGACGTTTTCATCCTCGGCGGCGGCAATGCCGGGTTCGGGGTCACAGTGCCCACGCGCGCCGCCGGGCTGAAAGTGGTGATGGCGGAGGCGCGCGATCTCGGCGGCACTTGTCCCAATCGCGGCTGCACCCCGAAGAAGGTGCTGGTCGCCGCCGCTCATGCCCTGCACGAGATCGCCCAAGCCCATGTCCACCACATCGCGGTGGGCCCGGCCCGCCTCGACTGGGGCGCCCTGATCGACCGCGAGAAGGAGATGATCGCCCACATTCCCGAGTCTCTCGCCGGGACGTTGAAAGGACGCGACGTCGAACTCATCCGCGAGCACGCCAGATTCACCGGGCCCAACGAGATCGCGGCCGGTTCCCGCCGCATCGCGGCCAAGCATGTCGTCATTGCCACGGGCTCTAAGCCGCGGCCGCTGCCGATCCAGGGCGCGGAGCTGATGATCACCTCTGACGAGGTCCTGAGCGAGCGCGACCAGCCGGGAAGCGTGCTGTTCGTGGGCGGCGGCGTCATCGCGCTCGAATTCGGCCATGTCTATGTCCGCGCCGGAACCGACGTCACCATCCTCGAAATCCTGCCGCGGCTCCTGCCCGCTCTCGATGAGGATGCCGTCGCGCAAGTGCGGAAAGAGAGCGAGCGGATCGGCATCAAGGTGCATACCGGCGTCAAGGTGAAGCGGGTTGAGAAGGCCGGCGCGCGCCTCCGCACTCTTTTCGAGGTCGACGGCAGGGAGCACGCGGTCGAGAGCGACCGTGTCGTCAACGGCGCGGGGCGCATCGCCAATGTCGAGGACCTTGATCTCGACGCGGGCAACGTCGCCCATGACGGCATCCGCATCGCCGTCGATGACTATCTGCGCTCAAAATCCAATCCGTCCGTCTATGTGTGCGGCGACGTGACCGCCTCGCCGCAACTCTCCCCCATCGCCACGTATGAGGGGCGGCTCGTCGGGCGCAATATCGTGGAGGGCGCCAAGCACAAGCCCGACTATGCCTCCATCCCCTCCTCGGTCTATACCGTGCCGGCGCTCGCGACCGTCGGCCTCTCGGAGGAAGCCGCCAAGGCGAAGGGACTTAAGACCCGCGTCCAGATGAACGACATGGAACATTGGTTCTCGACCCGGATATTCGCCGAGACCGTAGCCTGGTCGAAGATCATCGTCGAGGAAGGCACCGACAGGGTTGTCGGCGCACATTTCGTCGGCCATGCCGGTGAGGAGCTGATCAACCTGTTCGGCCTCGCCATGAAGCATGGGATCACGGCGGGCGCGCTCCGCGACTTCGTCTTCGCCTATCCCACCTTCTCCGCCGACATCAAGTCGATGCTTTAGCGGAGCGCGCCCACCAAGGCGCTTAGGCGGCGGCGGTGACGAAGAGCAGGCAGCCCGAAGGGCTGTAGGCCGGCGGGTGGGTGCGTCCCTTGGGCGCGAAGTGGAAATCGCCCGCCTCGAGCACGAGATCGCCGAACACGAGATCGCCCTCGATCACCAGGCACTCCTCGTCGTCCTCGTGCTCGTGCGAGGCGTAGCTTGCGCCCGGCTGCATGCGGATCAGGAAGGATGTGCGCTTGGCCTTCTCGTTCACCCACAGGATGGCCTGGTCGATACCCTCCGAAACCGGCTGCCAGTCATAGGTGGCGGCGCGCATTGTGACCGTTCCGGGAAGCGCCGCTTTCGCCTCCGCGATGCGGGCCTCGATGCTGGCGAACATGCCGGCGGGGGGCGCCTCACGCGGCAGGAGTTCGGCGAGCGGTGCAAGTCGCCGCTCCAATTTTTCAACCTTGCGCCGGAGTTCGGGGTTGCGCTCGGCGTCCTTGAGCGCCCGGGCGCGGCCTTCGGCATCCGCGCCGCCAAGAGCGATGTCGGCCGCTAGCTGATCGAGGTCCATGTTCATCCGCCCATGCAATCCTGTAAACGTGCCAACCCGCGCGTGACCCAACTCTTCGCCGTTCCAAGCGGTACATTGAGCTTGGCCGCCAGCTCCTCATGGGTCAGTCCATAAACATAGGCCATGAGAATCGCGCGCGAATGCTTCTCGTCCAGCTGATCGAGGCACCGCTTGAGGCCGACGCCCTCGATCGACGCGGTTCCGAGTCTCGCCGACGCTTCCGCGATAAGCGTTTCGTCGATCTCGTCGAACGACACCATGTCGCCCCTTGACTGGGCGAGCCGGTCAAGGACGCAACGGCGCGTAACCGTCACCATCCAGGCGAGAGCGCTGCCCTTCGCCGGATCGTAGAGATAGGCCTTCTGCCAGATGCGGAAGAAGGCATCCTGGAACGCCTCCTTGGCGGCCTCGCGGTCCCGAAGCATGCGCAGGCAAATCGGGAAGAGCGTCGGCGACGTCGCATCGTAGAGCTGGCGGAACGACTCGCGGTTTCCGCCCGCGACCGCAACGAGCAAGTCCTCGTTGGTCTCCAATCGTTCAGCCCTGCGCGCGGTGCCCATGAGAAGGTCAAGATACACGACCTTTTCGGCCCCCGGAAGGGAAGCTGGAGATGCCGCTCCCCCTTGCAACGCCCAAAGTGCCGCCGCTTGGGCCCGATTTCCAGCAATCTACGCCGGCGCGGGCGATGGGGCCGTCTCCGCCACCTCCTCGAGCATCGACTTGGCAATCTCGTGCTCGCCCATCACGACGACGCTGGCGCCGTGCTCCTTGAGATGACCGATCTCCTCCTCGAAATGCGCGCGGGCGATGATCGGGAGCTTGGGATTGATGTCATGGGCCTGCTGCACCACTTGACCCCCTTCGAACGCATCGGGGATTGCCACGAGCAGGCAGCGCGCCGCGCCCAAATTCGCGGCTTGGATCACTTCCGGATCGGCGGCATTGCCGGCGATCGCCTCGACGCCGAGCTCCCGCAGCGCGGCAACCCTGTCATCGTCATCCTCGATGATGAAAAGCGGAACGTTCCGCTCGCGCAACGCCGCGCTGACGAAGCCGCCGACCCGGCCATGGCCGATCAGCACCACATGGCCGGTGAGCGACGTCGGACGGATCGGCTCGCGCATCGGTGTTTCGGGTTCCTTCGCGTCCGCCACTGCTTCGACGGGTCCCTTCTCGCGCCGCGCGGCATAGACATCGAGCACGGCGAAGAGCAGCGGATTGAGCAGGATGCTGATGATGGCGCCGGCGAGAATGAGGTCGCGACCCTCGGCCGGAAGCAGCCCGAGCTCGAGGCTGCGATTGGCGAGGATGAAGGAAAACTCGCCGATCTGCGCGAGCGAAGCGGAAATCATCAGCGCGATCGGAGGCGGGTGATGAAACAGCCGCACCACGACATAGGCGGCTGCCGATTTGGCGATCACAATGATGAGGACCGTCGCCAGCAACGCCAAAGGCGCGTCGACCACGATGGCGGGATTGAACAGCATGCCGACCGAGACGAAGAACAGCACCGCGAAGGCGTCGCGCAACGGAAGCGATTCGGTCGCGGCCTGCTGGCTCAGCGCCGATTCGCTCAACACCATGCCGGCGAAGAAAGCGCCGAGCGCGAGCGAGATGCCGAACAGTTCCGCCGCGGCATAGGCCACGCCAAGCGCGATCGCGAGCACCGCGAGGCGGAACAGCTCCCGGCTGCCGGTGTGGGCGACATAGTGCAGGAGCGCCGGAATGAGCTTCTTGCCGACGATCAGCATGACGGCGACGAAGATGCCGAACTTGCCAAGCACGGTAATGATTGAGAGCAAGACCGCGGTTGATTTCGGCGCCGTTTCCATCCCCTGAAACAGCGCCGCAAGTCCAGGCAGCAGGACCAGCACCAGGATCATGGCGATGTCCTGCACGATCAGCCAGCCGACGGTGACCTTTCCCCGTTCCGTGTCGAGCAGCCGCCGCTCCTGAAGAACACGCAACACGACCACGGTGCTCGCGACCGACAGCGCGATTCCAAATATCAGTCCGGCCCCAAGCGGCCAGCCAAGCCACCAGGCGACGCCGATGCCAAGCGGCGCGGCAATCAGGGCTTGCGCCGCCGCCCCGGGAACGGCGATGGCGCGGACGGAAAGCAAGTCCTTCGGCGAAAAGTGCAACCCCACGCCGAACATGAGGAGAATGACGCCGACCTCGGCGAGCTGATTGGCAATATTCTGGTCGGCGACAAAACCGGGCGTGAACGGCCCGATGAGGATTCCTGCCACGAGATAGCCGATGAGCGGCGGCAGCTTCAGGCGATGCGCCACGACGCCAAGGCTGAAGGCGAGCACGAGGCCGAGCGCGATAGTGGAAACGAGCGGCGGGACATGCGGCATGCAACGGACCTTCAACCCGGCGGCGGCGATCCTGAGAAGCAGGACCGCGCGCCTTTAGACGTTCGCCTATCCTAGCCTGACAATGAAACGCGTCGCCGACAATCCCTCCTCTAGTCCCGCCAATCCTTAACCCGGCGACCGGCGCGGCGCCCGAGGCTGGCCTTGCCTTCACCGCCATGCTTTAATTGCGCTCGTGAGTGCGTTCGATTACAGGGCTCCGGCTGAGCTTTACGCCAGCGCGAGCAAGACCGGGAAGCGGCCGATGCGCTATACGCGCTTCAAGAGCGCCGCCGAGGCCATCAAATACGCCGTCGAGGAACTGCCGCCCGAGCTTCTCATCGGCAGCACGCTCGAGGTCAACGAGGAGCGGTTCGACGGCTACGGCATCCGCGCCCTCTACGACAGCGCGAATTACCCGCTCAGGCGGCGAAAAACGAGCTAGAGCCTCGCTTTAGCGGCTTCTCCCGGCAAATTTTTCCCTCTCCTGTTGCCGTTTTGCACATCCCCGGCCGTGCCGGAAATGCTACCTATGGCTTGATCCGAGCCCAAAGGGTTTGGTGGGGGACCATCTGTGAAACCAGGGCGACGCTCTCTTAGGCTGCTTGCGGTTTGCGCCTGTCTTGCCGCCTCCAATCATGCGTTTGCTGCCGACCTCGGCTACGACGGCCCCGCGCCTGCCAGCGGTTGGCAGTTCAGCGTCACGCCCTATGCCTGGATGATCAACGTCAATGGTGATGTGACCGCCCGCGGACAGACGGTCGACATCAACCAGGACTTCTTTCAGATCGCCGAAGAGAGCGACTCATTGCTGGCCTGGATGAGCTATTTCGAGGCCCGCAAAGGGAAGCTCGCATTGTTCACCGATCTCGTTTGGCTCGACCTTGGCTTCCCCGGCGACATCGATATCCGGAAAAGTCCCTTCGCGCGTTTCCCGCAGGTCGTGGTGAGCGTCAAGGGCGACGCCCAACTCGACTATGAGTCGACAATCGTTCAGTCGGGCTTCGCCTACGAAGTCGCCCGCTGGCAAAACGCGCCAGGCAGCCATACTGCCTTCGATCTCTTGGGCAGCGCGCGCTACTGGAATCAGGACCTCAGTCTTTCGCTTCGCCTGACCGGCACGCTCGAAGCAAAGTTCGAGAAACTCGGGATCAAGATCAACCGCTCGCGCCGCATTGCCATTGCCAAGTCCAATGATCTCGAATGGGTCGATCCCGTGATTGGCGCCCGCATCAGGCATCAGATCGCGCCCGGCAAGGCTTTGCGGCTGGAAGGCGACATCGGCGGCTTCGGCGCCGGCAGCGAATTTTCCTGGCAGGCCGTGGGCGTTTACAGCTTCCAGACGCAATGCCTCGGCATGCCGCTCAGAGCCGATGTCGGTTACCGCGCGCTTTACGTTGATTATAGCGAGAACGGCAAGTTCGGCGAGGACGGCCTTAACGTCTTGCAGCACGGACCAGTGATGGGCGTGACCTTCAACTGGTAGTGCATCACCCCGCTTTCATTTCCGTCTGGGAGGTAAACGATGAAGTTCCCTGTTGCTGCGCTCAGATTCGTGTTCGCCATCATGCTTTCGCTCTTGCTCATCGACGCATCGAAAGCCGCGCCGGTCGAGCTTGAAACCGACGCCGGCGTTATCTCCGGTGTCGTCACGGTCGAGGCCATCGACGTCACCAACCAGCTCGTCACCGTCGTCGGCCCGAACAACAATTGGGTCGTGGTCAAGGTCAAGCCCGAGCACATCAAGCTGATCAAGCTGAAAGAGCGGATCACGATCAGCTATGCCGACGAAGTGGCGGTCGCGCTCCGAAAGGCCGACGGACCGCCGGCGGCCACCGAGAACCCCTTCGCCGAGGACGAGACGGCGGACATGAACATGAATGCGCCAACTGTTGCCGAGCAGGATTGGGTCGAGGCGACACCGCATGGCGCCAAGGACCTCACTACCGTCGAGATCTCCGATACCATCGCCGCCATCAACCGCAACCAGCGCACCATCACCTTCGCCGGAACCGGCGGCAAGACCCGCACCATCGCGGTCGGTCCCGAGGTTCAGGGCTTCGATCAGGTCGATGTCGGCGACAGGGTTGTTCTGCTCGTGACCAGGGCCGTGGCCATCGATATCAGGCCGGCTTAAGTCTTCTCGGTAACGCTCCTGCGGCGCGCGGGGCTCGGCCTCGCGCGCCGTTCCTTTTGTTGCTACCGCTAGCGAGCGCCCTTTATGACCTCATAGCCGAACTCGGCGGCAGACGCTGTGAGCCAGTGCCAGAAGCTCGCCGAGACGCTGCGGAAGATCGCAAGGTCGTATATCGGCGTATCGTCGAGTTGCCAGAGCTGCACGCCCATCAGCGAGATCGTGCTGGTCGCGGCATCCCCGGGCCTGAACGCGAGCGGGTGAACGTCGATCGGCAGGCCCTTGGCCAGCACCGAGCGGGCATGGGGACCGCTTAGTCTGAGCACCGTCCTGCCGCCGTTCTGGTCCGAGATCGAGGCGAGGCCGCGCAGGCGTTGCGAAAGATCGCGGGCGAGCGCTTCGCCCGCCAGCGATTCCGACACGGCGAGCCATTGTCCGGGCCCGTAGCCGACGAAGCTCACAGACGGACCGTGCGCCGCGCGCGAGCCATCGGGAAGCTCGGCCCCGTAAGCCGACTTGACCGCCCGCTTCAGGGCCTCGGCCTGTCCCTCTCGGGCAGCGACGGTTGCGAGGCCGAGCCCGGCCCGCTCTTCGATGAGCACGCCCGGCGCGCCGTCCTCTTTGCCGAAGCGGCCAGGGACGGCGAGACCCGCAAGCGCTGAAGTCGCGTGGAACGGACGGCTAGGCACGGACGCGCTCTCCTTCCGCATCGATGAAACAGGGCGGCCGCACTTCGACCAGAACGTCGCCGCCGCGCACGGGGTCGTAAGCGCGCACGATCTCGCCATGCCGCTCGGGCCCGCGGGCGAGAAGGCCGAGACCGAGCCAATGGCCGAGCGATGGCGAGAACGCGATCGAGGTCACATAGCCCTGATCGTTGCTCGCTGTCGGCTCCTTGTCCTTGGGGATGAGATGGGCGCCGGCGCGGATGCGGTCTTCGCGGGCAAGCGGTCTCAAGCCCACGAGCGACGGCCGCGACGGATCGGTCAGCGCCTCGCGCCCCGCCATGAACCGGCCAATGAAATCCTTCTTGGCGGAGAGCATCTTGCCGAAGCCGAGATCGTGCGCCGTGGTCTGGCCGTTCAGCTCCGCTCCCGCCGGATGGCCTTTCTCGATGCGGAGCACGCCGAGCGCCTCGGTGCCGTAGGGCGCGAGCCCGAAGGGTGCGCCGGCCTCGATGATGGCGCGGATCAAGGCATCGCCGTACCGCGCCGGGACCCCGATCTCGTAGGCAAGCTCGCCGGAGAAGGAGAGACGGTAGAGCCGGGCGGGGATGCCGCCTCCCACCGTCACCTCGCCGCAGGCAAGATACGGGAAGGCCGCATTGGAGAGATCGTGTGCCGGATCGACCACGCCTTGCAGCACCTCGCGCGCGCGCGGACCGGCGACGGCGAACTGCGCCCATTGCTCGGTGACCGAGACCGTCTGCACGTCGAGCTCGGGCCACAGCGCCTGCTGGCAGAATTCGAGATGCTGCATGACCTTCACCGCGTTGACCGTGGTTGTGGTCATGAAGTAGTGGTCCTCTGCGAGCCGCGCGGTCGTGCCGTCGTCGAGCACGAAGCCGTCCTCGCGCAGCATCAGCCCGTAGCGCGCTTTGCCCACCGGCAGCGTCGAGAAGGTGTTGGCATAGACGCGGTCGAGAAAGATGCCGGCGTCCTTGCCCTGCACGTCGATCTTGCCGAGGGTGGAGACGTCGCAGACGCCGGCCTTTTCGCGCACCGTCGCCACTTCGCGGTTGACGGAGTCCTGAGGTTGTTCGCCGGGCTTCGGATAGTAGAGCGCGCGCAGCCAGGGACCGGTTTCGACGAACACCGCCCCTTGCGCCTCGGCCCATCGATGCGAGGGCGCAAGCCGCGCCGGGCGGAAATCTTGTCCCCGGTGATGGCCGGCAAAAGCGCTGATGGCGATGGGCGTGAAGGGCGGGCGGAAGGTCGTGCTGCCGACCGCGCCGATATAGCGCCCGGTGACGGCGGCAAGCACGGCCGCGCCATTGGCATTGCCGGTCTTGCCCTGGTCGGTCGCCATGCCGAGCGTCGTGTAGCGCTTGAGATGCTCGGGGATGCGGAAGCCCTCGCGCGCGGCGAGTTTCACGTCCGATACCGACACGTCGTTCTGGAAATCGACGAAAGCCTTGCCCTTGCTCTTCTCGACCTGCCACAAGGGGCTCACCACGGCGGTCTCATCGGCGACACGGGCGCGCGACGGCGAGGCGGTGAAGCCGCATTCCGAGGCGGCCTTTGCGCCCGCTGCGTCGCCTTCGGCGAGACACGCCTCGAGCCCGTAAGTGCCGCGTGCCGCGCCGGCCACGCTCATGCCCGGCGGCAACGTGCCGGGGACGAGAGCGGCGAGACGGTCGCTCCATTGCGGTTTGCCGTTGAGATGGGTGGTGAGGTGGAGCGTGGGGTTCCAGCCGCCCGACATGGCGATCAGGTCGCACGCGACGCGCTCGCTTGCGCCATTTCCATCTCTGATCTCGACGCCCTTGACGCCGTGAAGGCCGCGCACGCGCTCGATCACGCCGCCCGCGAAATAGCGCGCGCCCGCCGCCTCCACCGTCTCTTGCGCGGTACGCGACGCGGTTCGCCGCCCATCGACCACGGCCGCGATTTCGATCCCGGCATGCGCGAGATCGGATGCCGTGCGGAAGGCGTCGTCGTTATCGGCGAAGATCACGGCGCGGTGTCCGGGCGCCACGCCGTAGCGATTGACGTAGCTGCGGACGGCGCCCGCCAGCATGACTCCGGGGCGGTCGTTGTTGCCGAACACGATCGGCCGCTCGATGGCGCCGGCGCAAACGACCGCGCGTTTCGCCACGATGCGCCACAGTCTCTGACGCGGCTCATGCGCTGGCGGGACCGCGACATGGTCGTTGACGCGCTCGATCGCGGCATAGGTGCCGCCGTCATAGACGCCCTGCACCGTTGTGCGCCTTAAGATGCGGCACTCGGGCAGAGCTTCGAGCTCGGCCTCGGCCATTTCGACCCAGTCGCGCGCAGGCCTGCCGTCGATGTCGTAGCGCTCGGAGAGCAGCCGGCCGCCGAGGCGGAAATCCTCTTCGCACAAGATCACCCGCGCGCCGGACCGTGCGGCGGCAAGTGCTGCGGCAAGCCCTGCCGGACCTGCGCCGACCACGAGCACGTCGCAGAAGGCATTCGCCTTCTCGTAATGGTCCGGGTCGGCCAGCCCGGCCCCGCGACCGAGGCCTGCGGCGCGCCGGATCATCGGCTCATAGAGCTTCTCCCAGAAGGAGGAAGGCCACATGAAGGTCTTGTAGTAGAAGCCCGCACTGAGGAACGGCGACAGGAGCTGGTTCGCGGCCAGCACGTCGAGCTTGAGCGAGGGCCAGCGGTTCTGGCTCGCGGCGGAAAGCCCGTCGTAAAGCTCGATCGTTGTCGCGCGGGTATTGGGCTCGCGCCGCGCGCCGGTCCTGAGCTCGACGAGAGCGCTCGGCTCCTCCGAGCCCGCGGCGAGAATGCCGCGCGGGCGATGATATTTGAACGAGCGGCCGACGAGGCGGATGCCGTTTGCCAGCAGCGCCGCGGCGAGCGTATCGCCGGGGTGACCGGCAAGCTCGGCGCCGTCGAAATCGAACCGCACCGTCTTCGACCGGTCGATGAGGCCGCCTTGCGCGAGCCGGTTCGGCTGATGGGTGCGCGCCGTCACTTGGCGGCTTCCTTCTCGGCGAACTCGACCGCGACGATCTCGTGCGTACTCATATTTCGCGTGACCACGAGCCAGGAATGGCAGCCGGCGCTGTGATGCCAGTGTTCCTTGTGCAGCCCTGCCGGATTGTCGCGGAGATAGACGTAATCAACCCAGGCATCGGCCGCGCCGGGATCGATACTCTCGGGCCGCTTCACCGTGGCATCGCCGCGATAGGTGAATTCCTCGAGCGCGCGTTCGCCGCAATAAGGACAGTTGATGCGCATGCTTCGGCCCTCAGTGCAGGTTCGGTTGCGCGCCCATGCCCTTTTCGTCGATGACGCGGCCCTGAGCGAAGCGGTCGAGACGGTAGGCGGCCGCGAAAGGATGCGGCTCGCCCGTGGCGATGAGATGGGCGAAGCACCAGCCCGATGCCGGCGTCGCCTTGAAGCCGCCATAGCACCAGCCGGCATTGAGATAGAGCCCGTCGATCGGCGTCGTGTCGATGATCGGCGAGCCGTCCATGGTCATGTCGAGCAGCCCGCCCCAGGAGCGCAGGATACGCAGGCGTCCGATCACCGGCATGAGCGCCATGCCGCCCTCGCACACATCCTCGATCACCGGCAGATTGCCGCGCTGGGCATAGGAATTGTAACCCTCGATATCGCCGCCGAAGACGAGGCCCCCTTTGTCCGACTGACTCACATAGAAGTGCCCGGCGCCGAACGTCATCACCACGTCGATCACGGGCTTCACGCCTTCGGTGACGAAGGCCTGGACCGCGTGGCTCTCGATCGGAAGCCGCAAACCCGCCATGGTCGCGACACGCGAGGAGTTGCCGGCGCAGGAGAGCGCGACCTTCTTCGCGGCGATGAAGCCCTTCTCGGTCTCGACCCCGAGGATGCGGCCGCCTTCGATGCGGAAGCCCGTCGCCGCGCAATTCTGGATGATGTCGACGCCGCGGGAATCGGCTGAGCGGGCGTAGCCCCAGGCGACGGCGTCATGGCGCACGGTCCCGCCGCGGGGCTGCAGCAGACCGCCGCGGATGGGAAAGCGCGCATTGTCGAAATCGACGAAGGGGACGAGCGCCCGGACCTGCTCGCGGTCGATCAGTTCGGCGTCGATGCCGTGCAGCCGCATGGCGTTGCCGCGCCGCGCATAAGCGTCGCGCTGCGGGTCTGAGTGAAACACGTTCAGCACACCGCGCTGGCTCACCATGGTGTTGTAGTTGAGGTCCTGTTCCAGTCCCTCCCACAGCTTCATCGACCATTCGTAGAAGGGAAGATTGCCGGGAAGCAGATAGTTGGAGCGGACGATGGTGGTGTTGCGCCCGACATTGCCGGAGCCGATATAGGACTTCTCGACCACGGCGACATTGGTGATGCCGTGCTCCTTGGCGAGATAATGCGCGGTGGCGAGACCATGCCCGCCGCCTCCGACGATCACCACGTCATAGGCAGGTTTTGGCTCGGGCTCGCGCCAGACCGGCTTCCAGTAGCGGTTGCCGGTGACGGCATTGGCGATGAGGCTTCCGACCGAATAGCGCATGGGCGCGATTGTGACCCCAGGCAAACGGTGCGATTGACATTTCACGCCGCCTGCTTGACATTTTACGACATGGGCGAAAAGCAACCCTCACACCCGGCGGCCCCGGCCGAGGGCACGATCCGCGTCAAGCAAGCGCCGCCCCGCACCGTGGGCTTCCTGCTCGTGCCGGGCTTCGCGCTGATGTCCTATGCGGCCGCGATCGAGCCCTTGCGCGCGGCCAATCTCCTCTCGGGCCAGGAACTCTATCGCTGGTGGCACGCCGCCCCTGGCGGCAAGCCGGTCACCGCCTCGAACGGCGTCGCCATCATCCCGGATTGCGGCACCAACACCGAGCGCGCGGCCGACATGGTGTTCGTCTGCGCCGGCGGCAATCCGGCGCTGTTCGAGGACCGGTCTGTGTTCGCCTGGCTGCGGCGCCTCGCGCGCAAAGGCGCCGCCATCGGCGGCATTTCCGGCGGGCCTTACATTCTCGCCAAGGCTGGGCTCCTCGATGAGCGCCGTGCCACGCTGCATTGGGAGCATTTGCCCGCCTTCCGCGAGGCCTTCCCCGATGTCGCGGTCGTGCCGTCTCTGTTCGAGATCGACGGCAACAGGATTACCTGTTCGGGCGGCATCTCCGCGCTCGACATGATGGTCGCCATCATCGAGAAGGATCACGGGCGCCAGCTCGCGGCCGCCGTGGGCGACTGGTTCCTGCACACCCATGTGCGCGAAGGGTTCGGCCCACAGCGCATGGATCTCCGCTACCGGCTCGGCGTCGCCGACGAGAAGCTGCTCTCGGTGCTGCGGGCCATGGAAGCGAGCATCGAGACGCCGGCCTCCCGCATCTCTCTGGCGCGCCAGGCCGGCATTTCGCTCCGGCAACTCGAGCGCCTCTTCCGCCGCCATATCGGCCACGGCATCCACCGGCACTATCGCTGGCTGAGACTTGCGCGCGCGCGCCAGCTCCTGCGCGAGACGACGCTGCCCGTGCTCGACGTGGCGCTTGCCACGGGCTTTGCCTCGGCGAGCCAGTTCGCCCGCGCCTATGCGGGGGCTTTCGGCGAGCCGCCGAGCCGCACCCGCATGAGCGGATAGAAGCGCTATTGCGAGGCGACCCCGACGAAGGGGGTGCCGCCCGGAATGCAGGCCCACTGCCCGACGGCCGGCGTCCGCACCAGGGTCGCATTCTGCTCGAGATACTGCATCGACACGAGATAGCCGGCCGGACCCTTGCACTGCCGGTAGCTCAATTCCTGCGTGATCCATTCCGGCGGGATCGGAACTTCGACGCAGCCGATCTCGCGGAAATAGGCGGTGCGCTCTTCGCGCGTCATTCCGCGCTGGTTCTCGTAGCTCTTGCCCTGGTTGGTCGGCTCGAGCGGAGCCTCGGCGATGGGGCACGCCGTGACGACGACCTGGACGTAGGGCGGATTGGTATCGATCAGCTTCGGGCGCTCCTCGGCGAGCGCGCTCCCCGGCAACAGAAGCAGGAGAAGAGCGAGGGGGCGCATGGCCATCATCTCCTCGGCAGGGCGGCGCCGTCGAAAGCGTGCTTCGCGCGCCAGCGCGGTCCAGGCCCGCGCATATAGTGCAGCTCGGGCCGGTAGGGATCGAACAGGCCGTTCACGACCTTGCGCAGAGCGCCGGCAACGACCACGGGGTTCCAGGTCTTGGGACTTTCAGTGACGCTCGGGGCCACTGAGCTCACCTGTGACTCTGCGAGGGGCATCAACATGGCTGTCACTCCATCGGATATCTCTGATACTCAAAGCTAAGCCTCCGAGGCGGCTCCGGGCCAATATCGGGTGGCTATCGTGTCCGAAGCCGCAAAGCATCTGACGCGAGCGCGGCCAAAGAGGTTCACGCCGGTTGGCTTGAGACATGTTCCCTGTCTGCCGGATCGTGGTAACTTCGGCGTGGAAATCGGCTGAAATCGCGCTGAAAGGCCGCAAGGAGGCGGGATGGCGACGACACGGCTTTCGTCCAAGGCGCTGAAGGCGCGCACGCATGCGCGCCGCCGCGCCACGTCCTCGCGCCAGGTCCCCGGCGATGGCGGCCTCAAGCCGGAGACCTACGCCACCGGGTCAAGCGCCCCCACCACCGGCGAGCTTCAGCTCGAAGTCTCGATCGGCCGCAAAGTAAGACTGCTGCGCCAGCGCCTGCAACTCACCGCGACCGAGCTTGCGGCCCAGGCCGGGCTCTCGCCGGGCATGCTGTCCAAGATCGAGAACGGGGGCACCTCGCCCTCCCTCTCCACCTTGAAGGCGCTCGCGCGCGCGCTGAATGTGCCGCTCACGAGCTTCTTCGCCGATTTCGAGGAGCGGCGCGACTGCTCCTATGTTCGCGCGGGCCAGGGCGTGCTGATCGAGCGGCGCGGCACCAAGTCCGGCCACCGTTACGAGCTGCTCGGGCATTCGCTCTCGGGCGATATCGTGGTCGAGCCCTATCTCATCACGCTGAGCGAGGACGCCGAACCCTACGCGCTGTTTCAGCATGACGGCGTCGAGTTCATCTATATGCTGACGGGCAAGGTCATTTACCGCCACGCCGACAAGCTCTATCCGATGTCGGCGGGGGATGCGCTGTTCTTCGACTCCGGCGCCCCGCACGGGCCCGAGGAGCTGCTGGAACGGCCAATGACCTATCTGTCGATCATCATCTACCCGCGGGCTTGAATTCCCCACAGGAAACTTTATTTCACGTGGGTTGACGAACGGCTTTGCCCTGTAGCAAGGTGCTGGCCCGCTAACCGGAGTTTTTTTCACAATGTGCGGCATCGTCGGACTGTTCATCAAGGACCCCTCTCTCGAACCCGAGCTCGGCAAGCTGACTGCCCAAATGCTCGCCACGATGTCGGATCGCGGACCCGACAGCGCGGGCTTCGCCGTGTATGGCAAAGGCCAAGCGGGCGAAACCAAGCTCACGCTGCGCGCGCCTTCCGCGGAAGCTGCCAAGGAAACGGCCGCGCGCATCAAGAAGAAGTTCTCGGACGCCAAGACGACGCTGCACGACACCCATATCGTCGTTGCGTTGCCCGATGATGCCGTGACCGCACTCACCGATTGGCTCGCGGGCGAGGCGCCCGGGATCGAGACGGTGGGCCGCGGGCGCCGGATCGAGGTTTACAAGGAGGTTGGCCTCCCCGGAAAGGTTGCCGAGCGCTTCGGGCTTGCCGCGATGCAAGGGACGCATGCCATCGGCCACACCCGCATGGCGACGGAATCGGCCGTGACCACCGACGGCGCACACCCCTATTCGACCGGCACGGATCAGTGCCTGGTGCACAATGGCTCGCTCTCGAACCACAACAATCTTCGCCGCGTGCTGAGGCGCGAAGGATTCACGTTCGACACCGAGAACGACACCGAAGTCGCCGCCGGCTATCTCAGCGCGAAGATGCAGCAGGGGGCCTCGCTCGGCGACGCGCTGAAGGTGAGCCTCGACGATCTCGACGGCTTCTACACCTTCGTGGTCGGCACCGAGAACGGCTTTGGCGTGCTCCGCGACGGCATCGCCTGCAAGCCCGCCGTGATGGCCGAGACCGACCGTTACGTCGCTTTCGGATCGGAATATCGCGCGCTCGCCGGTCTCCCCGGTATCGAGACCGCGCGCGTCTGGGAGCCCGAACCCGCCACCGTCTATTTCTGGGAGCGGTGATCGTGCCAGAGATCGATCTCGCTTCAACCCCGCTCAGGGAGTTGAACGCGGCGCTCCACAAGCTCCGCCCCGACACCAACGAGCGGCACTGGGTCGTCGACCACCCCGCGGGCCGTCACGCCATCGCTGCCGGGCTCAATGCCCCGATCACCGTCGAGATCAACGGCTCGGTCGGCTATTACTGCGCCGGGATGAACAAGCACGCGACCGTGCTGATCCATGGCAGCGCCGGCGTCGGCGTCGCTGAAAACATGATGTCGGGCTTCGTCCATGTCGCGGGCGATGCCAGCCAGTCGGCGGGTGCCACCGGACGCGGCGGGCTCTTGCGCATCGACGGCAACGCGTCATCGCGCTGCGGCATCTCGATGAAAGGCATCGACATCGTGGTGAAGGGTTCGGTCGGCCATATGAGCGCCTTCATGGCCCAGGCCGGCAATTTGATCGTGTTCGGAGACGCGGGCGACTCGCTGGGCGATTCGATCTACGAGGCGCGCCTCTTTGTGCGCGGCAAAGTCAGGAGCCTCGGCGCCGATTGCATCGAGAAACCGATGCGCGACGAACACAAGCGCGCCCTGCACGATGTGCTGGAGCGGGCCGGGTTCGATGGCCAGATTGACCCGGCCGAGTTCCATCGCTACGGCTCGGCGCGCAAGCTTTACAATTTCCACGTTGACCACGCCGGAGCCTATTGATGGACTGGACGCCGCGAACCACCCCGCGCCCCTCTGCCACCTTCGATGCCGCGTCGCTGTCTGAGATCCGTCGCGCCGCCGCGACCGGCATCTACGATATCCGCGGCGCCGGCGCCAAGCGCAAGCTGCCGCATTTCGACGATCTTCTGTTTCTCGGCGCCTCGATCAGCCGTTATCCGCTCGAGGGTTATCGCGAGCGCTGCGCGACCGATGTGTGGCTTGGCACCCGCTTCGCCGAGAAGCCGGTTCACATCAAGATTCCCGTCACCATCGCCGGCATGAGCTTCGGATCGCTTTCGGCCCAGGCCAAGGAGGCACTGGGGCGCGGCGCCTCCCAGGTCGGCACCTCGACCACGACCGGCGACGGCGGCATGACCGAGGAGGAGCGCCACCACTCCTCGATCCTCGTCTATCAGCTTCTCCCCTCGCGCTACGGCATGAACCCCGACGATCTCCGCCGCGCCGACGCGATCGAGATCGTGGTCGGTCAGGGCGCCAAGCCCGGCGGCGGCGGCATGCTGCTGGGGCAAAAGATTTCCGATCGCGTGGCCGAGATGCGCACGCTCCCCAAAGGCATCGACCAGCGCTCGTCCTGCCGCCATCCCGACTGGACCGGGCCCGACGATCTCGAGATTAAGATCGAGGAGATCAGGGAGATTACCGACTGGCAGAAGCCGATCTACGTCAAGGTCGGCGCCTCGCGCCCGTTCTACGACACCGCGCTCGCGGTCAAGTCTGGCGCCGACGTGATCGTGCTCGACGGCATGCAGGGCGGCACGGCGGCGACGCAAGAAGTGTTCATCGAGCATGTCGGGCTGCCGATCCTCGGCGCCATCAGGCCCGCGGTCGATGCGCTTCAGGATCTCGGCATGCACCGCAAGGTGCAGCTCATCGTCTCAGGCGGCATTCGCAACGGCGCCGACGTGGCCAAGGCGCTTGCGCTCGGCGCCGACGCCGTCGCGATCGGCACCGCCGCCCTCGTCGCGCTCGGCGACAACGACCCTGCGCTCGAGGAGGAGTACCAGAAACTTGGCACCACGGCCGGCTGCTACGACGACTGGCATGAGGGACGCGATCCGGCCGGCATCACCACCCAGGACGCCACGCTCGCGGCAAGGCTCGATCCGGTCCTCGCCGGCAGGCGTCTCGCCAATTACCTTTCCGTCTTGACGCTCGAGACGCAGACCATCGCGCGCGCCTGCGGCAAGAGTCATGTCCACAATCTCGAGCCCGAGGATCTCGTGGCGCTCACGGTCGAGGCAGCCGCCATGGCGCGCGTGCCGCTGGCCGGAACGTCATGGATCCCTGGCGTGAAATCGTCGGAGTAAGCCTGTTGAGCCAAGGGGAGTCACATGGCAGTTGATCTTGCAAAGGCGGCCCGCGAGCGCGGGATAAAGTATTTCCTGATTTCCTATGTCGACTTGTTTGGCACGCTTCGCGCCAAGCTCGCGCCGGCGTCTGCCATCGCCGACATGGTCAAGGACGGCGCGGGCTTCGCCGGCTTTGCCAGCTGGCTCGACATGACGCCCGCCCACCCCGACGTTCTAGCCATGCCCGATCCTTCGAGCCTGATCCAGTTGCCGTGGAAGCGCGAAGTCGGCTGGCTCGCCGCCGATCCCCACATGAGCGGCAAGCCGGTCGAACAGGCGCCGCGCAATATCCTCAAGAAGATGATCGCCAAGGCCGCGAAGGCGGGCTACCAGCTCAAGACCGGCGTGGAATGCGAGTTCTTTCTCTTAAGCCCCGACGGGGCCTCGCTCAGCGACGCTGCCGACACCCAAGCCAAGCCCTGCTACGACCAGTCCGCGCTGATGCGCCGCTACGACGTCATCAGCGAGATTTGCGATGCGATGCTCGAGCTCGGCTGGGGCGCCTATCAGAACGACCACGAGGACGCCAACGGTCAGTTCGAGATGAACTGGGCGTTCGACGACGCGCTCGTCACCGCCGACCGCATGGCCTTCTTCAAATACATGACCAAGGCCATCGCCGAGAAGCATGGCTTCCGCGCCACCTTCATGCCGAAGCCGTTCGCCAATCTCACCGGCAGCGGCTGCCACGTTCATGTCTCGATGTGGCAGGGCAAAAAGAACACCTTCGATGACGGCAAGGACGCGCTCGGCCTGTCGCGCACGGCCTATAACTTCATCGGCGGGTTGATGAATGCGGCGGGCGACATGTGCGCCATCACCAACCCCACCGTGAATTCCTATAAGCGCATCAACGCGCCGGTCACGCTGTCGGGCGCGACCTGGTCCCCCAACACGGTCACCTATGCCGGCAACAACCGCACGCATATGATCCGCGTGCCGGGCGGCGGCCGCTTCGAGTTCAGGCTCGCCGACGGCGCCGCCAATCCATATCTGTTGCCGGCCGCCCTCCTTGCCGCGGGCCTCGACGGCATCGCCCGCAATGTCGATCCCGGCAAGCCGCTCGACATCGATATGTACGCCGAAGGCCACAAGGCCCCGCCCGGCGTCAAGAAGCTCCCGCTCAATCTGCTCGACGCGTTGCGCGTGACGGCGAAGTCGGAGCTTTTGCGCCGCGAGCTCGGCGATGAGTTCGTCGATTCCTACGTCAAGCTGAAGATGCGCGAGTGGAACGACTATGCCGGGCATCTCTCCGCCTGGGAGCGCGCCGCCACGCTCGACTGCTAGAGCGCGGGATGGCTGCGCCCGCGCTCGTCATTCGCGATCCGAAGCCCGAAGACGAGGCTGCTTGGCGTCGCCTCTGGTCCGGCTACGTCACCTTCTACAAGGCCGAGGTCAGCGAGGCGGTGACGGCGGCAACCTGGCAGCGGCTGTTCATGCCGGGCTCGGGCATGTTCGGACGCCTCGCCGAGTGTGATGGCGCCGTTTCAGGCTTCACGATCTCGGTCGTCCACCCGAGATCCTGGGCGCTCGCGCCCATTTGCTACCTTGAGGATCTGTTCGTCGATCCGAATATGCGCGGCCACGGGCTCGGCCGAGCCTTGATCGAGGACCTCGTCGCGACCGGCCGCGCGCGCGGCTGGTCGGGGCTCTATTGGCATACGCAAGAAGGCAATGCGACGGCGCGGCTTCTCTACGATCGCTTGGCCAAG
>CAYMJW010000032.1:0-20485 GCA_964390455.1 uncultured Methyloceanibacter sp. | reverse complement strand
TGGCGGAGAGGGTGGGATTCGAACCCACGGTACGGTTACCCGTACAACGGTTTTCGAGACCGTCCCATTCGACCACTCTGGCACCTCTCCGTCCGGGCCTCATGTAGCTTGCCGCCGGGCGCGCGGCAACCTTTGGCGCTTCGGGCCCTTTGCGGCGCGCGGTCAGCGCCCGGCAAGAGGCCGGTTGAACTCGCGCGTTTGCTGTGGCTCATAGCCGTGCTGCTATCTTTGCCCTGTCAGGGCGCTAATGCCGGCGGGTTCAATGTCTGGTCATCAAGACTCCACGGCTGCCCGACTGAACCGTGACTGCGCCTGCATCACTCTCGACCGGGAATCCCTGGCCCGGGCGCTCGACCGCGAGGCGGGCGATGCCGGGTTTAGCGAGCGTCTGCTCGCGGCACAGCCCCATGCCTTCTCTCGCGTCCCTGTCTTCCTGTCGGCCGATCAACTGGCGAAGATGGAGGAGGTGGTTGCGGCAATCGAGGCGGTGAGCCGGCTCTCGCAATACCAAGCGGCCGTGCTTGCGTGGGCGCCTAAGATCGCGCGCCGGGACTTTGGTCCGGCCGGAGCGATGATGGGCTACGACTTCCATCTCACCGCAAACGGACCATCCCTGATCGAGATCAATACCAACGCGGGCGGCGCCTTTCTCAACGCGGCACTGGCACGGGCGCAGGTGGCGTGCTGCGGAGACGCCATCGCATTCCCGGATACAGGAGGCAGCTTTGAAGATGCGGCCCTCAACATGTTCCTGGAAGAGTGGTCGCGCCAGAGAGGCGAAGGGCAGCCGGGAACCGTTGCCATCATCGACGATGCGCCGGAGCGGCAGTTCCTATACCCGGAGTTCGTTCTGGCGCGCGAAGCCCTGCGGCAGCGGGGCATTCGCACGCTCATCGCCGATGCCGCGCGGCTTCACTACGGCGGAGGCAAGATCTCCTTCGAGGGTCAAGACATCGACCTTGCCTATAATCGTGTCACCGATTTTTCCTTGGAAGCGCCCGAGCACGCGGCGCTGAGGCAAGCCTATGAGGCGGGCGCGCTCGTGCTGACCCCCAATCCGCACAATCACGCGCTCCTCGCCGACAAGCGAAATCTGTCCGTCCTATCGGACGCCGAATTGCTGCGAAGTTGGGGAGCCGATGGCGAGAAGCTTGCCCGGTTGCAGGCGGTGCCGCGAACGGTCCTCGTCACCCCCGAAAACGCGGACGATCTGTGGCGGCGGCGCAAGGGGCTGTTCTTCAAGCCGAGCGGTGGTCACGGAAGCAAGGCCGTTTACCGGGGCGAGAAGCTTACGAAGCGGGTTTGGTCCGACATCGCGCAAGGCGGTTATGTCGCCCAAGACCTGGTTCGGCCGGGCGAGCGGATCGTGATGATGGATGGATCGCCCGTGATGCGAAAAGTCGATGTGAGGCTCTATACATATCGGTCGCGGACGCTGATCGGCGCCGCGCGCGTCTATCAGGGCCAAACCACGAATTTGAGTACGCCCGGGGGAGGATTTGCGCCCTTGTTCTTGATCTAGCGGGGCACTGCCCGTCCAGGTTTTGGAGCTTCAACCGGGACAACGGCGACCTCGGGGTTCCCCGGGGCGCCGGCGACACCCGGCCAAGGCGTTCCGTTTCGGCGGATCGGGGCCGATTGACTTATCGCGATTGGCTTCTATATTGCGGCGCACATGGGGCCAAGCGGCTCGCCCGCGCGCCTAAAGGCGCCGGTCCTTCAAGCCAAGAACTCGGACGGAAACGGTCATGTTCGCGGTCATTCGCACAGGCGGCAAGCAATATCGCGTGGCGCCGAACGATATTATCGAAGTTGAGAAGATCGCAGGCGCGCCCGGCGATATCGTCGAGCTTGCCGAGGTGATCCTGCTTGGCGGCGAGGGTGGCCCCAAGACCGGCAGCCCCACGATCGTGGGCGCCATGGTCGCAGCCGAGGTCATTTCGCAGCGGCTGAGCGACAAGGTCATCGTTTTCAAGAAGAAGCGGCGACAGAATTACCGCCGCAAGAAGGGCCATCGCCAGGCGTTGACGGCGCTGCGGATCACCGAGATCCTGACCGACGGCAAGAAGCCTTCGAAGGTGGCACCGCGGCCTGAGCCCAAGAAGGCCGAGAAGAAACCGGAGTCGAAGGCGGAAGCGAAGGCAAAGCCGGAGAAGGCCGCCGCCAAGAAGGCGGAGACGAAGCAAGCGGCAAAGAAGCCGGTTGCAAAAGCCCCCGCCAAGAAGCCGGCGGCCAAGCCGAAGAAGACGTAAGGACCGGAAGATATGGCACACAAGAAAGCAGGCGGCTCCTCGCGCAACGGCCGCGACTCCGCCGGACGGCGCCTCGGCGTCAAGAAATCGGGCGGCCAGCACGTGCTTGCCGGCAACATCATCGTCCGCCAGCGCGGCACCAAATGGCACCCCGGCGACGGCGTCGGCATGGGCAAGGACCACACCCTGTTCGCGCTCCGCGAGGGCGAGGTCGGGTATGCGACCAAGCAGAAGGGTCGCGTTTACGTCTCGGTGAAGCAGCCGAACTAGGTCTTGCGCCTCGCGCGCGAGCCGCGCGTGTGTAGATTTCCCCCGTGACCATCAGGACACCAAGACTCCTGCTGCGGACGCCGATGCTTTCGGACGCGGCCAGGCTTGCGCTGCTCGCGGGCGATTACGACGTCGCGAGCATGACCGGCACCATCCCGCATCCCTATAGTGAAGAGATGGCAGCCGAGTGGATCGCAAGCGTGCTCGCCGGCGAAGAGGGCGTGGTGTTCGCCATCGAGCGATTGGGCTTGCTCGTCGGCTGCACCGGCTACCGCGCCTTCGGCGAGGACCATGCCGAGCTCGGTTATTGGATCGGTAAGCCCTATTGGGGCATGGGCTATGCCACCGAGGCCGTGCGCGCGCTCATCCTTCATGCCTTCGAGGCTGACGGGTTCGCCTATCTCACCGTCGGGCATTTCAGCGACAATCCGGCCTCCGAACGGATCATCGCCAAGTTCGGCTTCGCGCCGCAAGGATGCATCGAGCGCGACAGCGCGGCGCGGGGGGACAAGGCCACCTGCCTGACCTACAGGCTCGACCGCGCCAAGGCACTCGCCGGCTTCTATAGGACCTAAGCTGCCGCGTGCCCCTCATGCTGAGGAGCGCCCGGCGGTTCGCCGCAGGGCGCGTCTCGAAGCACGCACCTCCGTTCGGGCTCACCCTTCGAGACGGGCGCGTTCCGCGCCCTCCTCAGGGTGAGGAACCCTCAGATTTCCCCTCTCCCTTGCGGGAGAGGGCTTCCCGCCCGCCGCGCTCTCGCGCTCAAGTAGCGGAGCGGTAGCGCGAAGGTGAGCGCGGCGAGTGGCGGGAAGGGTGAGGGGGTTCTTCTCTTCGACGCCGCGTCGCGGCTTACCCCTCACCACGCGCCAAGAGGCGCGTGTGCTCTCCCCCAAGGGGAGAGCGGGTAAAGGCCCTCGCCGCTAGTGTATTGGAAAGAAGCCGGTGCTAAGCCCTTGCCATGCAGTTCCTCGATGAGGCCAAAGTCTATGTGCGCTCCGGCGACGGAGGGAACGGGTGCGTCGGCTTCCGGCGGGAGAAGTTCGTCGAGTTCGGCGGGCCTGACGGCGGCGACGGCGGCAAAGGCGGCGACGTCATTATCGAATGCGTGGCCAACCTCAACACCCTGCTCGACTACCGCTACAAGCAGCATTTCAAGGCCAAGAAGGGCGGCCACGGCATGGGGCAGAACCGCACCGGCGCCAAAGGTGCCGACGTGGTGCTGCAAATGCCGCCCGGCACCGAGATCCTCGACGAGGACGGCAAGACCCTGATCGCGGATCTGCTGAATCCCGGCGACCGTATCGTGCTTCTGCGCGGGGGAAATGGCGGGTTCGGCAATGCCCGCTTCAAATCCTCGACCAACCAGGCGCCGCGCCATGCCAATCCCGGCCAGAAGGGCGAGGAGATGCATATCTGGCTCCGGCTCAAGCTTATCGCCGATGCCGGCATCATCGGGCTGCCGAATGCGGGCAAGTCGACCTTCCTTGCCGCGGTGAGCGCCGCCAAACCCAAGATCGCCGACTATCCCTTCACCACGCTTCACCCCAATCTCGGCGTGGTGCGGATCGATGCCACCGATTTCGTGCTTGCCGACATTCCCGGCCTGATCGAAGGCGCGCATGAAGGCGCGGGCATCGGCGACCGCTTCCTCGGCCATGTCGAGCGCACGGCCGTGTTGCTGCATCTCGTCGATGCCACGCTCGATGATCCGGCCGACGCCTACAGAATCGTGCGCGGCGAGATCGAGGCCTATGGCGCAAGCCTCGAAGACAAGCCCGAGATCGTGGCGCTGTCGAAGGCCGACGCCGTGCCCAAGGACGAACTGAAGAAGAAGGCGCGTGCGTTGAAGAAGGCGGCCGGTGCCGCGCCCTTCATCGTCTCGGCCGCGAGCGGCGAGGGGTTACGCGAAGTGTTGCGCGCGCTCGCGGCAGAAGTCGTGGCCGTCAGGGCCAAGGGCGCGAAAGAGAAACGCGGCGAGGCTCGGCCCGCGCGAGGATGGCGGCCATGAGAGGCGAGTGGGCGAATGCCAAGCGCATCGTGGTCAAGATCGGCTCCTCGCTCTTGGTCGATGCGGCGAGCGGCGCACTCAAAGCCGATTGGCTCGGCACGCTCGCCGACGACATCGCAGCGCTTCGCGCGGCCGGCAAGGAAATCATCGTCGTCTCCTCCGGCGCGATTGCGCTCGGGCGCAAGGTCCTCAATCTGCCCAAGGGCGCGCTCAAGCTCGAGGACAGTCAGGCGGCGGCGTCCGTCGGCCAGATCGATCTCGCGCACGCCTATGAGGAAGCCCTCAGCGCGCGATCGCTCATCGCCGCGCAGGTGCTGCTCACGCTCGGCGACACGGAAGAACGGCGCCGTTACCTCAACGCGCGCAGCACGATGACGACGTTGCTGAAGCTCGGCGCCGTGCCGGTCGTGAACGAGAACGACACGGTGGCGACGACCGAAATCCGCTATGGCGACAACGACAGGCTCGCGGCACGGGTCGCCGCGATGATGAGCGCCGACTGTCTTGTTCTTCTGTCGGACGTGGACGGGCTCTATACCGCGCCGCCGGGCTCGCGCGAGGACGCGCGGCGGCTCGAAGAGGTGACAGATATTACGCCCGAGATCGAGGCGATGGCGGGGGATGCCGGCTCGGAGCTGTCGAAAGGCGGCATGGTGACCAAGATCGAGGCGGCCAAGATCGCGGTGCCGGGCGGCACGCATATGGTCATCGCCTCTGGCCGGGTGATGCATCCACTCAAAGCGCTGGGCAAGACGGGGACCGGGACCTGGTTCCTCGCGCGCCAAGACCCGGTCGCGGCGCGCAAGCGCTGGATTGCGGGCACGCTCGAGCCCAAGGGCGCCGTGACGGTGGATGCGGGCGCGGCCAAGGCGCTCGGCTCGGGCAAGAGCCTCTTGCCTGCGGGCGTCACACGCGTCGAGGGGAGCTTCGAGCGCGGCGATGCCGTCGTCATCAGGAATGGCGAGGGCGTCGAGATCGGCCGCGGGCTCACCGCCTACGACCACGCGGAAGCCAAGGCCATTATCGGGCGCAAGAGCGGTGAAATCGCCGAGGTTCTTGGTTACTCTGGCCGTGCCGCGTTGATCCATCGCGACGACATGGTGCTGCAACGGAAGGTGTGATTTTGAGCGCGATTGCCGACAGACCCGAAGCGAGCATCGAGCCGATGATGCTCTATATGGGACGCCGCGCGCGCGAGGCGGCGGCGGCGCTCGCGCTTGCCTCGACCGAGGCCAAGAACGCGGCTCTCATGACCATGGCCGAGCGGATCGAGGCGGGCTCTGCGAAGATCCTCGAAGCGAATATCCAGGACCTCGAAGCCGCGCGCGCCAAGGGGAAGGACGCCGCATTTCTCGACCGGCTCGCCGTGAAGGACACCGGCGTCGCGTCCATGGCGAAGGGCTTGCGTGAGATCGCGGCGCTCGCCGATCCGGTCGGCCAGGTAGTGGCGCGCTGGACGCGGCCGAACGGGCTTGAAATCTCGCGCGTCCGCGTGCCGCTTGGCGTCGTTGGCATCATCTACGAGTCGCGTCCGAATGTGACGGCCGATGCCGCGGGGCTTTGCCTCAAATCGGGCAACGCCGCGATCCTGCGGAGCGGGAGCGAAAGCTTCCTCACCTCGCTTGTGATCGCAAACATTCTCGGCGAGGCGCTGGTCGAAGCGGGACTGCCCGAGGCCGCGATCCAGCTCGTGCCGACCGTCGATCGCTCGGCGGTGGGCTTCATGCTCGGCGGGCTTGAGGGCGCGATCGATGTGATCGTGCCGCGCGGCGGCAAGGACCTTGTCGGGCGTGTGCAGGCCGAGGCGCGGCTCCCGGTCTTCGCGCATCTGGAAGGCGTCTGCCACGTCTATGTGCACGGCGCCGCCGATCTGGACATGGCGAAGAAGATCGTGCTCAACGCCAAGATGCGGCGCACCGGAATTTGCGGCGCGGCGGAAACGCTGCTGGTCGATCGCGCGGCAGCGCCCGCGCAGCTCGCGCCGCTCGTCAAGATGCTGATCGAAGCGGGGTGCGAGGTGAGGGGCGATGCCGCGACGCAAGCGGCCGATGCCCGGGTCAAGCCCGCAAGCGAGGACGATTGGCCGAAAGAGTATCTCGACGCGATCATGGCCGTGAAGGTGGTCGATGGGCTCGATGCGGCGATCGCCCATATCGCGCGCTACGGCTCGCAGCATACCGACGCCATCGTGACCGAAGACCGCAAGGCTGCGGAAGAGTTCCTCGCCCGCGTCGATAGCGCGATCGTTCTGCACAACGCCTCGACCCAGTTCGCCGATGGCGGCGAGTTCGGCATGGGAGCCGAGATCGGCATCGCCACGGGGCGCTTCCACGCGCGGGGTCCCGTCGGCGTCGAGCAGCTCACGATTTTCAAATACGCCGTGCGCGGGCAGGGCCAGACCCGCCCTTGAGACGCGGCGCGACAGAGACGCACACGGAGAGCGCGCGGCCACCGCTGGCCGCGCCCGGCATGCGCATTGGGCTGCTGGGCGGCTCGTTCAATCCGCCGCATGAGGCCCATCGCGCGATCAGTCTCACCGCTCTGAAGCGCCTCGGCCTCGACCGGGTGTGGTGGCTGGTCAGCCCGGCAAACCCGCTGAAGGACCCCTTCGCCCTCCCGAGCCTCGAAGCCCGCCTCGGCGCCGCGCGGAAGATCGCGCGGCATCCCCGCATCGACGTGACCGGCTTCAGCGGCGGCTCGGCCTATACGGTCGATGTTCTCGCCGCGCTCAAGCGCCGCTTCCCGGGGGTCAAGTTCGTGTGGCTGATGGGCGCCGACAATCTCGCCGATTTCCAGCGCTGGCGTGACTGGGAAGAGATCTTCGCGCTTGCGCCGATCGCGGTGTTCGACCGGCCGGGCTACCGGCTGAAGGCGCTGGCCGGCCGGGCGGCGCAACGCTTCGGGGCCTACCAGGTCGATGAGACCGATTCGGGCGGTCTTGCCCTCCTCATCCCCCCCGCCTGGACCCTCATCACCCACCCCCTGTCGGGCCTCTCCTCCACAGCGCTTCGCGCCAGGGCCGAGGCCAAAGACGGCAAGAAAAAAACCAAGAGCCACTAGCGCTATTGTCCCCTTGCCGCGCTCATACTATTTTTATGGAGCGAGGCAGCGACCGACTCACCCTGTCATGCGTTTAGCAAGGGTACGGGCTAGGCTGTTTCGCCGAGGAGCAATGGCAGAAGGACATTCACCACAACATGCGCTCAGCTAGAGAGGGTGCCCAACGCGGCACACCTCCTAACGGGTTCGCGTCATACGGCGCGCATCCGAACAGTCTTCTCAATGTCGTGCTCGACACGCTCGATGCCGCCAAGGCGGAGAAGGTCGCGGTCATCGACTTGAGAGGCAAGACCTCGATCGGCGATCAGATGGTGATCGCGTCGGGTCGCTCGCAACGGCATGTCGGGGCCGTCGCCGACAATCTCATCAGAAAGCTGAAAGACGAGGGCTATGGCCGCGCCCGGGTCGAGGGCATGCCCCAATGCGATTGGGTGCTGATCGACTTCGGCGACGTCATCGTCCATATCTTTCGGCCCGAGGTTCGCGAATTCTATAACCTCGAGAAGATGTGGTCGGCCGACCGGCCCATGGAGCGGCTGGTGATCTGAGTCCCCGGCCCGTCCCGACCAGCCGGCAGTCAAGGCGTATCCATGCGGCTCCTGATCGCTGCCGTCGGCAAGCTCAAGCAGGGGCCTGAGCGCGATCTGTTCGCGCATTATCGCGGCCGCGCCGAGGCGGCAGGCCGAAGCCTGCATCTTTCGCCGCTCGGAATCATCGAGGTGGCGGAGTCGAAGGCCGCAACCGCAAGCGCCCGCAAAGCGGCCGAAGCGGAAGCGCTTCTCGCCAAAATTCCATCCACGCATCGGCTCATCGCGCTCGACCGGCAAGGCGAGGCGCTGTCGAGCGAGGCGTTCGCGGCGCTACTGGCTAAGCTGCGCGATGGCGGCGTGGAGGGGGTGGCCCTTCTAATCGGCGGCGCCGACGGCTTATCCCCTGACGTCTCCGCCAAGGCCGCGAAGGTGATCTCGCTCGGCGCGATCACCCTGCCGCATGGGCTTGCCCGCATCGTCCTTGCCGAGCAGATCTACCGCGCGGCGACGATCCTCGCAGGCCACCCCTATCACCGCGCCTGAAGCGCTCGGGATGCGGGCTGCGA
This sequence comes from uncultured Methyloceanibacter sp., assembly GCA_964390455.1. Lineage (GTDB taxonomy): Bacteria > Pseudomonadota > Alphaproteobacteria > Rhizobiales > Methyloligellaceae > Methyloceanibacter. The sequence continues at coordinate 11,799 of CAYMJW010000032.1, read as the reverse complement.
ACCGTATGGGAAATTTAAGACTTTGGCGCATTCTTTTGTCATCCGACGCCTTGATTCCGCCGTACCGCTCCGTTGTCGTTGGCGCCGGCTGAATGGCCAAGGCGCATGGCGATCGATCGATTGGCTCTCTTGCGACAAAGACTTCGATTCGCACTGCTTGTGGCCGGCCTGATCGCCGCTTCGCCCGGATTGGTCGCGGGTGAGGACGGTCTTTCCCGCGACGAGGCGAAGCAGAAACGCGACCAGACCGAGCAGAGCCTTGAGTCGAACCGCGCCAGGGAGCAGGGGCTCGCGCAGGAATTGGCGACTTTGGCCGAGGAGCGGGCCAAGCTAAACGGCGCGCTCATCGAGGCGGGACAAAGAGTGCAGGCGAGCGAGGCCAAGCTGTCGGAGACGGAAGGGAAGCTTGCCGAACTGACCGAGCAGGTCAATGTCATCCAAAGCTCGATCACCGAGCGGAAGGAAGCCATCGTCAAGATGCTGAGCGCCATGCAGAGGATGGGCCGCACGCCGCCGCCGGCGCTCGTGACCCGCAGGGACGATGCGCTCGCCGTCGTGCGCAGCGCCATGCTGCTCGCCGAAGTGTTCCCCGAACTCAAATATCAAGCCGACAATCTCTCCCGCGAGCTCGAGGGGCTGGTTGGCCTCGAAAGCGGCATTCGCGAGCAGCGCGACGCCGAGAAGCGCGAAACCGACGGGCTTCAGGCCGAGCGCGCGGCGCTCGATCGTCTGCTGGAGGAAAGGCGGCGGGCGACGGCGCAAGGCGAGGCCGAGCTTGCCGACATCCGGCGGGTCGCGGCCGACGAGGCCCAGGCCGTGACGGATTTGAACGAGCTTATCGTGCGCCTCGACGCCGAGATCGCCAAGGTCGAGATCGCCCAATACGACGCGGAGCTGGCCGCGGAGCGTGCGCTCAGGACGCGCGAGCAACAAGCGGCCCTCGCCACCCCCGACAACGAGAACGTGATCGAGATCAAGCCGCAATCGGCCAGGGTCGCGTTCGCGAGCCCGGCCCGGCTCAAGCCTGCCCTTCCCTTCGAGGCCGCCAAGGGCAGCCTGCGCCTGCCGGCCCAGGGGCGTAAAATGACCCGCTTCGGCGATACCGACGGGGCCGGCGCCACGCTCAAGGGAATTTCGCTGCAAACGCGCGATGAGGCGCGGATTACCGCCCCCGCCGATGGCTGGGTGGTCTATGCCGGGGCCTTCCGCTCCTACGGGCAGCTATTGATCATCAACGCGGGCGGGGGCTATCATATTCTACTTGCGGGAATGAGCCGCATCGACGTGGGCCTCGGCCAATTCGTCCTTGCCGGAGAGCCGATCGCGGAGATGGGCAGTCCGGCGGGATCAAGCCGGGGCAATACTGGTTCGCGCCCCGTCCTTTATGTCGAGTTCAGAAAGGACGGCGCGCCAATAGACCCTGACCCATGGTGGGCCGAGGCTTCCGAAAAGGTGCAAGGATGATGCGGAAATCCGAATACGCGCTGTGGGCGCTCCTGGTGCTGGCCGTGCTCGCCGCCGGCTCGACGATGGTGAGCCTGGCGCGCAGCCAGTCGGCCTCGGCCGGCAACTCGGAGATCTACCGGCAGCTCGACCTGTTCGGCGAGGTGCTCGAGCGCGTCCGCGGCGACTATGTCGAGAAGCCCGAGGACCCGAAGCTGATCGAAGCGGCGATCAACGGCATGCTGACCGCGCTCGATCCCCACTCGGCCTATCTCAATCCAAAGCATTTCCGTGACATGCAGGTGCAGACCCGCGGCGAGTTCGGCGGACTCGGCATCGAGGTCACGATGGAGAACGGCGTCGTCAAGGTGGTCGCCCCGATCGAGGACACCCCGGCCGCGCGCGCCGGAATCATGAGCGGCGACCTCATCACCCATCTCGACAAGGAGCAGATCCTCGGTCTCACCCTGCAGGAAGCGGTGGAGAAGATGCGCGGGCCGGTGAACTCGCCGATCACGCTTACCATCGTGCGCAAGGGCACCGAGGATCCCATGGAGATCAAGGTCGTCCGCGACGTCATCCACATCAACCCGGTGAAGTACAATGTCGAGGGTGACGACGTCGGCTACATCAGAGTGACGACGTTCAACGAGCAGACCACAGCCAATTTGCAGAAGGCGGTCGAGGACCTGAAGAAGCAATTGGGTCCGAAGCTCAAGGGCTACATCATCGATCTCCGCAACAATCCGGGCGGCCTGCTCGACCAGGCCATCTCGGTGTCCGATGCGTTCCTCGATCAGGGCGCCATCGTGCTGACCCGCGGCCGCAATCTCGAAGAGACGCAACGCTCGAACGCGCGTCCCGGCGACATCACCGATGGCCAGAAGATCGTCGTGCTCATCAATGGCGGCTCGGCGTCGGCCTCGGAAATCGTGGCCGGCGCGTTGCAGGACCATCACCGGGCGACCATCATCGGCACGCGGTCCTTCGGCAAGGGCTCGGTGCAGACCATCATCCCGCTCGGCTCGAACGGCGCGCTCAGGCTGACCACCGCGCGCTACTACACGCCGTCGGGCCGTTCGATCCAGGCCAAGGGCATCGCGCCGGAGGTCGTGGTCGAGGAAGAGTTGCCCGAGGAGCTGAAGCAGAAGGCCGAAGCGCAGGAACCGCGCGGCGAGGCCAATCTCCGCGGCCACCTCCGGGGCGAGGAGGAGGGCGAAGACGCGGACGCCGCCGCCGCCGCCGAGGAAGAGTCCGGAAGCTCGTCCTATGTCCCGGCCGACAAGGAGAAGGACACGCAGCTCAAGTTTGGGCTCGATCTGTTGCGCGGCATCAAGTCGGTCGACACGACGGTCGAGAAAAAAGCGGAGGCCAACTAGCGTAGCGCCGCACGCGGAACGCAAGGGCGATTGAAGAGGACGTTGCCCGGGGGAGGGGTCTTCGCCCAGGACTGGACCGGCGAGCGGGGAGGGGTAAAGTCGCGAAATGAAGGCGCTGGCCACAGCCTGCGGCATCGTGTTCTGGACGCTCGTGTTGGGCACGGCGTATCTCGCCTTGTTTCCGGGCGACGGCGCTGAACCCGTTACAGTCCTGCAAATCGAGCCGGCGACGGCCCCTGGCGGGCCGGACGCGGCGGCGGGTGAGCCGCAGATGCCTGAGGCCGCCGCTCCGCCGGCCGCCGAGGCCGCTCCTGCCGAACCGGCCCCGGCCGAAGGCAATATGGACCTTCCGCCGGGATTTGCCGTAGGGCCCCCGGAAGAGCCGCAGGCGCCGCCCGCCGATCAGCAGGGCCTGCCGATGGCCCCCGACGGCCAGGGCGCGGCGCCTCCCGCGCCGGCCGCGCCACTCGTTCCCGACGACGCCGCGCCGCCGCAAGCCCCAGACCAGCAAGGCGCAGCACCCGAGGGCGCGGCCATGCAGCAAGCGGCGCTCGATGCTCCCGCGGCCGCCGCGCCGCCTCCGCCGCCCGCGCCCGAGAGCGAGACCGGCTCGATCGCGCTCGCTTCGGTGCCCGCGCCCGAGCTCGTGGAGCAATCGCAATATGGCCCGCTACCCAAAGTCGCTGCCGATGGCCGCCGCGCGATCGACGTCTATTCGCGGCCGTCGCGCTATGCCGTTGCAAACCCGAGCGCGCCGCCCCGGGTCGCGATTCTGCTGACCGGGCTCGGTCTTCCCGATGGGCCGCCAAAAGCCGTGCTCGAGGGATTGCCCGCGCAAGTGAGCATCGCCTACGGAGCCTATGGGCGCAGCCTGCAGGACGCCGTGATCGAGGCGCGCGCCGATGGCCACGAGGTGCTGTTGCAGATCCCGCTCGAGCCCGAAAACTATCCGACCGTCGATCCCGGCCCGCATACGCTGCTCACCGCGCTGCCGCCCGCCGACAACATCAAGCGGCTGCAATGGCTGATGTCCCGCTATACCGGCTATGTCGGCGTGACCAACCATATGGGCGGCAAGTTTCAGGCCTCGGCTCAGTCGGTCCAGCCCGTGCTCGAGGAGCTGAAGGCCCGCGGGCTGCTCTACGTCGATGCCGAGGGCGCGCAGACCTCCGCGGCCGGCAAAGTCGCCGAAACAATCGGCCTCGACTATTCCGTGGTTGACGTTCAGATCGATGCCGGGGACCTCGCGCAGCAACTCGCAAAGCTCGAGCAAGTTGCCAAGGAGCGCGGCGCGGCGATCGGCGTCGTGCGCGCCAAGCCCGCCACCGCGAAGCAACTCTCAGACTGGGCGGCGAAGCTCGAAGGCAAGGGCATCGTGCTCGTTCCGGTCAGCGCCGCGGTCCGCTCGCAAGCGCAAAGCTGACCCTCGCTCCATGATCGACAAAGAACGTCTGCCTTACCGGCCTTGCGTCGGCATCATGCTGCTCAACCGGCAAGGCCACGCCTTTATCGGGCGGCGCGCCGATCACGAGGGCGAGCCGGAAGGCGCGGGGACCTGGTGGCAGATGCCTCAAGGCGGCGTCGATGCAGGCGAAGACATCGAGGCGGCGGCGCGGCGCGAGCTTGCCGAGGAGACAGGGGTCGTGAGCGCGCGCATCATCGCCAAAACAAGCGATTGGCTCACCTACGATCTTCCGGCCGAACTCATCGGCATCGCCTGGGAAGGCCGTTATCGCGGCCAGAAGCAGATGTGGGTTGCCGCGCGTTTCGAGGGGGCTGACAGCGAGATCGATATCGGCCCGCGCGAGGGGCACGTCCAGGAATTCGATGCCTGGCGCTGGGCGAAGCTCGAAGAGCTCCCTGCGCTCGTCGTGCCGTTCAAGCGCGCGGTCTATCGCAGCGTGGTCGAAGAGCTCGGCGCGCTCGTGCGCTAGGCGCTAAAGATTGAGCGTGGCCTGGACCTGGCGCAGCTGATCGAGCTTGGTCTGGGCGCGATCACGGACGTGATCCTCGGTCGCATCCGCCACGTCCTCCTCCGCATCCTTCACCGCTTGCGCGAGCTGGCCCGCGTCGAGCTCGACAAGGTCGATGGCCGTCTCGGCGAGAACGGTCAGGCCCGCCGGTCCCACTTCGGCGAAACCGCCTCTGATAAAGTAGCGCTTGTGCTCGCCGCCGGGCAGCCCGATATCGAGCAGACCCGGCCGGAGCGTCGAGAGAAGGGGCGCATGATGGGCGAGCACGGTCATCTCGCCTTCGCTCCCCGGCACGAGCACCTGCTCCACCTCGCCCGAGATGAGCAGCCGCTCCGGCGATACCAGCTCGAACTTGAAGGCGTCGGGCATCTCTAGGCGGCCTCTGCGGCAAGCTGCTCGGCCTTGGCGACGGCCTCTTCGATCGTGCCGACCATGTAGAAGGCCGATTCCGGCAGATGGTCGTACTCGCCCTCGCACAATCCCTTGAAGCCCTTGATCGTGTCGGGCAACTCGACGAACACGCCGGGGCGCCCGGTGAACACTTCGGCCACGTGGAAGGGCTGCGACAGGAAGCGCTCGATCTTGCGCGCGCGGGCGACCGCGACCTTGTCCTCTTCCGACAGCTCGTCCATGCCGAGAATGGCGATGATGTCCTGAAGCGCCTTGTAGCGTTGCAGGATCTCCTGCACGCGGCGGGCAACCTCGTAATGCTCTTCGCCGACGACGCGCGGGTCGAGCATGCGCGAGGTCGAATCGAGCGGGTCCACCGCGGGGTAGATGCCCTTCTCGGCGATGCCGCGCGACAGCACGGTGGTGGCGTCGAGATGGGCGAAGGAGGTGGCGGGCGCGGGGTCGGTCAGATCGTCGGCCGGCACGTAGATCGCCTGCACCGAAGTGATCGATCCCTTCTGGGTGGTGGTGATGCGCTCTTGCAGCGCGCCCATGTCGGTCGCGAGCGTCGGCTGATAGCCCACGGCGGAGGGGATGCGGCCGAGAAGCGCCGACACTTCGGAGCCGGCCTGGGTGAAGCGGAAGATGTTGTCCACGAAGAACAGCACGTCCTGGCCCTGGTCGCGGAAATATTCGGCGACCGTGAGACCCGACAGGCCGACGCGGGCGCGTGCGCCCGGCGGCTCGTTCATCTGGCCATAGACGAGCGCGCATTTCGAGCCTGCGGCCGAGCCGTTGTGCTTGGCCGGGTCCTTGTTCACGCCGGACTCGATCATCTCGTGATAGAGGTCGTTGCCCTCGCGCGTGCGCTCGCCGACGCCCGCGAACACCGAATAGCCGCCATGGGCCTTGGCGATATTGTTGATCAGCTCTTGGATGATGACGGTCTTGCCGACGCCGGCGCCGCCGAACAATCCGATCTTGCCGCCCCTGGCGTAAGGCGCGAGCAGGTCCACGACCTTGATGCCGGTGACGAGGATCTCCGCCTCGGTCGATTGATCGACGTAGGACGGCGCGGGCGCGTGGATCGGACGCTTCTCGGCGGTCTTGATCGGACCGGCCTCATCGACCGCCTCGCCCACCACGTTCATGATGCGGCCCAAGGTCTCGTCGCCCACCGGCACGGCGATCGGCTCGCCGGTGTCGATCACTTCCTGGCCGCGCACCAGGCCTTCGGTCGAGTCCATGGCGACCGTGCGTACCGTGTTCTCGCCGAGATGCTGGGCGACTTCGAGCACGAGGCGATTGCCCTGATTGTCGGTCTCGAGCGCGTTCAAGATTTCAGGCAGCTGGTCGGCGAACTGTACGTCCACCACCGCGCCCATGACCTGGCGCACTTGGCCGCGCGCGCCCTGGTTCGAGGCGATCCTCTTCTCCTGCTTCCTGGTCTCTGCAATCACGGGTGACTTCTTTGCCATTGCAAGCGTTCCTTACGGTCTCACGGTGACTATAGCGCCTCGGCGCCGGAGATGATCTCGATCAGCTCCTTGGTGATCATGGCCTGGCGGGTGCGGTTATATCGAAGCGTCAGCCGGCCGATCATGTCGCCGGCGTTGCGCGTGGCGTTGTCCATGGCGCTCATGCGCGCGCCCTGCTCCGACGCCGCGTTCTCGAGCAGAGCCTTGAAGACCTGCACGGCGATATTCAGCGGGAGCAACTCGGCGAGGATGTCGGCCTCGTCGGGCTCATATTCGTAAACGGCGCCGCCGAGCGCGGCTTCGGCGCCGGGCGTTTCGGCGGGAATCGTGGCCGGGATGATCTGCTGCGCGGTCGGGACTTGGCTGATGACCGAGCGGAAGCGGGAGAAGAACAGCGTCGCCACGTCGAAGGCGCCTTCGGCGAAGAGCGAAAGCACTCTATCGGCCACCCTCTCGGCATGTTCGAAGGAGAGCTGGCGAACACCGCGGAACTCGATCGTCTCGATGATGAGGGACGCATATTGCCGCTTGAGCTGATCTGCCCCCTTGCGGCCGACGCAGAGGATCTTCACCTGTTTGCCGGCAGCGAGGTTCCGGTTGATGTGCTCGCGGGCGAGCCGAACGATGGCGGAGTTGAACGCGCCGCAAAGGCCGCGCTCGGCCGTGCAGACGACGAGCAGCTGAACCTGGTCCTTGCCGGTGCCGATCATCAGCGGCGGGCCACCCTCGCGCCCCTGCAATGCGGTGGCAAGATTGGCGAGCACCGTCTCCATGCGGGTGGCGTAGGGCCGCGCCGCCTCGGCCGCCGTCTGCGCGCGCCGAAGTTTCGCCGCGGCCACCATCTGCATGGCCTTGGTGATCTTCTGCGTCGCCTTGACGGAAGCGATGCGGTTGCGGAGTTCCTTCAGCGAAGGCATGGGCTAACTCACGCGAAGGCCTTGGCGAATTTGTCGACGGCGGCTTTGAGCTTGTCGCCGGTCTCTTTGGTGATTTCTTTCTTGTCGCGGATCGAGTCGAGGATGCCGGGATGCTCGGCGCGCATGTAGCGCAACAGCTCGTCTTCGAAGCGCTTGACCGCGGACACGGGCAGCGGATCGAGATAGCCGTTTACCCCGGCATAGATCACCACGACCTGCTCCTCGACCGTCATCGGCGAGAATTGCGGCTGCTTGAGCAGCTCGGTGAGGCGCGCGCCGCGATTGAGCAGGCGCTGGGTCGTTGCGTCGAGGTCCGAGCCGAACTGGGCGAAGGCCGCCATCTCGCGATACTGGGCGAGCTCGCCCTTGATCTTGCCGGCCACCTGCTTCATCGCCTTCACTTGCGCGGCCGAGCCCACGCGCGACACCGACAGACCCACGTTCACCGCAGGCCGGATGCCCTGATAGAAAAGGTCAGTCTCGAGGAAGATCTGCCCGTCGGTGATGGAGATGACGTTGGTCGGGATATAGGCCGACACGTCGTTCGCCTGCGTCTCGATCACGGGGAGCGCGGTGAGCGAGCCCGAGCCGTTGTCCTTGTTCAGCTTGGCGGCGCGCTCGAGCAGCCGCGAGTGGAGGTAGAACACGTCGCCCGGATAGGCCTCGCGTCCCGGCGGGCGGCGGAGCAGGAGCGACATCTGCCGGTAGGCCACGGCCTGCTTGGAGAGATCGTCGTAGAACACCACCGAATGCATGCCGTTGTCGCGGAAGAACTCGCCCATGGCGCAGCCCGAGAAGGGTGCCAGGAACTGCATCGGCGCGGGGTCCGACGCCGTGGCGGCGACGATGATGGAATAGGGGAGCGCCCCGTTATCCTCCAGTACCTTGACGAACTGGGCCACGGTCGAGCGCTTCTGGCCGACAGCGACATAGATGCAGTAGAGGCTCTTCTTGTCGTCGCCCGCCGCGTTGATCGATTTCTGGTTGAGGATGGTGTCGAGGATGATGGCGGTCTTGCCGGTCTGGCGGTCGCCGATGATGAGCTCGCGCTGGCCGCGGCCGATGGGGATGAGCGCGTCGATGGCCTTGAGCCCCGTCTGCATCGGCTCGTGCACCGACTGGCGGGGAATGATGCCCGGCGCCTTCACGTCGACGCGGCGTTTCTCGTCAAACTTGATCGGGCCTTTGCCGTCGATCGGGTTGCCGAGCGCATCGACCACGCGGCCGAGCAGGCCCTTGCCGACCGGCACCTCGACGATGGCGCCGGTGCGCTTGACGGTGTCGCCTTCCTTGATGTGGCGGTCGTCGCCGAAGATCACGATGCCGACATTGTCCACTTCGAGGTTGAGCGCCATGCCGCGCGTGCCGTCGGCGAATTCGACCATCTCGCCGGCCTGGACCTTGTCGAGGCCGTAGACGCGGGCGATGCCGTCGCCGACCGAGAGCACCTGGCCGATCTCGGCGACTTCCGCCTCTTGCCCGAAATTCTTGATCTGCTCCTTGAGAATCGCGGAGATCTCAGCGGCCCTGATATCCATTAGCCAACCTCTTTCATGGCGACTTTGAGAGAATTGAGCCTCGTGCGCAGCGAGGTGTCGATCATGCGGCTTCCGACCTTGACCACGAGCCCGCCGAGAAGGCCGGCATCGACCCGCTCCTCGAGCGCCACCTCCTTGCCGAGCGCCGCTGTCAGCGCCTGCTTCAAGGCGGTGACTTGCGCTTCGTTGAGCTTCGCGGCCGAAGCCACCGACGCGCTCACCTCGCCGCGATGGCGGGCAAGCATGGCGCGGTAGCCGCGGATCATGTCGGGGGCGGCGAAGAGGCGCCGGTTCTTGGCGACGAGAAGGAGAAAATTCCGGGTCAGCCCCTCGATCTTCAGTTCGTCGAGGACGGCGGCAAGCGCGCGCGACTGCTCCTCGGCGGAGAAGACGGGGCTCTTGACGAGGCGGGCGAGGTCAGTCGAGGCATCGAGCGCGGCGCTGAAGCGGTCAAGATCGGCGGCCACGGAATCGAGCGCGCCCCCTTCGCGGGCAAGCTCGAACAGCGCCGTCGCATAGCGCCCGGCAACGCCCGAAACCGTCTGTTCGCTATCGGCCACGTCTGAAATGCCTCTTCGGTCCGAACAGGCGCTCGATCGAGAGCCGCCCCGTCCACGGACCCGAGAAAATGCTGGGATTGGGGCTTCCGCGTCAACAGGTTGAAGGCCTATTGGAGAGCCCCCGGAAGCCCGCGGAGGCTCTAACATATGGGGGAGGGGGGCGCAACCGGAGGGCGCGTGAAATTTGCCTGGAAAATGGCCCTTGCGCGCCCTTTCCGACGCGATCTCGCTCAGGCCCTACAAGAACGAGTAAGGGTCGATGTCGATGGTGAGCCTGACATCGCCTTTGGGCTTGGGCACCTGGCTCAGCCAAAGGCGCAAATAGGCTTGCAGGTCGGCTTCGCGGGCGGATTTGACCAGGAGCCGGTAGCGGTGGCGGCCGCGGATGACCGAAAGCGGCGCTTCGGCGGGCCCCAGCACCTGGATCTTGGCGGCGGCAGGCGCGGCGAGCGCCACGGCGCGGGCATACGCTTCGACCGCATCCCGCGAACTTCCACTTACCAGTAGAGAGGCTAGCCTCCCGAAGGGCGGGAGGCCAGCCTCGCGCCTTGCTGCGATCTCGCGCTCATAGAAGGCGTCGCGGTCGCCCGACATGAGCGCCTGGATCACCGGGTGCTCGGGCATGTAGGTCTGGATCAGCCCGCGGCCGGCGATGGCGTCGCGGCCGGCGCGCCCCGTCACCTGGCTCAAGAGCTGGAACGTGCGCTCGGCGGCGCGCGGGTCGGCCTGGGCAAGGCCGAGATCGCCGTCGACCACGCCGACCAATGCGAGCCCCGGAAAGTGGTGGCCCTTGGCGACGAGCTGGGTGCCGATGACGACATCGACCTCGCGCGCCTCGATCTCGCGCAAGGTCTCGCGGAGATCGCTGATGGAGGGCGTGAGGTCGCTCGACAGCAGCACGCGGCGCGCATCCGGAAAGCGCTCGGCCACCTCCTCGGCGATGCGCTCGATGCCGGGGCCGCACGGGACGAGCGAATGCTCGGCGCCGCATTTGGGGCATTCTTGCGGGATCGGCGTGAACGTGCCGCAATGATGGCATTCGAGCCTGCGCCTGAATCTGTGCTCGACGAGCCAGGCCGAGCAGTTCGGGCATTCGAACCTGAAGCCGCATTTCCGGCAGAGCGTCACCGGCGCATAGCCGCGACGATTGAGGAAGAGGAGGGCTTGCTCGCCGCGGCCTAGCGTCTCTGACATCGCGTCGACGAGGGCGGGAGACAGCCAGCGTCCGCGCTCGGGCGGGTTCGCGCGCATGTCGATGGCAGTGATCGCGGGCAGGCCTGCGCCCTCAGGGGCAGAGTCTCGCCCCCCACCCGGCGCGTCGCCTTTTTTGTGCGCTACCGCTTCGCTGCTTGAGCGCGGCGCGCCGACCCTCGGGTCAAGCCCGAGGGCAGGCTCTCCCCAACGAGGGGGAGGTTTTAGAGTTTCTTCGGATGATCCCGTTCTGAAACGCGTGCCGAGCTTGATGTGCCGGTAGCGACCTTGCTCCGCGTTCACCAGGCTCTCGATCGAGGGCGTGGCCGAGCTGAGAATGACGGGGCACGCGCCGAGAGACCCGCGCACCACAGCCATGTCGCGCGCCTGATAGGCGACGCGCTCCTCCTGCTTGTAGCTTTGGTCGTGCTCCTCATCGACGACGATGAGCCCGAGATCGGGGAAGGGCAGGAACAGCGCCGAGCGGGCGCCGACCACGAGCTTCGCCTTGTTCTCGGCAATTGCGCGCCAGACGCGGCCGCGCATGGGCGCCGACACGCCCGAATGCCATTCGGCAGGGCGCGCGCCGAAGCGCTCCTCGCAGCGGGCGATGAACTGAGAGGTCAGCGCGATCTCCGGCATGAGCACGAGCACCTGGCGCCCGCGCGCCAGCGCCGCCGCGATCGCCTCGAAATAGACTTCGGTCTTGCCCGAGCCGGTGACACCGTCGAGCAGGCTCACGCTGAAGCCGCCGCTCGTATGGCTAAGGAGCGCACGCGCGGCCTCGTCCTGCTCCGGCGTGAGCGTCGCGCGCTTCAGCGACAGATCGAGCGGAAGCGCATGCCAGTCGGGCAGAGGCTCGGCAATGAGTGCGCCGGCATCGACCAGCCCGTCGATCACGCCGGGGCTCACCCCTGCCGCCTCGGCGAG
>CAYMJW010000031.1:16941-20693 GCA_964390455.1 uncultured Methyloceanibacter sp. | reverse complement strand
TCGATGCAGCGCTTCGGCATGCCGATGGGCTATGGCGGGCCGCACGCCGCCTATATCGCGGTGAAAGACGCCTATAAGCGCGCTCTGCCGGGCCGCATCGTCGGTGTCTCGGTCGATGCGCGGGGAAACCGCGCCTATCGTCTCGCGCTGCAGACGCGCGAGCAGCATATCCGGCGCGAGAGCGCGACCTCCAATATCTGCACCGCGCAGGTCCTGCCCGCGGTCATCGCCTCGATGTATGCGGTGTTCCACGGGCCAAAGGGCCTAAGGGCCATCGCCGAGCGCGTGCACCGCAAGGCTGTGCGTCTCGCCAACGGGCTCGCCTCGCTCGGCTTCAAAGTCGCGCCTGACGAATTCTTCGACACGATCACGGTCGAGGTCGGGCCGTATCAGGGACTCATTATGAAGAACGCCGTCGACTACGGCGTCAATCTGCGCAAAGTGGGCCACGACCGCATCGGCATCACCGTCGATGAACGCACGCGGCCCGCGACGCTTGAGGCGGTGTGGCGCGCCTTCGGTGGCTACGACCTCGTCTATCGCGACGAATGGCCCGAATACCGTCTGCCCAAGGCGCTGATCCGCCAATCCGCCTATCTCACCAATCCCGTCTTCCACATGAACCGGGCCGAGAGCGAGATGACGCGTTACATGCGCCGGCTCGCCGACCGCGATCTTGCGCTCGACCGCGCCATGATCCCGCTCGGCTCATGCACCATGAAGCTCAATGCCACGGCCGAGATGCTGCCGATCACCTGGCCCGAATTCGCCGAGATCCACCCCTTCGTTCCGGCCGACCAGGCAGCAGGCTATGCCGACATGATTCAGGGGTTATCGAAGATTCTCTGCGAGATCACCGGCTATGACGCGATCTCGATGCAGCCGAACTCCGGAGCGCAGGGTGAGTATGCCGGTCTCCTCACCATCCGCGCCTATCACAGAGCGCGCGGCGAGGGTCACCGTGATATCTGCCTGATCCCGGCCTCGGCGCATGGCACCAATCCCGCCTCCGCGAACATGTGCGGGATGAAGGTCGTGGTCGTCGCCACCGACTCCCACGGCAATATCGATGTCGCCGATTTCCGCGCCAAGGCCGAAGCCAATGCCGCGAATCTCGCCGCCGCGATGATTACCTATCCCTCGACCCATGGCGTGTTCGAATCCTCGGTGCGCGAGATTTGCGCCATCACCCATAAGAATGGCGGCCAGGTTTATCTCGACGGCGCCAATATGAATGCGCTTGTGGGCCTCGCGCGGCCCGGCGACATGGGCGCCGATGTCGGCCATCTCAATCTGCACAAGACGTTTTGCATTCCGCATGGCGGTGGCGGCCCGGGCATGGGGCCGATCGGGGTCAAGGCGCATCTTGCTCCCTTTCTCCCTGGCCATCCCGAGACGGGCGGCAGCGACATGACAGTTTCAGCCGCGCCTTACGGCTCGGCGTCGATTCTGGCCATTCCCTGGAGCTATTGCCTGATGATGGGCGGCAAGGGGCTCACCCAGGCCACGCGCGTCGCCATCCTCAATGCGAACTACATCGCCAAGCGGCTCGGAGCGGCATACGAGGTGCTCTACACCGGAAAGAACGGGCGCGTTGCGCACGAATGCATCGTCGATACGCGGCCGCTCAACGAGAAGGCGGGCGTCGCCGTCGATGATATCGCCAAGCGGCTGATCGATTGCGGCTTCCATCCGCCGACAATGAGTTGGCCGGTTGCCGGCACGCTCATGGTCGAGCCGACCGAGTCGGAGACCAAGGCCGAGCTCGACCGCTTCTGCGACGCGATGCTCGCGATCCGCGAAGAGGCGCGTGCGATCGAAGAGGGGCGCATGGATAAGAGCAACAATCCGCTCAAGAACGCGCCGCACACGGTCGAGGATCTGATCGGCGCGTGGGATCGTCCTTATTCGCGCGAAGAGGCGTGCTTCCCCGCAGGCGCGTTCCGCGTCGACAAATATTGGCCGCCGGTGAACCGCATCGACAACGCCTATGGCGACCGCAACCTCATATGCACCTGCCCGCCGATGGAGGCCTACGCCGACGCCGCGGAGTAGCCGGAGAGACACGCGCGCGGCGCGGGCCGAAAGGTGGAGCGGGGCGCCTTCGCGTGTTTCCCGTTCCGCCGGCCCCGCGTGTCTTAGCGCCTTAGCCTGTCGCTCGCGTGCGCCTGCTAGGCGACGATATCGAAGTCGTCGGGCCCGAGCGCGACCGGGCTCGTGAAATGGGCGACTTTCACCGCCGAGGACGGATCGGATCCATCCACGTCCCAGAACAGATCCTGAGCGTCGGTGTCGTAGAGGAACGTCCCCGCATTTGTCGGCGCGATCGGTGCCGTACCGGAGATGAACGTGACGCCCGCGACGACTTCCTGGCCGTCGACGAGACCCCCGCCGAAGCCCGAGGCTGAGAACACCAAAGTATCGTCCTTGACGGAGTAGTCCTGAATGATGTCTTCGCCTTCCCCGGCCGTGCGATAGACATAGGAATCCCTGCCGCGACCTCCGTTCAAAATGTCGGGGCCGAGGCCGCCGATCAGCTTGTCGTTGCCGTTTTTGCCGAGAAGCGTATCCGCGCCGTCGCCGCCATCCAAAACGTTGTTGCGGCCGTCGCCGACCAACCTATCGCCGAGGTTCGAGCCGATGAGGTTCTCGATGCTGCGATAGGTGTCGCCTGCGGCCTCTCCAGCATTGTTCGCGGACCTGGAGAGATCGGCGGTAACGCCTGCGGCTGCTGCTGCATAGCTCGCCGTGTCCTTGCCCCCGAAGCCCTCCAGCCGGTCGGCCCCGGCGCCACCTTCGAGCACATTGGCGCGGAAATCGCCGGTGAGTTTGTCGTTGAAGGCGGAACCTTTGAGGTTCTCGATCGAGGAGTAGAAGTCGCCGCGGGCCTCGCCCCTATTGCTGAATGGGTTGGCGAGGTTGGCAGCAACGCCCGACAGCGCCGCGCCGTAGCTCACAGTGTCGCTCCCGCCAAAGCCGCGGAACAATTCGACATCCTTGGTGGCGACAAAGACATTGGCGCTCTCGTCGCCGGCCACGATTTCGGTGCCGTCATTCGTGACGGTGACCGAAAGCGCTTGCGTGTCGGCATTGCCATCGACATCCCTGGCCTCGACGATGACGTCATAGATATTGTCGCCGGTGGCATCCATTGGGCGCTCGTGGTCGGGCGCCGCGAGAAAGACCAGCGCGCCGGTTGCCTGATTGATAGCGAACTTCTCGCGATCAGCCCCGCCGACAATCGCGTAGGCGAGGTCGCCAGGCCGCGCGTCTGTCGCCGTTACCTCGGTCACGGATTTGGTGTTCTCGCGAACCGAAATGGAGGCGGTATCGCCGCCACCATTCGAGGTGATGACCGGGGCTCCGGTATCGACGGTGACGCTGAAAGCCGCCGAGGCGGCGCCCGTGTTGCCGGCCGCGTCAGTCACGGTGGTGGTGAAGTTATGGGCACCCTCGGCAAGACCTGTAGCCTCGACACTCCAGGCGCCGTTCGCGGCGGCAACGCCCGAGCCAATCTCGGTTGTGCCGTCGAATACGCGCACGGTGGCGCCGACCTCGGCCGTACCGCTCAAGGTGACGGTCCTCGCGTTGGTAACGCCATCGCCGGCGGTGCCGCTATCCGGCGAGAAGGCGGCGACCGCCGAGGGGGCAGGGGCCGCGGTATCGACTGTCAGAGCGCGAAGAGGCGAGGGTTCGCTGGTATTGCCGGCGGCGTCAGTCACCGTCGTGGAAAAGTTATAAGTTCGGTCGGC
>CAYMJW010000031.1:0-16841 GCA_964390455.1 uncultured Methyloceanibacter sp. | reverse complement strand
CAACGCCGTCAGGCCTTTTCACCGTCGCGACCGCCGTCACCGCCGGCGCGGTCGCATCGACCGTCAGGTCGCGCAACGGCGAGGCGGCGCTGGTATTCCCTGCCGCGTCGGTCACGGTCGTCGAGAGGCTATAATTTCCATCGGCGAGACCGGTCGCGGCAACGCTCCATGCGCCGCTCGCATCAGCCGTTGCGGTGCCGATCAGCGTCGCGCCATCGAACACGCGCACGGTGGAGCCCGCTTCGGCCGTGCCGCTCAAGGTCACGTCTCGCGTATTGGTGACAGCCTCGACGGCAACGCCGTCAGGCCTTTTCACCGTCGCGACCGCCGTCACCGCCGGCGCGGTCGCGTCAACGACCAAAAACCGTGGCGGCAAGCTTGAGATGACATTGCCCGCCTCATCGATGACCTCACCCGAGATGATATGAAGGCCGTCGGAAAGACCCGTCGTGTCAACGTTCCAGTTGCCGTTCGCGTCGGCCACCGCCGTACCGAGCTCGGTCCCGCCATCGGAGAGGCGCACTCTAACTCCGGGCAAAACCGTTCCCCTAAGGCTGAGGGCGGTCGCGCTGGTGATCGTGGCAAGGGAAATTGAAGCGGCGATGAGTCCGTACTCGAGCGCGGTGGCCATCTGTTGCTCTCCTCCCACTCTGGTCGGAGCATCCTAGCTCACCGCCCACGCGGCCATAGCATCACCGGCTGCGGTAGAGAATGAACGGCAAAGGCTGAAGCGATATATCCATGCAAAGGAGGTAAGAGATCAGTACAAAGATAGATCAAATTGCCGCCGTGGACCGGTTAACCACGTATCCGGCATCGGGGCAGGGCCGCTACACTGATCGCGCCGGATCACCTGGATGTCCGAGAGCGTCCTGATGCCGATTTGGCGGGAAAGCATCTTGAACAGCGGCCCGACGGGGACATCGACTCAGGCCTCATCGACAATACCGAAGATTCATGCGGCGGCGCCCGCCCGGGCCGGCGAGACCGTCGCCGCGCCGCCTTGCCGTGCCCGGCGAGAGCCGCGTTAACCGTGTATCCCCGTCACTTCGAGTTCATCGAGCAGATGGATAACCCTGTTCGCGTCGCGCTCAACGCCCCACGGTGACGGTCGGCTGCCTGGTCTTGTAGAGGGAATAGAGCACGCCTGCGCCGATCAGCGCGAGCGTCACGCTGAGCGAGATGCTGGCGGGAAACTTCTCCCATCCCATTAGATCGGCGACGAAGATCTTGGCGCCGATGAAGATGAGAACCACAGCTAGCGCCTGTTTCAGATAGGCGAAGCGATCGATCACCGCGGCAAGGGCGAAATAGAGCGCGCGCAAGCCGAGAATGGCGAAGATGTTCGACGTATAGACCACGAAGGGATCGGTGGTGATGGCAAAGATCGCCGGGATGCTGTCCACCGCAAAAATGAGATCGACGATCTCGATCAGGATCAGGGCAACGAAGAGGGGTGTGACCCAGGTGACAGTCTTGCCGGTGTTGGAGTCTTGCTGCCGGACGAAGAACCGTTCTTTATGTAGTTCGGGCGTGATGCGCATGGTTCGGCGCATGAGCTTGAGCACGGGGTTGTTCTCAATGTCCGGCAGCTTATCGCCCATCACCAGCATCTTGATGCCGGTCGCGATCAGGAACAGGGCGAAGATGTAGAGCACCCAGGCATATTGGGCGACGAGGGTCGCGCCAAGGCCGATCATGACGGCGCGCAGCACAATGACGCCGAGTATGCCCCAGAACAGCACGCGATGTTGATAGATGCGGGGGATGGCGAAATAGGTGAAGACCAGAGAAATCACGAACACGTTGTCCATCGCCAAGGTCTTCTCGACGAGGAACCCGGTCACGTATTCGGTGCCGCGTTGGGGCCCGAGCTGGTACCAGACCCAGGCGCCGAAGATGAGCGCAATCGCGATGTAGAAGGCGCTCATCCATAGGCTTTCGGCGATGCCGATTTCACGCTGCTTGCGATGCAGCACGCCGAGATCGAGGATGAGGAGAAGGAGAACGATCGCCAGGAAGATGGCCCACATCCAGACCGGCTTCCCGAGAAACAATCCGTCAAGAAATTCCATTGCGTGTTCCAAACCTCTAAAAGTCCGAAGCCCTGGCCGGGCCTCGGACGCCCCCATTCACGCTAAAGCGTGCGACCCCGCCTCACGCGGCATGCGAAAGGTCTGAGAACTCGGCTTGCACGACCTCGCGGCAAAGTCTCGCGATCTTCTCGAAGGTCGCGTGACGCGCCGTCGATTTCCGCCAAACCATGCCGATGATGCGGTATACGGCGCGTCCCTGCACCGGAAGCAGCTTCAAGGCGCTGTCGTGCATCAACTCGCGGCGTACATAGAGGCCCGGCATGAAAGAAATTCCGAGACCCGTGATGACCATCTCGCGGATCATGTCGAGACTCGTTCCCTCGTAATCGGGCCGCATGATCGCGCCGAACTCCTCGCACAGCGCCTGCACAACGTTATGGAGCTGATGGCCTGGGCCAAGCGTCAGGATGACCTGGCCCTCGAGATCGGACCTCTCGACTTGGCGCTTGGCCGCGAGCGGATGGTCCGCGCCGACGGTCAAGTAAAGCGGCTCGCGGAACAGATCGGTGGTGTAGAGCTCGTCACCGCGGATGGGCAGCGGCGTGATGATAAGGTCATAGCCGCCCGATTCAAGCGTCCGCGGCAGCGTTTGCGGCAATTCCTCGCGCACATAGAGCTTGAGCTCCGGATAGGTGCGATGGAGCAAAGGCACAACGTGCGGCAACAGATAGGGCCCGATCGTCGATGGCACGCCGAGGCGCAGCACGCCCTTGAGCGTCTCATCTCCGGAAGAGGCGAGCAGACGGATTTCGCTCACGTCGGAGAGGATGCGCCGCGCGATCTCGGCAACCTGCGACCCGATCGGGGTGAGCAGGGCGCCTGAGCGGTTCCGCTCAACGAGTTGGGCGCCGAGTCGGTCTTCGAGCGCTTTGATCTGCTCGCTGAGCGTGGGTTGCGTGGTGTTGCATCGCTCTGACGCCTTGCGGAAGTGTCGTGTCTCAGCAAGGGCGACGAGATATTCCAGTTGCCGAAGCGTGGGCATGGTTCCGCCTGTTCGCTGCGCGGCGCCAGGCGCGCCGCTGTCATCAAGGGTATATGGAGAGCCTATCGGCGCGTGCCAGGTTAATCGGAAATTCCGATCAAAAGAAACCATGAAACCGATCGTGGAAGGGCTGAAAACCGATCGAAGCCGATTTTCGCATCGCGGCCCGCCCGATCATGGGGTCCAGGGCCGACGAAGGCTTCGAAAAAATGACGCCCGGTGCCGCAGGGTGGCACCGGGCGTCGTAGGCCTAAAACGCAGGCCGTCCCTCAGACTCGTACTACTCGTACACGCGGAAAACGTTCAGCTGCCCGCCCTGGGGGATCTTGTCCAGGTTGGCGGCCTTGGTCATGGCCGTGGCGCCGATGGCACCGAACTTGTCGTTCAGGTCAAGACCAGCGGTGACCGGGAGACCGATCCAGCCGCCGATGCCGGAGTAAACGCCGACATACTGCTTGCCGCCGACCTTGTAGGTGATCGGGTTGCCGATGATGCCTGAGCCAAGCTTGCGGCTCCACAGGATCTTACCGGAAGCCCGGTCGACCGCGCGGAAGTCACCACCAAGCGAGCCGTAGAACATCAGGCCGCCGTCGGTCACCAGGGTGCCGCCCCAATTCGGGTACGGATCCGGGATTTCCCAAGCAGCCTTGCCGGTCAAGACGTCGTACTTCTTGATCTTGCCGGTCGTGCCCTGCTTCTCAGGATACATGTACACGTTCGCGAACACGTAGACCGTGCCCTGGTTCGTGTGCGTGCGCTCCTGAGGCTCGAGCTCCATGCACCAATTGTTGGTGGGCATGTAGAAGACGTTCGGCGTCTTGGGATCGACAGAACCCGGCTGCTGGTCCTTGCCACCCATGGCTGAGGGGCAAGAGGACACGTTGCGGCCGACTTCGAGCGGGGACTTCTCCCGCACCTTGATCGGACGGCCGGTCTTCATGTCGATCTTCTCGGCCCAGTCCGTCGTCACGTATTTCGTGGCGCGGAGCAGGGTGCCGTCGGTGCGGTCGAGCACGTAAGCAAAGCCGTTACGATCGAAGTTGACCAGCGTCTTACGCTTCTTGCCGTCAACTTCCATGTCGACCAGAAAGTTTTCGTTGACGCCGTCATAGTCCCACTGATCGAAGGGAGTCTTCTGGTAGGCCCAGACCGCCTCGCCATTGTCGACCTTGCGGGCGAAGATCGTCATCGACCACTTGTTGTCGAACGCGCCCGAGCCAAGCTCAGGATCGACCGTGTTGCACTCTTCGTGGGTCTTGCCGGGGCAACGATAAGACGGGCTCCACAGGCCGGGATTGCCGGTTCCGTAATAGACCATCTTGAGCTCGGGATCGTAGCTGAACCAGCCCCAAGCGGCGCCGCCGCCGATCTTGTAGTCCTCACCCGGGAAGGTCTTGATACCGAGATCCTTGCCCGCGATCCCGTAATGCGGGTTGGCTTTGTTGGTGTCGGCCGTCAGGCATACCTCCTTGTCGGAACCGGTGCTGTGGCAAACCCAAGCCTCCGAGCCGTCCTTCAGATTGAAGGCAGCGACACGGCCGCGAGCCGCAAACTCGTCACCGCCGAAGCCCATGATCACCTTGTCGTCGGCGATCAATGGCGCCGGCGTGATGGTTTCGCCCTTCTCGGGGTAGGCGTATTTGACAACCCAGACTTCCTTGCCGGTCTGGCCGTCCAGCGCAATCACGAAACCGTCGAGAGTGCCGAACACGAATTTGCCGTCCGCGTAAGAGCCACCGCGATTGACAGTGTCGCAGCAAGCGCGCGGAACGGCGGACTCGTCGCGATCCGTCTTCTTCACGTAGTTCCAGATCTGCTTCGGATTGTCGGGATCGGTGAGATCAAGCGCCTGCACCACGTTGCAGTTCGACATGGCGGGGCAACCCGAGACCATGAACAGAACGGTCTTGCCGCCAACATCCTTGATTACGAGAGGCTGCCCTTCATGCCCGCGCAGCGCATTCGTGCCCTGCAACCAAGCCATCTGCAGATTGCCGATGTTCTTGGTGTTGATGTCGGCCAAAGTGCTGTGCCGTGTCAGCGCAAAGTCCCGGCCGGGGGCCGGCCACTGCTCGGGGTCGGCCATGCGCTCAAGTTGCTCCTTATCGGAATTCGCGAGCGCCGGGCCGGATATGCCCATCATCAACGCGACGAGGGCGCCGGCAAAAGTACCACGCCCAAGACACTTACGTATTGGCATTTTGACTGTCCCTTCCCTAGTTGTTTGCAGCATGCCGGAGCGAAGGGTTGCGAACGGGAGACACGCTTCGTTCATGCTGAACCCATTGGGCCGACGAGAGGCCGGTCCGTCCAATCGGATTGTGCGAAAGCTGCAATCGGAATCGTCAATGCGTATGAGACCCGATGGCCGCCTCATTGCTTGCCGGCCTCATTGAAGGTGACGGTCGGGCGGCGGCCGAAGCGTCGCCTCTCAAGCGGGTTTTTCGATCACTCGGAGGGTCTGTTCCGATTGGAGCACGGCGCGCCCGTGGCTCTACTCTTTGCCCATCGAACGAAAGCGGAGCATCCGTCCGCGCGGCGCGAGCGATCGAGCCGCCCAAGGCGACGCCCCGCTGCCGTGTCTCCACTCCCCACGGCAGCGGGGACTGTTGCCTATTTCGGCGATACGACGACGATCGCCGCGCACGAGGCGCGACCCTCACGGCGATAGAAATGCGGGACACCCGAGTCGAAGCACAGAGCGTCGCCCTCGTCGAGCAAGACGTCCGTGCAATCGATATTCACCGCGAGCCGTCCCTTGATGACGTAGATGAGTTCCGTGCCCTCATGCCGGTGCGGCAGCGATGGCTGTGAACGGAGCGGAAACTCGGCGAAGAACGCCTCCGTCTTGCGGTTGGCCACGGGAAAATCGAGGCTCTCGAACAGATAGGCCGGCTCCTCTTGTTGCGGCCGGTCAGGCAGTCGCAAGCGGTCCTTCTTGCGCACCACGGCGAACGCGGGGCCGTCCTTGCTTTCGGTGAAGAAATGATCGAGCCCGACGCCAAACACGAGCGCGATGCGAAGCAGCGTGGGCAACGTCGGAAACAGCGCGCCGCGCTCGATCTTCGACAACATGCCGGGCGATAACCCCGTGTGCGCTCCAAGCTGCACGAGCCCGAGTTTCTTGGCGAGCCGAAGCTCCCGGATCTTGGGACCGATCCGATAGTGTTCGAGACCAGTAGCAAGCGTTTCGGACAGCATCCTGACTGCCTGTTTTCGCGTCGGTCAAACGCGCATCAACATATTTTCGTTTGTGGAAAATGTAAATGCGGTTCACGAAAATATTAGTAGTAATCAAAAAAATTGTCCTTATATGAAATTAGCAGCAGCCACCCGGCTGACCTGAGCGAAGCAAACCCGTAGAGGAGCAAGACATGACGTTCCGTATTGCAACTTTGGTTGCCGCCGCGGCCCTTGGCATTGGCCTCACCTTGGGCGGCCCCGCCACCCGCGCCGCCGATGTCGATATCGTCCAGACCGCCGTCTCCGCTGGCCAGTTCAAGACGCTTGCCGCGGCGCTTGGCGCAGCTGGCCTGACCGACACATTGAAG
This sequence comes from uncultured Methyloceanibacter sp., assembly GCA_964390455.1. GTDB lineage: Bacteria > Pseudomonadota > Alphaproteobacteria > Rhizobiales > Methyloligellaceae > Methyloceanibacter. The sequence continues at coordinate 10,212 of CAYMJW010000031.1, read as the reverse complement.
GGCGACGGCCCGTTCACCGTGTTTGCCCCCACTGACGCGGCCTTCGCCAAGCTTCCGGCAGGAACGGTCGACAATCTGCTGAAGCCCGAGAACAAGGACCAGCTCGTCGCCATCCTGACCTACCACGTCGTGCCCGGGAAGGTCATGGCGGCGGACGTGGCCAAGATCAAAGAGGCCAAGACGGTGAACGGCAAAATGCTCGAGATCGAGGTGAAGGGCGATGCGGTCATGGTGAACGACGCCAAGGTCACCAAGACGGATATCGGCGCATCGAACGGCGTGATTCACGTCATCGACACGGTCATTCTTCCGCCGAAAGCCTAACCCCACAAGCCGGGCCGCCATGCGCGGCGGCCCGGTCTTTCCCACCGGCGCTGTGGGCGCCACGCAGAGACTGCCGCCCGATGGAGACAGGCGTGAAGCTTCTGAACCTGGTAACCCTCATCCTTCTCATCGTCGGCGGGTTGAACTGGGGCTTGGTCGGGCTGTTCAACTCGGACTGGTTCGTGGCGTTGTTCGGAGAGGGCTCGATGCTTGCCCGCATTGCCCACATCCTCGTCGGTACCGCTGCGCTTTGGCAGCTCGTTCCGCTCTTTTCCGCCTTCGAAAGCGATCCGCCGCACGCATCCACCGGGCGGTAGGTCGCGAAGGCGAACCCCCCGCCGCCCTCGTCGAAGCTCCCCTGGGTGGCGGGGGTGTTTTCTGCTCTGCTGTTTGCGACAAACGGGTTGGGCTTGCGACGGCCGGCCGGTTCGCGGGATCGGAGCTCGACGTCGGCCGCCGAGCGCGGCGGCAACAAACTCTCGTCCGGGACGTTCTTTTAGGAATGCCTGTGCTGCGGAATCGGAAATTCCAATGCGCTCATCGCTTCCTAAGACGGAGCGGCCGCGCTACCAGATGAGCCGTCGAGGCGTCAGGCGGGGCGGAACGCCAATTACGGGCCGCACGTTCACGTCGCGAATTTCACGAGGGCCACCATGTGGGACGATATTCTTCTCTACGTCATCATCGGCTTCGTCGCGCAGATGATCGACGGCGCGATCGGCATGGCCTATGGCGTCACCGCAAGCTCGGTGCTGCTCAGCCTCGGTGTCCCACCCGCCACGGCAAGCGCCTGCGTGCACGCGGCCGAGACCTTCACCACCGGCGCCTCCGGCGTTGCCCATTGGCGCCTCGGCAATGTCGACAAGAAGTTGCTGCTTCGCCTTGCCATACCGGGCATGATCGGAGGTGCGATCGGCGCCTACGCTCTCTCCGAATTGCCCGGCGAGGTTTTAAAACCCTATATCAGCGCCTACCTGCTGCTTCTTGGCGTGTTCATCGTGTGGAAGGCGCTCGAGATGCGCCCGGTGAAAGTGCCGGAGCCGCGCGCGGTCGCTCCGCTCGGCCTGTTCGGCGGCGCGCTCGACGCGATCGGCGGAGGAGGCTGGGGCCCGATCGTGACCTCGACGCTGCTTGGCCAGGGCACGACCCCGCGCTACGCCATCGGCTCGGTCAACCTTGCCGAGTTCTTCGTCACCCTGACCATTTCGACGACGTTCTTCCTCACGGTGGGCTTGAGTCTTTGGCCGATCATTACCGGCCTCATCATCGGCGGTGTTATCGCGGCACCCTTCGCCGCCTTCGCGACCAAGCACATCCCGGACAAAGTGCTCATGTTGATCGTCGGCTGCGTGGTGGTACTGCTCAGCCTGCGCAATATCGTGGTTGCGCTCACCTCGGGCTAGGCGGGAGCGCGCGCCCATAACGCCTTGATCGCCGCGTAGGCGTTGCGCGCGACCGCGTAGAGCTCGGGGTAGGCCTCATCGACTTTGCGCGCGAGCTCCGCTTCGTTCATGACCGGGCTGATATGATGGGACCAGTCGGCGACGGTGTCCTTCGTCACCTCGATATGAAATTGAACGCCATAGGCGCGGTCGCCATAGCGAAAGGCTTGGATGGCGCAGGCTTCGTTGCGGGCAAGCACCGCGGCGCCCTCGGGCAGGGCAACCACTTCGGCGCCGCGCCATTGAAGCGCGGTGAAAGGGTCGCTCGTATCGCGCAGCAAGGGATCGCGCGCGCCTTCCTCTGTCTTCGACACGCGTGTGAGACCGCGCTCGGAAACTCGCGCTTTCTGCACGCGGCCGCCAAGCACTTCGGCGAGGAGCTGATGCCCGAGACAAATGCCGAAATACGGTCGCCGCATGTCGACGACGAAGCGGCGAATCGCGTCCTTCTCGGCGCGGAGCCACGGATAGAGGTCTTCCTCCCACACATGCTGCGGACCGCCCATAACGATCATGGCGTCATATGGCTCAAGCGAAGGAATTGTCTCGCCCTCGTCGATTTCGACCACATGCCAGGTGGCGCCATCGGCGCGCAGGAAGTCCTCCAAGACGCCGAGCGGCTCGATCACCTCATGCTGAAAAACAAGAATATGCGTCATTCCGGCTCAGTCTCCTTCTCCTCCGCGCGCGGCGGAATTGCCAGGACCTTGTCGATGCGGCGACCGTCGAGATCGACGATCTCGAAATGCCAGCCTTCATGGTCGAACGATTCGCCGACCCCCGGCAAATGCCCGAGGGTGGCCAGGGCAAAGCCCGCGACGGTGTGAAAATCTCCCTCGGGGCGCTCTCTGAATCCAAGCTGGTCGAAGGCATCGGGAGCCGACATCATGCCATCGATGAGAAGCGATCCGTCGTCGCGTTCGACGATGCCGGGCTCCTCGCCCTCGACGTCAGGCAACTCGCCGGCGATCGATTCGAGCAGATCGGTCTGCGTGACGATACCCTGGAGCACGCCATACTCGTCGAGGATTGTCGCCAGCCTGACCGGCGCGCGCTTGAACTGTTCGAGCACTCTGAAGATCGTCATCGGTTCGGGAATGGCGATCGGCTGGCGCAGCGCGGCCATGACATCGAGCTTCTTGCCGGCCAGGATTTGATCGAGCATGTCTTTTTTCAGCACCATGCCGAGCGGCTCGTCAATCCCACCCTTACCGACCAGAAGCTGCTCATGGTGGCATTCTCGGATCGTTTTGAGAATTTCTTCCTGCGTGTCCTCGACATCGATCCACTCCACATCGACGCGCGGCGTCATGATGTCGGTGATGCGACGATTGCCGATTGAGAGCACGCGCTCGACCAGCTCCTGCTGCGCCGGTTGCAGCAATCCGCCCTCCTGGCTCGCGGCAATAAGCAGCTTCAGCTCCTCCGGCGAATGTAAGGCCTCCTCGGCCGTGCCTGGACGCAGCCCGCACAGCTTCAACAGCCAGTTGCCGAGGCCGTTAAGAGTGACGATAGCTGGCCACAGCAGGACGCGGAACAGCCATAGCGGACGCACGACGGCAAGGGCCGTTCGCTCGCTCCGCTGTAGCGCGAGACTCTTCGGCATCAACTCGCCGAGAACGATGTGGAGCGCGGTGATGATGATGAACGAGATCACCACGGCGATGACATGGGAGCCCGCGAGCGCGAACTGGCCGAGAACCCCTTTGAGCAGGGGTTCGATGAGGTGGGCGAGCGCCGGTTCGCCAATCCAGCCGAGCGCGAGCGAGGAAATGGTGATGCCGAGCTGACAGGCGGCCAGGTTGGCATCGAGCTGCGCCGTGGCGCGCTGGAGCGCCTTGGCATTTCGCCGTCCCGCCGTCACCAGTTGCGTGACGCGGCTGCGGCGCACCGCGACCATGGAAAATTCGGCGGCGACAAAGAAGCCATTTGCCGCCACAAGCACCAGAACCGCCACTATTCCAAGCACGTCGCCCAAACTGCCACCGCCCGTAGGCATGATCCTTCTGTTTCAACCTCGCCGATGTTGGGGTGAACCCCAAGCATAGACTGCCTGCTCGCCGATGTCGCGATCCGGTTTTCGGGGCTACTTTGTTCCTCAGCGTGCCCGTCTTGGCCCCGCATCCTGATCGGCGCGTGCTGCCGGGGCGCGCAGGTTCATGCTATCTTGCTCCGGAGCGTGCTAGGGGCCGCCGGTGTGGCTGGAGTTTTCGATGGAGGCTAAGATGCAAGAGTATCGAAACGACAATATCGTTGTCCGCTACGACCCCAAGATTTGCATCCACGCCGGGGACTGCGTGCGCGGGCTACCCAAGGTGTTCGATGTCGGAAAGAAGCCGTGGATCGACGTGAATGGTGCTTCGCCCGATGCGATCGCGGCGCAGGTCAGGAAGTGCCCCTCCGGTGCGCTGAGTTACGAACTGCTCAAGAAAAAGGAATAGGGGCTTCGGCCCGATTGCGGGAAACGCCATGGATGAACTCGGGACTTTGTTTAGTTTCAACAACTGGCCGGGCCATTTCTCCTACATTCTGATTGCGGTCTCATATTGGCTGACGGACATTTTCTGGCTCAGGGTCGTCGCCGTCGGCGGATTGGCGCTCGAAATCGTCTACTTCATGATGTCGGGCGGCGACCTCCGCACCGGTATTGGCTGGGACCTCGTCTTCATCGCCATCAATCTCTACCAACTCGCACGCCTGGTGCAGGACCGCTTGAGCTTGCGTCTCCCCGAGAAGGACCGCGAGCTGCTGCGCAAGGCGCTGACCGGGCTCGACGATGCGAAGATCGCGCGGTTGCTCGGCGCCGGCGCGCTGTGCGATCTGCCTGAGGGCACCACGCTTGCCGAGGAGAACCAGGCTCTGCATAAGCTTTACTTTCTCTGCGCCGGCCGCGTCGCCGTGACCATTGGCGGCCGCGCCGTCTCGCAACTCGAGGAAGGCAATTTCGTCGGCGAAGTCGCGTTTCTGACCGAACGGCCTGCCACGGCGACGGTAATCACCGAAACGCCCGTGCGGGCGCTCGTCTTCGACCGCGATACGCTCAAGAAGTTCTTCAAGAACGAAACCGAAGTCGCAGGCCTGATTTATCAGCTCATCGGCCGCGAGCTCGCTCACAAGATCAAGGTCAGCAACACCATGATCGCAGGTGCAACCGGTCTCGCTTGAGCGCTCCGAGGCGCTGAGCGCGGGCGCGGGGCCTAGGTCTCAACCACCCGATTCGACGATGATCTTACCGACGACGCCGCGCTCCATGAGACCCTTCGATCCGAACTCGTAAGTTCCGGGCCTGATGGCAACGAAGAACAACTCGGCTTCGCCACCGCTCTCGAACTCGATTTCGTCGAGCGTCGCCGACTTGATCTCCACCTCGCCCGCCTCAACCTTGCGGATCCAGATGTTGCGGAAAAAGGCCGGCGCGACGAACGCGTATTCTGCCTGATCGGACGCGACGATCCTCAAGCGATAGCCCTGTCCAGTCTTCAGCTTGTACTCCTTCGGCGCCATGTGCGCGCTGTCGGTGTCGGACCCCAGCATCAGGGGATCCAGACGAACAAGATTGTGGGCCGCCGGGTCCATGATCTGCGCTTTGGCCGCATCGGGCGCGGCTTCGGCTTTCTCGTCATCGCCCTCTTCGGCATAGACCCCTGTCGCACATAGACCAAAAGCGAGGGCCAAGGCGATCGTTCTCATCATCTCTATTTCTCCATTGGCAATTTGAGGTGTTGGTCGCGTGCGCGCGATTAAACGCTACTTCTCCCGTACTCCGAAAGGCGCGTTCCAGGCAAAATCGTCGGGAAGTTCTGGTAGAGGTCGCCGAGGGCCATCAGGCCTTGAGCTGGTCGCCGAAGGGCAGGCGCCGGGGGGGGGGGAAGACCGCACGATGACAGGTTCTGTTCAGGGCCTCACAGGGCGGATGACGGAAATGACGTTCGTCTGCACGACGCCCTGCACGGTTGCTATCTTGGTCAGGATCGCCTTGTCGCCGTCGGCAGGATCTGGGCAATCGAGCTGAGCGACGAGCTTGCGGTGATTGAGCACCACGACATTGGCGAACTGACATTTCTCCATGACCAATGCTCTCACCTGCTGCGCCACGGAATCGGCATTGGCGATTCGCAGCAACTCGATGAAGAGATAGATATTCGCCATTAGCGCGTTTTCCTGCGCGCATACTCACGCACGCCTTCTACGGCTCATGAGCATGCAGCCTATCCATTAGCTCGCCGTTAGCAGGCGCGGCTTCTTCTCGCCCTTCAGCGCCTTCAGCCGGTCTTGCACCGAGCCTTTCTCTGGCAACGCGGCGTGGCGGGCTTTGGCCAAGGCCGCCTCGATATGCGGGTCCGTCTCGACGCCGCGCGGCGCCAGGGCCTCGGCCTTGAGCGTGATCGCCGCGGTTTCGGCGCGCGCCCGCGACGTTTCCTGATTCATCGCCGCGAGCGCGACGCCGACCGTGCTCAGCACCGAAGAAAGTCCTGCCCGCTCCATGGCAAGCTGCCCCCGCTCGGCCGCCCGTTCCCGCTGAAGCGCAGCGGTTTCCATCTGGCGGCGCGCGGTGCCGAGTTCGCGCCGCGCCGCCTTCAGCTTCTCGGCGAGCGCGTCGTAGCTCGTTCTAAGCTCGAGACGCCACGCCTCGACTTCCCGGTCCTCTTCTTCCTCGCGAGCGATTTCAACCGTCATCTCCTCGAGCGCGGAAACAAGTCGCGCGAGGCTCGTTTCGACTTCGGCGCGGCGGCCGGCATCGGTTTCCGTGGCAAGGGTCTTCTCCAGCACTTCGGCCGCCTTGACATGCTCGTCATAGCTCTTCCGCAGCGCCATCGTCTCCTTGTGTTCGCGTCGGACTTCAAGTTCGGCCTCGGCGATGCGCCGGCCGAGCTTGTCGAGCTCGGTCTCGATCACCGAAATCTCCGCCTCGCTGGCCGAATCCGGATCGAACCGCACGACCTGGGCGGCGAGTTCGTTAATCAAGTCGTTGGCCTTGTTCGCACCGTAGTGGCTCAGGAAGCGCCACACCATTTTGCAATCTCCCGTCGTTTGTTTGTTTCCGCTCCTTTCCTAGGTGTGAGGTGGAACAGTCTCTCTCAAATTGGATTGCGCCCGCGGTTTGATCGGAAGAACCGATCAAGGCCCTAGTTGTTGCCCGCTAGGGCCCGTGACAAAGGGTGCACGCTTCAAATCGGGCGCAAAGGCTTCAGTAACTCGAAATCGATGAGGGCATAGGCGAGGGCATCATCGCGCCGCAACAAACGCCCGTTGCGCCGCTGGCGCAGGATGAGGTGCCTCGGCTTGTTGTCGAGCATGACGAAGCCGTTCGCTCCGAGCTCGCGCATCGAGCGATGGTAGAGCGCCGTCATCTCATCTTCCGACAGAGCACCAGCGGCATACATCGCCTCCGTGTCGAGGCCTTTGACCCATTGAAAGAGGAGAATGTAGTCGCGGTTGAGATCGAGTGAGACGCGGAGGTCCGCTTCGGTTTCATCTTGGTCAGCCTCAAGCCGCGCGGCGTGCTCGGCGAACAGCCCTTCTTTCCGGCCGAGCTGCCAAAGCTCATAGCGGTTCGGGGGGCTGTAGATGGCAAGGGGACGCTTGGTCAGGATGCGCGGGCGATCCGGGCCAAAAGGGCCCCGGCGCAACCGCATCACCCATGCGACCTCCTCGAAGGGATCATTGAAGGACGCGGTGTCGGCCAATCGTCCGATCTCGGGATCGACGCTTCTGTCGATAAAGATCGGGACATCTTGAGCGACCCGCGAGAACTTCACCACGATGCTTTCGGTCGCGCCGATGGGGGAGACCGACGGCACGCGATACACCGTTCCTGTCGAGTTCAGCAGGCGGCGTCCCTGTCGGCGGTAGCGCGCGTCGACATACCAGGCATGGGGCACCACCAGCGATTTGAGCGCCCAGCCGTAGCACGTGAGATAAAGCTCCCCGCCGCTGCTCAAGACGATATGGGCATAATCCGTGCCATAGGCTTTGGCCTTCCGCTCCGCCGGCAACGCCTCGAAGGGAAGCCCAAACAGGAGGCGTGTGGCCTCATCGACAACTGTCACGCTCTGCCCCTTGCCTGGTCATGGGTTGGCGTTTGCTCTGCGTCATTCCTATAGCCGAGTTTCGGGCTGCGTCGAGACCAAGACCTGCTCGGCGGCGGCGAGCGGGGCCTATCGCGGACAACCGGCTTGTTCGGCTTGTCGCTCTTGCACGCGCGACACGCGCGCAATCGCGACCTGTCCATGCGTCACGAACTCACGCGATCGTGAGTCGCGACGAGACGCACGGCGTTCTCACGCAGACGTGACTTCGGAGATTGTCGCGGTCTCACGCAGACGTGACGCCGCGTGCGTTGATTGCGCGGCCTCGCGCCCGATATGGCCGGTGTCACCCCCGACTTGAACCAAGGAGAACCCCGATGTTGAAGACCATTCTGATCGCCGTGACGCTGACCGTTGCCGCCGTTGCTCCCGCCGCGGCCGAAGGCTTCCCGAACCCCTATGCCACCAATGGCGGTGTGCGGTAACGCGTAACGCGTCAGTGGCAAACGAACGAGGGCGGTCGCCGGTCGCGGCCGCCCTCGGTTTGTCCGATGTGACTTCGCGCGCGGAAAGACAAGCGGCAGCGAGCGATGCCAAGCGCCGGCGTCGTGAGCTCACAAGTCCGGCGCTATCCCAGCGCGAGTGATGAGCGCGATTGGGTCTTTCGGCTGCGCGGACCGGCGAGCCCCTGCCAGCGCACCCAATCATCGACTTCTTTCCGCACGTAGTCTGGGGCAAAGCCGTAGAGTTGCAGAAGCTTTCTCTCAAGCCGATCGCGCCGGCCGTCGATGAGGTCGAGGTCGTCGTCGGTGAGCTTGCCCCACTTTGTTTGAATCCTGGATTTGGCCTGCTTCCAGGCGTCCGCGACTTGCGTCCAGTTCATCACTGTTCCTCCGAGAATGAGCGTTCTGGAGCAAAAATGCATTCCGCCGTGATGCGTTCCAGCCGTGCAAAAAAGAGAGGGCCGTGTGACCTGGATGCAACGCCGCAGCCGGTTAACATCCCGCCCGTTGCCGATTTTCCGCCTTATTCGACGATCGGTTCCGGGCCTGAGGCGAGCGTGGTTCGCCGCTTCTGCACTTCCGTGAGGCAGATCGTGTAGTCGCGGCTTCCTTGCTGAAAGCCCAGTTCCTGGCATTTGGCGTAGTCGGTGGCGACAAAGGCCGGTTGAGTTGCGCATCCTGCCAGCAGCAAGACGATCAGGCCTGTGCCGCAACGCAAGGCTGCGAGCGCGTTATGGGATCGATGCGGTGAAGCCGGTGCCATGACTAATCTCCGAGCCCGAAAGGCGCTGGCTGCCGGCCGGCCCCGAATTTGAGGCGTGGTGGCGGGGGTCCGGCAGGCTTGTCGGCGGTCTGCGGTTTCGCCGTGCGCGCGACGCCGCCGCCCGAAGTGAGCACGGTCCGGCAGTCGTTCGGCAAGTCAGCGAGAGTGAGAGAGCGTGCCTTGGCCGGCTTGTCGGGCTCGGTCGGTTTCCGCTCGGCCTCAAGCAGGCGCTGGAACCAGTCATCGAGCTCGGCGCCGCAGCCGTCTTGTCCCGCCACGTCTTTCTGCTCCTTGCAGCTTGCGCTTCCCCGCGGGCAGGCGATGCGCACGTGGAAATGATAATAGTGCCCCCACCAGGGTCTCACTTTGCTGAGCCAGGCGCGATCCGGTCCGGTCTGGTCGCAGAGCGCCTGCTTGATCGCCGGATGGACGAAGATGCGCTCGACCTCCGGATAGGATGAAGCGAGCCGGATCAGCCTCGTGTGCGTCGGCGTCCATACTTGGCGATCAACATTGAGCGGATCGCGGAGCATCGAGACAGCCGTCATGTTCTCGCGCTCGGCGCGGCTGAGCACGCGGTCCGGCATCGGCGTCAGCCAGATGTCGGCATCGAGCCCGATCTGGTGGCTGGAATGCCCGGTCAGCATCGGGCCGCCGCGCGGCTGGGCCATGTCGCCGATCAGGAGGCCGGGCCAGCCGACCCTGCGCGCGTCATTCGCAAGCCGTTCGAGATAGGCGATGAGCAGGGGATGACCCCAGTTGCGGTTGCGCGAGAGCCGCATCACCTGCCAATCCGGTCCGTTGACCGGAAGTGCTACGCCGCCGGAAAGACAGCCGCGCGAGTAAGATCCGATAGCGCGCGCGGCAAGCGGGGCAGGGGAAGTGGCGGCGCCGAAGAGCGCATTGGCGGGCGTGGTCGTGCTTACGGCCGGCGATCCGAAAAGCGATCGCCATTGCGGCAGGTCTTGTGCCGCGGCGACGCCGGAGCTCAGAACAAGCGTCGCGCAAAGAGCCGTACGCAGGAACACGACTGGAACCCCCGAACCAAGGCCTCATTAGACGCCTGAGCGTCTTTCCGAGGGTTTAACGCCCGAACGCGCCGAAAGATCGCCGGGATAGTCTCCCGCTCTCCCCTTGTGGGAGAGCACGCG
>CAYMJW010000030.1:0-20904 GCA_964390455.1 uncultured Methyloceanibacter sp. | reverse complement strand
CTCGCCGGGTTTGGACAACGCCGCCGGCTTGCCGCTATGCTGGAGGGGGTCACGGGGGACCTCATGCACACGCGAAGCATCGTCATTGCCGCCATGCTCATGCTTCCGGCATCGCCCGCCGCGGCTGAGTTGCGCATACCATGCATATGGAATCCGTTCGGCGGCTGTTCCGTGACGCTGGTGTCGCCCGAGTACGCCAAGCGCCCCGTGCAGCCGCTCAACCGGGAGGCGGCTCTCGCCGAGGTCAATGCCTTCCGCACCGCGAACGGACGCGAGCCGCTCGTTCTCGACGAGCGTCTCTGCCTGGCCGCGGAGGCGCAGTCGAAGGCGCAGGCGGCGCGGAGCGGCATCGGGCATACCGGGAATGACGGCTCGAAGCCGATGCAGCGCGCGGCGCGGGCCGGCTATCCCGCCAAGATCGCCTCTGAGAATGTCGCCTCGGGGCAAAAATCCTTCAGCGATGCGCTTCGCATCTGGAAGGATAGTTCCGGCCACCGCACCAATCTGTTGCGCACCAATGTCAGCGCCATCGGCGTCGCCATGGCCAAGAACAAGAACGGCCGCGCCTATTGGACGCTTGTTCTCGCCGGCGAATAGAGGCGCGGCCCGCTGCTCCCCGTTTGCGCTTAACGATCAATATGTAGGACAATAGCGCCCTCAGCTTCGTTTCCCGTAAGCGCGGTGCTTCCATGCAGAAAAACGCCGATTCGACCCTCAAGACCGAGCCCTTCGTGTGGGCCGATCCTCTGCGGCTCGAAGATCAACTCCTGGACGAGGAGCGTCAGATCCGCGACACCGCGCGCTCCTATGCGCAAGCGCAACTCCTTCCCCGCGTCACCGCCGCCTATCTCGATGAGCGGTTCGACCGTGACATCATGACGGAGATGGGAGCGATCGGGCTGCTCGGCGCGCTCCTGCCGGAACGCTATGGCGGTTCCGACGCGAGCTATGTCGCTTACGGCCTTTTCGCGCGTGAAATCGAGCGCATCGATTCCGGCTATCGTTCGGCGATATCGGTGCAGTCTTCGCTCGTGATGTACCCGATCCTAGCCTACGGCAACGAGCAACAACGCCAAGCCTATCTGCCAAGATTGGCCTCGGGCGAACTCATCGGCTGTTTCGGCTTGACGGAGCCTGAGGCGGGATCGGATCCGGGCGGCATGACGACACGCGCCGAGAAGATTGCAGGCGGCTATCGGCTTAGCGGCTCCAAGATTTGGATCACGAACGCGCCGATCGCCGATATCTTTATCGTCTGGGCGAAGAGCGACGCCGACGAGGGGAGAATTCGCGGTTTCATTCTCGAGAAGGGCGCAAGCGGCCTTTCCGTTTCGACAATCGGCAACAAGCTGTCGCTACGGGCCTCAGCGACCGGCAGCATTCACATGGATGGCGTCCTCGTCTCAGAAGACCAAATCCTGCCCGGGGCTGTCGGTCTTGCCGGACCGTTCGGCTGCCTCAATCGCGCCCGCTATGGCATTGCCTGGGGCGTCATGGGGTCGGCCGAGGCCTGCTGGCATGCCGCACGCGACTACACCTTGAACCGCCGCCAGTTCGGACGACCGCTCGCCGCAACTCAGCTGATCCAGAAGAAGCTTGCCGACATGCAAACGGAGATTGCCCTCGGACTACAGGCGGCGCTGCGCGTCGGGCGCCTCATGGACCAAGGCTTGGCCACCCCGGAAATGATTTCGCTCGTCAAACGCAACAATTGCGGCAAGGCGCTCGACATTGCGCGCCTCTCGCGCGACATGCACGGCGCCAACGGCATCGCCGCCGAGTACCACGTCATGCGTCATCTCGCCAATCTGGAGACGGTCAACACCTATGAGGGGACGCACGATATCCACGGCCTGATCTTGGGGCGCGCGCAGACCGGTATCGCGGCCTTCGGCGATTGACCAGTGCGCGTTGGGAAAGTTCGCCAGGGCTCAATAGTCAGGAGGGGCCATCGTCTCGCCGGGCGCCATCGTCTCGGGAAACGCCATGGCCTCGGCGGGGGCAGGGGGCTCGTTGCGGGGCGCCCGTTTCGCGCATGGCTCGATCTTCATTTGCCCCCGCTGCCCGGGTTGCCCGTCTTGTTCGACCTCGATGCAGCCATTGCCTTGAACGGCAGACCAGCGGGGCGAAGCGCGCCAGCCATCGAGCGCAGCCGTCTGCGGGTCGGCGCCGTATTGGGGCGCGTTGCCGTAGAGCGGCGCCGGCGCGGGCGGACCGCCGTAAGGCGCCCCGAGCGGAGGCGGGGTGCCGAGAGGGGGCGGGGACGCATACCCTTGCGCGGGCGCAAGGGGTGCGCGAACGATTGGCGCCGGGCGCTCATAGGCCAGCGAATTGGTCGCAGCGGAGTTGACCGCAGAGGGCGGCTGATCGGTGCACGCGAGCAGGGTCGCCACAAGCGAAGCCACAATAATAACGATCGATAGCTTCCGCATTCCCGTCCCCCGACGGTTCCCGTCTCGCGCTGGAGCCCCAAGCCTAAGCCCCAAGGAGTTACCGAAAGGTCACGAAGGCGCGCCCCCAGCCCGCTCGGCAATTCGCCGGTGAAGATTCCGCCTTATCGCAAGAAGAGCGTCCACGCAGGGCCGATAACGCCGGGGTTGCGCTTCGCCCGTCACAGGCCAAGATGGAGCGCGGGGGCCGGGCTCATGCGCGATCCCCGGCCCTGATCGGTCCTGCGAGAAGAGGGGCTTAAGACGTGCAGCTTGCGGAAATCCATCGCTATCCGGTCAAGAGTATGCGCGGGCACCAAGTCAGCAAGGCGGCGGTTGAGCCGATCGGTCTTGAGGGCGATCGCCGCTGGCTCGTTGTCGATGGCTCGGGAAAGTGCCAGACGATCCGCGAACTCCCCCGAATGGTGCAGATCGAAGTCGAAAAGGGGGAGGCGGGCATCCGCATGATGCATGCCCAAGCGGGCGCGTGCACCGTGGTCACGCCGGACGAAGGCGCGGACCAATGCGAGGTGACGATCTGGGATGGCACGGCTCGGGCTGTGGGGGCGGGCTCCGAGGCGGACGCGTTCCTCTCAGGCGTGCTCGGCACGCAAGTCAGGCTTGTCCATCTCGCCAACCCGAAGGCGCGACCAATCGATGCAAAATACGGCGGAGAGCATCTCAGCTTCGCCGACGACTATCCGCTGCTGCTCGCGTCGCGAAGCTCGCTTGACGATCTCTGCACGCGCGCCGGGGCCGACATCGCCATGGGCCGATTCCGCCCGAACCTCGTGATCGCAGGCGCGGCGCCGTGGGAGGAGGACACTTGGCGCGCCATCAGGATCGGGAACGTCCGCTTCCGGGTGGCGGCCGCTTGCGCGAGGTGCGTGGTCACGACTTACGACCCCGACACCGGCGCGCAAAGCGACCCTCACGAGCCCTTGCGCACGCTTGGCCGGTTTCATCGCTCCCGCGATGGCGGCGTGATCTTCGGCCAAAACCTGATCCCGGAGAATGCGGGCGCGGTCTGCGTCGGCGACACGGTCGAAGTGCTGGAGGCCGGCGTCTCGAATCTAATGTGAGCCGCTGCCGCCCGGCTCGGCCGGCGCTCGAGGCGACAATGCATCGGTTTGTGGCAAAGCTCACAGCGCACCACCGGCAAATGATTCAAACTCTCCTTCAGGCTTAGAACGCCTGTGACGGAAGGAGACGGCCATGTGCAATCTCAGCAACGCATTGCGCTACTTCGCCTTGGGGTTTCTGCTCGCCCTCAGCGGCTTAGGTTTTCCAGCGCGCAAGCCGACGACTCCGCCCAGACCCTAGGACCGGTCGGGTCTCACGAGCCCCTCTGTGATCGGGCCTCAAGGGCGCGCCTTCATCGCGGCCGGGACGACGGCGCAATTTCGGCCAGAACCTGATCCCCCAGGGCGGGGGCAAGGACCCAGAGGCTGACATCGCCGTCCGGGTCCCGCCACCCGCCATCCAGCCTCGGCCCGCGCCGCTACTCAAGCGGGGGGAGGGCGCTTGCGGTCTTCGCCGCGCGGACGAGCTGGAGGAACTCCGACCTATAACCGTAAGGATCGTCGCCGCGTGCCGCGGTCGCCGCTGTCAGCACGTCGTCGAGTTTGAACGTGCCGGTGTGGCGTCCGCCGCGCAGAATCTCGCCGAAGGCGGCGACGCTCGTCGCGAAACGCGCATCCGCCGGCGCATCCTCGAAGCGGGCGAATTCCGCCGAATGATCGACCGGCGCGGTGATGAGCTTGCTCGTGTCGGACTCTGGCAGCTTGTAGCGGATCTTGACGAAGGCATACTCGTCGCTGCTTGCGACGGGCTTGGCGCTCGTATCGGAACCCTGCGGAGCATAGCGCAGATCGCCGACGACACTCGGGGCCCCGACGGGCACGATCTCGTAAAGCGCGGTGACCGATTGTCCCGAACCGACCTCTCCCGCATCGACCTTGTCGTTGTTGAAGTCGTCGCGATTGAGGAGCCGCGTCTCGTAACCGATCAAGCGATACTCGGCGACGGCCGCCGGATTGAACTCGACCTGAATCTTCACGTCCTTGGCGATCGGGAACAGCGAAGAGGTCGCTTCTTCCACCAGCACCTTCCGCGCCTCGTTGACCGTGTCGATATAGGCGGCCGCACCGTTGCCGTTCTGTGCGAGCGCCTGCATCAGCGCATCGTTGTAGTTGCCCATGCCGAAGCCGAGCACTGAGAGGAAGATGCCTTTGCCGCGCTCGCGCTCGACGAAGCCCTGCAACTCGCCGGTATCGGTGATGCCGACATTGAAATCGCCGTCGGTTGCGAGGATCACCCGGTTCACGCTCTTGGCATCGAAGTTCTGCGCGGCAAGCGCATAGGCCTGGCGAATGCCCTCGCCGCCTGCCGTCGAACCGCCGGCGCCGAGGCGCTCGATCGCGCCGAAGATCTTCGACTTTTCGCTTGCAAGGGTCGGTTCGAGCGCGGTCCCGGCCTCTCCGGCATAGGTGACGATGGCCACGCGATCTGAAGGCTCAAGCTCACCGACCAACATCGCAAGAGACTGCTTCACCAGGGGCAGCCGGTTCGGGCCTTCCATCGAACCCGACGTATCGATCAGGAATACGAGATTCGCGCGGGGGCGGACCGTCTGTTCGATTGCGTAACCCTTGATGCCGATGCGGACGAGTTTGCGCCCTTCCGACCATGGGCTTGGGAAAACGGCGACACTCGCTTTGAACGGCTCGTCGCGGCTTGCCGGCGCGGCGTAATCGTAGGGGAAGTAGTTGACGAGCTCCTCAGTCCGCACCGCTTCAGGCTGCGGCAATAGGTTGTGATTGAGCGAGGCGCGCATGAAGGAATAGGAGGCGGTATCGACGTCGATGGAGAAGGTCGAGACCGGGTCCTCGCGCACTTGTTTGAAGGCATTCTCGCGCGCACCTTCGAACTGATCGCGGCCGACGGGTTCGGCCTGTGGCGCGTGTTCGCTCGGAGCCGGGGCATAAGCCATCTCGCCGGCGGAAGGGCTGAACTCCCGCTTCCGGTGGCCCTGCATTCCCCCCAAGGACCGCGCGAAATCCGTGCTGGCGATTCGAGGGACCGACTCGGAATCGAAAGCAGAATCGAAGGCGATTTCCGGGGAAGCGGGCGCGGGCAACGGAGGCGCACTCGGCTGTTCCGTTCTTGTGGCTGCGGGAGCCGCCTGCTGAGTTTGCTCTCCTGTCGCCGGGTTTTGCTGCGCTGTTACGACCTCGGGACCCGCCTGGCTGCCAGCCTTCCAGCGAAGCGGCGCCTCATTCACGTAGAACCATGCGACCGACCCTGCGATGAAGAACACGAGACTTGCGGCGATGGCGTAGCGCGCTTGCGACATAGCTCTCCTCCTGTGCGACGGCCGTGTTGGATTGACCGCCTGCTCCATGAGACGCGTCTCGCGCGCATTCACTTTGCGAGGATTTGAAATTTGTTCGTCGAAGCGTGCCAAGGCCGCGGCGATCGCCTTCTCGCGCGGCGCATCGCGCGGTTCCGGCGCCTCGGGAACGAGGGAACGAAGATCGGGATCAGGGGCCATCTTGGGCCTCCTTGCTAGGCTCTTCTGTCAAAAGACGGCGCGCTTCACGCATGCGCCAGGAGACGGTGGATTCGGCAACGTCGAGCGCCGATGCCGCTTCCGCATGGGTCATGTCCTCGCCGACCACAAGCGCGACGGTATCGCGCAAGATCGGATCGAGCCGGGCGAGCGCACTGGCGAGCCAGGTGCGTGCATGGAGATCGCTACCGTCGGGAGATGGCGCGAGCTCGGCGAACACCGCAACATCCGTCCTGAGCCGCGCGACCGTTCGCCCGCGCCGATAGTGATCGCGGCAGGCGTTGACGGCGATGCCGGTAAGCCAGGTGGTGAACTTCGCTTCTCCCTTGAAGGTGCCGATCTTCTCAACGAGCTTGCAGCAAACCTCTTGCGCGATGTCCTCGGCGTCGGCGACCGAACCGGTAAACCGCCACGCCAGGCGATGGATGCGATCGTAGTGCCGCCGCAGGAGACATTCGAACGCGTCGCGATCGCCGCAAGCGGCGCGGCTTGCGAGATCACTGTCGGAAGCATCCGCGCCTTCGAGGCTTTCGCCGCCCGCCGAAGCCGACGCGCTCCCGCTCCGCGCAATCGCGGGCGAGGTAGAAAAAGGACTCTGGCGCGCCTTCAGGTCCACGATGCCTCTCGGCGCCGCCCGGTCGTAGCGGCGCTTACTTCCTTTGACGCATGAGCCCGGCAAAAGCTTGGGGGCGCCTCCAAATTTTTTGGGACCGCCCCGCGGCCCCGCGGGTTTGGGCGTGTTTCCGGGTTTTACCCAAGTGGAATCAATGACTTAAAACGCGCGCTGCGGTTGCAGTTTGGCAACAGGCAGCGCAACTGCCGCGTGCTATAGTTTTGACGGGGGTAAGGGGGACATGTCGGAACAAGCACCGCAGCTTCAGTCCTGGTATCTCGCGCGCGGCGGCCAGCAACTCGGGCCTTACGCGGGCGCGGAGTTCCTGCGCCTTGCCGAAAGCGGGCAATTGCGCGCCGACGATCTCGTGTGGAGGCCGGGCTTCGAGGGGTGGAAACCGGTCCATGCGATCGCTGGCCTCGCCGCCTCGCCTGCGGAGAGTGCGACCGACACGAACCCGGACGCCGCCGTCCATTCGGACGACGCGGCTGAGCCTGACGTTGCGGCAGGGTCCACGGAAGCGACCCTGCCGGCGGAACTCGAGCCCACATGGAAGCGCATCGCCCCGGTCGCGTGGCTTATTCTTTGGCGCTCATTCGTCGGGGCCTTCGTGGCGGGATTTGCCATTAGCTTTTTCGTCGGGTTTGCCCTGGAGTTTGCCGGCTACGAGCAACTCGAAATCCGCATGATGACAACAATCCTTGGTTGGATTGCCGGTCTCGCGGTGCTCGTGCTCGTGGTTCCAATGGCGCTCAAGAAGCACTACCGAGAATTCCGGTTGGCGCTCATCCCACGTGATGCGCCTCAATGATGTGAATTTGAGCGAGGGCGAAGAGCTTAGTGGCGGTGGGTTGAGGGGCGGGCGCAAATGTCCGAACAAGGTCCTCAGCATCATTCCTGGTATCTAGCCCGCGACGGCAAGCAGTACGGGCCTTACGCGGGCGACGAAATCTTGCGCTTTGCCGAAGCGGGGACGTTACGCCCGAACGATCTCGTCTGGAAACCGGGTTTCGCCGGCTGGCGACCCCTTAGCGCGGTGTCGGGGCTGATTACACCGCCGCCGGCCCCGCGCTTTCCGACCTTGCTCTCAGGGCTCATCGCTCAACCGCCGCCGCCACCGCCCCCACTCCCGCCACTGCCGCCGCAAACGTCGCAGCAGCAGAGCCTTCCCCCTCTGCCGGAGCCCGGGCACGGTGCTTTCGAGACAGCCGCCAAGCGCACTGAAGCGCCGCCGCCACAAGACGCAGCCGCCAAGCCCGCCGCGAGCACAACTGGCCGGCCGCAGCAGCAAGAGGGCAGCGCCGAGCACTGGATCGAAGGCATGCCGCTTCGCTTCGCGCGGAACGGGGCTGTCGCCGGCGGGATCATGGGCTTGCCTTACATTGCAATCGACATCGACGGGGTCTATCTGCTCGTCATCGCGGCCGCGCTCATGAGCGCAGGCGCGGCGGTCGCGGCGTTCTTCGCCCGCGACAGGCTCCGTCGCTTCCGGCCCTACGACACGAGCGCGGCGTCCGCGGTCGTCGGCGCCTTGCCCGCGCGCTACGCCGCATGGGGGGCAGGCTTTGGTGCCATGAGCGCGCTTCTTGCGTGGAGTCTTGTCGTCCCCAGCGATGCAGAACCCCGTGCGGCTGCAGTCCAAACCGCACTGCTCTTTGCCGGTGCGACCGTCGCCTCAGGATTCGCCTTCTTTCTCATCGGCCTTGTCCTCAGCAGGAATGTCCGCAAGCGCCTGCAGCAAGCGGGACAGGCTGAGGCAGGCGCGCGCCGGCCATGGAACAATTTCATCGCGCGCCATTGGCGCGGCGAGCTCAGTCTCCCGATCTCCTATTGGGGGATCGGCTTTCTCGGCAACATCGCGGCCTACGCCGTGGTGCTGGGGCTGACCCGTCTCTTGATCGAAGATGAGAGCTACCAACCGCTTGCGGCCTTTATCTGCCTCGCCGCCATCTGGGTGGCGATCACGGTCATCACCGTTTGGCAGATCGTCGGCATTTGGCGCTCGGCGCGCCGTTACCGGCACGAGCGCATCGGCGCGGGGCGCCCCGCCTTCTGGGGCGGCGTCGCGCAAGCCCTCTCCGTCCTTTGGGCGCTGCAACTCGCCGCGACCCTGACCTATGCGGGATTGCCGCAGATGGCCGAAGTGTCGCGCATGGCGTTTCTCGACGACCCGGAAATGGGACCTTACGCCTTCCGCATCATGCGCGACGGCACCGAGGTCGAAATCACGGGCGGCATCAAATATGGGTTGACCGAAGACTTCGTGCGCATCTTCAACGCTTCACCGCGAATTTCGGTCGTGCATCTCGACAGCCCCGGCGGGCGCATCGGCGAGGCTCTCGCCTTGCACAAGGCGATCAAGGAGCGCGGCCTCATCACCTATGTCGCCCATGAATGCCAGTCGGCCTGCGCCGTCGTCTACGCGGCGGGCCGTGCGCGCTGGCTAAGAGAAGGCGCCGTCATCGGCTTTCATGCCTCGCACTTCCCGGGAATGAGCAAGAAGGAACTTACCGAGGCGGACCGGGATCAAAAGCAGATCTATCTCGATGCGGGATTCGATCCGGACTTCGTCGAACGCGCGATTGCCACGCCGAGCGACGACATGTTGACGCCGTCGGCGGACGATCTGCTGAAGGCCAAAGTCGTGAGCGCCATCGCCGATGGTAGCGAGTTCGCGGCGTCGGGTTACGGCGCGCAAGTCTCGAAGGAGACGCTGGCGGAACGGCTGATCGAGCTCTGGCCCGTGCTCGGCGCGATGAAGGAGCGGCTGCCGCAAAACTACGCCGCGATGGTCGATGACTGGTACAGGGGTTACGTCAAGGGTGAGACCGACACCGAGATACTCGATGCGTTCTGGGCCAAGCTTTACCCGCTGGTGATGGCTCACCTCAAATACGCCGACGACGACGTTCTGATCGATTTCGCCACACTCTCGGCCGAAGAATTTGCGGCGCTCGGAAAGAAGGACCCGGCGCTGTGTCACCGCTATGCCTCCGGATCAGACATGACCGGGAGCTTTTATCGCCACCTCCCCGAAGCCCTATTGGATCGGGAGCTCGACATCTACAAGCGGGTCGTCGAAACCATGGCCATGAGGCCAAGAACCCCACAGGCTGAGATAACCCGCCTCTTTGCCAAGCTGAGCAAAACGATCAGCCAAGAAAGATTGGACTTGGCCCTCACGAAAGACGTGCCGCCGGAAAAATATGAGGACTATTGCCGGGCGTGGGTTGACCTGAATCAAGAGGTCGTAGGCTTGAGGGAGAGCGAGGCCGCAATCTTGCTCCGCGCGTTCGCGATCGACGAGGAGGGAGACGAGCCCACCGCCGCAATCCCAAACGAAGGGGCAAAGGAGGCGCCGCTCAAGACTGGCCCAAATGCAGCCGCTATTTTGCTTGCAGCGATCGAGGCGCGGTTTCCCCAGGACTATGGGGAGCTCACCAAGAATTTGGATCAGGTTACGATCAAAGGCATGACCGCCGAGGAAATCGTGGCCACGATCGGACCCGCGTTGCAGCGCTTCATGCGTGCCAAGATCCCGCTTGCCGATGACGACGTCCTGGTCGATCTCGGCGTGCTCAGGGCCGAGCAACTGACTGCGCTCGGCGCCAAGGACGCCAAGCTCTGCTTCAAGTACGTCTCGGGACAGGAGGCGGATGTCTATAGCGCCATGCCGAAAAAGCTGATCGACCGCGAAGCCGCCATTCATGAACGCGTGATCACGACCGCGGCCGATAGGCCGGAGATGACCAAGGAGGATAAGGCTGCGATCATCGGGAAGCTTGTCAGAAAGATGCCCAGAGAGGATTTGCTGCTGCTATTGGCGGATCAGGTGCCACCGGAACGCTATGGGGACGCCTGTCTCTTCGCAGCCAAGGCTTACCGGGCGGCCGCAGAGCTCGAAAGGCGCGACGGCGCGTCCCTTGTCCGCCTCATGTGGGAGGCACTGCAACGGTCCGAGGGCTGACGCGGTCCTCCTCTCAGCGCGAGTCAGTTGCGCTCGACGGAGAATCCTTGCGCCTCGAAGATGGGGGCCGCCTCGGGCGACAGCAGGAAGTCGAGAAAGCCGCGCGCGTCGGGTTTTGCTCCGGCCAGGAGGGCCACGGGGTAGAGGATCTTCGGGTGACTCTCAGCGGGGAACGTGGCGACGACGCGAACCTCCGGCTCGGCGCTCGCGTCGGTCCTATAGACAATTCCGAGCGGCGCTTCGCCTCTTGCCACGAAGGCCAAGGCCGCGCGCACATTGTCGGCCTGCGCCACACGCGGTGCGACCGCGTCCCACACCCCGAGATAAGTCAGCGCCGCCTTGCCGTATTTCCCCGCGGGCACGGAGTCGACGCTTGCCATGGCGAGCCTGCCTTCGGGGCCGAGGGCCCCAAGCAGTGGAAAGTTCTTTTCGATCGGTAGAGAGGCAGTCGATTCCCTCGGCGCGATCAGAACGAGCGTGTTGCCTAACAGCGTGCGCCGAGACGCGGCGTCGATCAGAGTCTTTTTCTCTAGCGCGTCCATCCAATCGAGATCGGCCGAAAAGAAGATGTCGACCGGCGCGCCCGCCTCGATCTGCCTGGCGAGTGCCGAGGAGGCAGCGTAGCTCACCACGACCTTGCGACCGGTCTTGTTCTCATAGCGCTTGACGGCGTCGTCGAGCGCGTTCTTCAGGCTTGCGGCGGCGAACACGATGATGTCGGCCGCGCGCGCGGGTTCCGTGAGAAGGGTCGTGCAGGCGAGGGCAACGGCCAGACCGAGCCGGGAGATTGTCAAACGCAACAGCAGTTCCCTTTTTCCTCGATTCGATATATCCATATGGCTATATCGCCTGAATACGCCTGTTTCCTCATTACGTAAACCGTCTCATTCGTCATGACCTGAAATGAGCAAGGGATCCGCGCCCCGTGTTGACACTAACTCCGGAGGAACTCGTTGCCATCAAGCTTTCCTTGCGCGTCGCTCTCGTGGCGACGGCGGCGAGCCTGCCGATCGGCATTCTGACCGCGCTTCTGCTCGCCCGCCGCCGCTTCCTGGGCCGCGGCCTGCTCAATGCGCTCGTGCTCGTCCCCCTCGTGCTCCCGCCCGTGGTTACCGGCTATGTGCTGCTGTTGACGTTTGGCCGGAACGCGCCGATCGGGCGCTGGCTTGCCGAGCATCTCGGCATTGTGTTTGCGTTTCGCTGGACAGGCGCGGCCTTAGCCTCCGCCATCATGGCCTTTCCGTTGATGGTCCGCGCCATCCGGCTCTCGATCGAGGCGGTTGATACGAGACTGGAGCAGGCTGCGGCCACGCTTGGCGCCAACCGGCTCGCTGTCTTCGCCACCGTGACGTTGCCGCTGATCGCTCCGGGCATCCTCGCGGGCGCCATTCTCGCTTTCGCCAGAGCCATGGGGGAGTTTGGCGCCACGATCACCTTCGTGTCGAATATTCCGGGCGAGACGCAGACGCTACCCACGCTGATCTACACCTTCACGCAAGTGCCGGGGGGCGAAGCGTCCGCGCTTCGCTTGACGATTGTGTCGCTCGCGATCTCGCTTGCCGCGGTCCTCGCCTCCGAGGCCGTTGCCCAGCGCGTCAGCCGGAAGCTTCACGCGATATGAGCCTCGAAGTCTCGGTGGAGGCGCGTCTCGGCGATTTCGCACTCGACGCGCGCTTCAACAGCGACAGCCGGGTGACGGCGATTTTCGGCCCCTCGGGCTCGGGCAAGACCAGCGTTCTTAATGTCATCGCCGGGCTGCTTCGGCCGCGGCACGGCCACGTCGCCGTCGATGGCGCGACCCTTCTGGATACCGAGGCGGGCGTTTTCCTCCCACCCCATCGCCGGCGCATCGGCTATGTGTTTCAGGATGGCCGTCTCTTTCCCCACCTTTCCGTGAAGGGCAACCTGCTCTACGGCAGCATCTTTGTCCGATCGGCGGGCGAGAGCTCATCGTTCGAAGAGGTCGTCAGCCTCCTCGATCTCGGCCCGTTGTTGCGCCGGGGAACATCGGCCCTTTCGGGTGGGGAAAAGCAGCGTGTTGCGATCGGCCGCGCACTCCTCTCATCGCCACGGCTTCTTCTCCTTGACGAGCCGCTATCGTCACTCGATGAGCGGCGCAAAGCGGAGGTGATGCCGTTCCTCGAGCGGCTCCGCGATCAGACCCGCATGCCAATCGTTTATGTGAGCCACGTGTTTGCGGAGATCGAGCGACTGGCCGGGACCGTGGTGCTGATGGATGAGGGTCGGGTGCGCGATGTCAATCACGCGAGCCGCGTCGGAGCGGACGCGATTCAGCCGCGTTGAGGATAGCCGCCCCGGCATCGGGATCTCCCGATGCCGGGGTTTGCGTTTGGTGCTGGCCGCTCTGAAGAGCCCAGCCGGCCAGACCTCTAGTACTTACCCGGGATCAGCTTCGACCCGGTGTTGGACCAGTAGATATAGGCTTCCAGCGCCTTCATCGCCGCTCCATCGGGATCGATCTTCTCGCCCTGGTTCGGTTTCTCGATGCACCAGTTGATCATATCACGCAGCGTGGCGAACTCGCCCATCTGCGCCTGGAACTTCGGGAACGAATGCGGATGGGTGTCGGCGGCCATGGGATGGCACATCGCGCAAGCCCACCCCGTCTTGGAGAGCTCGACGTCCAGATTCTTCGCCGTTGCTCCATCGCCATGGAACAGGAGATCGCCGATGACCACCTGCTCCATGAACGCTTCGTCATACTCCTTCAGCTGCTCCGGCGTCACCGGATCTTTGTGGGCGGTCGCGGGACCGGCCACGGCGGCGAAGGCGAGGATTGCGGCAACGACCATCGGACGCCGCAAACGATTTGAGAGGTTTGATGCGGTTGTCATAGCCATTACCCCTATGGATTGGCCCAAGGATACTGGGCGTCGGCGATGCGCGGCCGTATCACCTCCGGAATGCTCTTGGCGTAGTCGTCCGGCGACTGAACGAAGACCTCCTTGCGGCCCCACATGATGTATTCGACGTCGGAATTGCCTTGAGCATCCACGCTCCACTTGCCCCAGCCGACGCCATCGAAATGATCGCCGGGGTCGACTCGGATCATCGGCGTGGTCAGTTTCGGCACGCCCTCCGGCGGATAGGGCCATGGCCAAGACGTCGCCAGCATGCCGATCGAGCGCAGGGTGCCGATCTCATTGTACAGCACCTGATGCACGTGACCGTGGATGTTGGTGACCTTGGTCCAGGGCTTCAACACAGCCTGCACCTCGCGCCAGTCGCGGATCCAGAAGTTCCACGGCGGGTAGTACTCGTAGAGCGGGTTGTGGCTGAAAATGATCACCGGCCTATCCTTGGGCCAATCGGAGAGCGTCTTTTGCAGCCACTCGGTTTGCTTTTTGCCGACGCCGGCCCAGGGCCCGGCCACGGTGCCGTCGAGGGTCGCCATATGACCCATACGCTCTTCAGGCGTCATATTCTTCGCGGTCCAGTAATCGGGGCCGTTGCCGACCGTGTCGAGACCGATGAACCGAATCCCCTTATGGTCGAAGGCCCAGGTCGCCTCGCCGAAGAGCTCTTTCCACTTCTTGCCCATGTCGAGATACCAGTCGTGCTCGCCGGGGATGAAGTGCTTCGGAATCTTGATTTCCTTCAGCAGCTCATTGCCGAGCTCGAGTTCCTCGACGGTGCCGAGCTGGGCCAAGTCGCCGCCGAAGATAAGAAAGTCGGCCGGCGGATCCATGGACTGAACGTCCTTAGCCGCGCGCACGGTTTTCTCAACGAAGCGGGTATTGAGCGATTTCGGATAGAGGTGGGTGTCGGAGATCCACGCGAATTTGAAGGGTGCTTCGTCGGCGTGGGCGATATCGAGCGTATTCAGAAGGGGCCACCAGGCGAATGTTTGCCCTACCGTGGCGGCGCCGAACACCAGGGATTTATGAATGAAGGTGCGACGCGTGATTTTCAGCGTATCGTCGGGGCGTACCCCGGGCTGATGCAGCTCGCTGTGAATCTCACGCCGGAGGCGTTCAAGTTCGTCAGACATGCCGTGTCCTCCCTAAGTCCGTTAGAACTCGTCGAGGCGAACGCGATAGCCAATCGCGTCTTGGTCATTTCATTGTTTTTTTAGTTCGATCTCCATGTTCGTGGGCTGACTCGCCGTTACCTTTACGGGCATCTCCATGGGCCCGGTGAAGTGTTGTACCGCCACGAGCTTGTATTCGCCGGGCGGCACGTCGGTGATCTTGAATTTGCCGTCGGGACCGGTGATCGCGTAGTAGGGGTTGTCCACGACGTAGACCCAGCCTTCCATCCAGCCGTGGGCGTCGCAATCGACGCGGACCGCGCCGGCACGCGTGAGATCGACGGGAATAACCTGGTCTTGATTCGGCTGAGCGAGATTGAAAGCGGTCCGCTTGCCGTAATAGCCATGGGTGTTATGTAACACCGGGTCCTTGTTGACCACGTCGAGGCGACCTGTCTGGATTACCTGAACCTCCGGCTCGAAGCGGCATTTGACGTTGTCGAGCACCGGCGGCTTTGACTGCTCGGGCCAAGCCTTGCCCGCCTTGACGTCGACGAGGTAAACGACCGCGCTTTCCACCGCCCCATTGGCGTCGACCCTGATGCGCGGCTCCTCGCGGGAATCGCCGCATACGTCGCGGTCCTTAGTCGGGATGATCTTCTTCATCGGCACTTGGCCACGATACGTGACGGTGCCTTCAACGGTGCCGCCGTCGGACACCGGCTTGACTTCGTAGGCTTGCGCTGAAAGGGCCGAAACGGCCGTCATAACAAGCGCTACGGGCGCTAAAAGCAGACGTAACCTGGTAGACTCGCCCAACACGGCAACCTCGCTACGCGAAAGCGGTTGCGTTCTTGCGGCAAATGCCGGGTCCCGTTCGTAATCGGAGGGTCAAGTTTCCGTTACAGAGCGTCCGGCCTTTGATAGCCTACTTAGAATAGCTCCAAAATGGTAGCTTACTTAGAATGGCTCCAAAATCAAGTGTAATGCGATGCGAGCCGCGAAAAACTCTTTGCTCAGTCCCCGTCGTGGACGGGACGGTCGCGCCGATTGCGCCGTCAGGCGTGCAGCGCTTTTCGCGCAAGACTCCATCAGGACACGTTGCGTACGACAGGTTGGGCGCGACATGCTGAAACGGCAGAAGACGGAGTGGCGCGCCAACGTGATGTTGCCATTTGCGTCATGTCTCAAGGAGGACGGCAGTGACCGCCAAGGACATCAGGTTTTCGTTCGCGGCGCGCGACAGCATGTTGCGCGGCATCGAGACTTTGGCGAAGGCCGTCAGGGTGACGCTCGGTCCCAAAGGGCGGAATGTCGCGCTTGATCGCGAGTTCGGCACCAAAGTCACCAAGGACGGGGTCAGCGTGGCCCGGGAGATCGAGCTCGGCGACAGATTCCAGAATATGGGCGTGCAGATGGTGCGCGAGGTCGCGATCAAGACCTCCTATCGCGCCGGCGACGGCACCACCACCGCCGTCGTGCTCGCCCATGCCATCGTCGCGGGCGGCGCCAAGGCCGT
Source organism: uncultured Methyloceanibacter sp. (assembly GCA_964390455.1). GTDB lineage: Bacteria > Pseudomonadota > Alphaproteobacteria > Rhizobiales > Methyloligellaceae > Methyloceanibacter. The sequence goes on along the minus strand of CAYMJW010000030.1, from coordinate 4,814 downwards.
TGCGGCCGGCATGAATCCGCTCGACGTCAGGCGCGGCATCGATCGCGCCGTTGAGGCCGTCGTGGCGGAGCTCAGACGGCACGCGAAGAAAGTGTCTTCGAGCGCCGAAATCGCGCAGATCGCCACCATCTCGGCAAATGGCGACACCGAGATCGGCAAGGCGATCGCCGAGGCCATGCAGGCGGTCGGCGACGACGGCGCCATCGTGATCGAGGAAGGAACGACGATCAAGACCGAGCTCACCATCGTCAAGGGAATGCAGTTCGACCGCGGCTTCGCCTCTCCGTATTTCGTCACCAATCGCCAGAAGATGATGGTGGAGATGGATGACGCGCTTGTTCTGATCAGCGAGCAAAAATTGTCGCGCCTCGATGAGCTGCTGCCGCTGCTCGAGAAGGTCGTCCAAGCCGACAAGCCGCTCCTCGTTATCGCCGACGAGCTCGAGGGAGAGGCGATGTCCGCGCTCATCATCAACAAGCTGCGCGGCAGCCTCAAGGTCGCGGCCGTGAAGCCACCGGAGGTGGGTGACCTCCGCCGCGCCATCCTGCAAGATCTTGCTGTCGTCACCGGGGCCACGGCGATCTCCGACGATCTCGGCCTCAAGCTCGAAGACTTGACGCTCGATATCCTCGGGCGCGCCGACAAGGTCACGATCGACAAGCAGAGCACCACGGTAGCCGGCGGCAAGGGCAAGACGGAGGCGATCGACACCCGCATCGCCGCGCTGAGACATGCGCTTGCCGCCACCGATTCCGACTACGACCGCGAGAAGCTCGAGGAGCGGTTGGCGCGCCTCACCGGCGGCGTCGCCGTCATCAAGGTTGGCGGCGCCACCGAACTCGAAGTGCGGGAGAAGAAGGATCGCATGCGCAACGCCATGAACGCGACCCGCGCCGCCGTCGCCGAGGGCATCGTGCCCGGGGGCGGCGTGGCGCTGTTGCGCGCAAGCCGGGCTGCGGCGACGCTCAACGCCGACAACGACGATCAGAATGCAGGGATCGAGGTGGTTCGTCGCGCCATCATGTGGCCCGCGCGGCAGATCGCGGACAATGCCGGTGAGGATGCTTCCACCGTCATCGCCAAGGTGCTCGCGAGCGACGACCCCGCTTTTGGCTTCGACGCGCAGTCAGGCGAATACGGGGACTTGATGCAGCGCGGCGTCATCGATCCGGCGAAAGTGGTGCTGGCGGCGCTCGAGGGGGCCGCGTCGGTCGCAGGCCTGCTCATCACCACCGAGGCCATGGTGGCGGAGGTCCCGGGACCGCCTCCGCCCGAACTTCCCGGACACCACCATCACGGCGATCTCGACGTCGATTTCTGACCGGCCATGCCCGGGACCACCCTGCATGACGCCCATGTCGCTGCTGACCGTTGCGAAATGCCGCCGTTTACGTTCGCGCGCGCTTTGCTACACTGATAAAGTCGGTCCGAACGTGTAGCCTTCGAGCCCGGCGTCGTGGAGTTGACGCGATGGAGTTGACGCGCCGCGAGCTGTTGGGATGCGCTTTTGCCGGCACGGCCGTGCTCACCGGTGCGGCCGGCGCCGCTTCCCCGGTTCAAGCCGGCGATGACGCGCTCGCTTTCATCGCGAAGACCTTCGGCCGCGACGCCACGCTCTCGAGCCGTGTGCAGCTCAAGATGCCGTCGGTGTTCCCGACCGGCTACACCGTCCCCATGGACATCGCGATCGATACGGCCATGACCGAAAACGATCACGTCAGAAGCGTGCGCGTGTTCGCGCCGGGGAACCCGCTTCTTGAGGTCGTCGGCTTCAAATTCGTGCCGGGGCGCACCGTTCCGCGCGTGTCGACGCGCATCAGGCTCGCCAAGCCGCAATTCGTCGTCGCCGTCGCCGAGATGAATGACGGCGCGCTGCTCGCCAATAAGACCTGGGTCGACGTCGCCACAGATGGCTGCGCCTGACCGATGGCAGGAGACTTGAAGTCGTGACCACGTCCGTTCCGCGCATCGTCGTACCGGAGTCGGTGCGTAAAGGCGAGGCCTTCACGGTCAAGACCATCATCAGCCATCGGATGGAGACGGGACTTCGCAAGGACGAGCATGGAGGCATCATCCCGCGCAAGATCATCAACAAATTCACCTGCACGTATGGCGGGGTGCCCGTGTTCAGCGTCGACCTGCACGAGGCCGTCTCGGCCAATCCTTTCTTCGAGTTCGAGCTTACGGCGACGGAGAGCGGTAGGCTCCAATTCGTATGGGAAGAGGATGGCGGCGCGCTCTACAGGCTCGCGCACGATCTTGTGGTCGAATAGCTTTGCGCCGGCAACGGGAGCGTAAAACAGTGCATGTCGCGTTCAGCCTACGGGGTCTTGGCAAAGTCTCGCTGGCGACGCTCCTTGCGGCTGGCGGGGGCATTGCCGCGATCCTCGCAGCGGAACGTGGCGCTGCTGAGTTCGACCAAGGTGCGCGGCTCGCCGCAATCTGCGCCTCTTGCCATGAGGCCGGCGGAGAAAACCACGGCATTCCGCCGCTCGCCGGTCTCGACGCGAACGAGATCACCGAGGCGCTGGCACGCTACCGCGCCAATGAAGCTCCGAGCATCGTGATGCATGCGATCGCGCTATCACTCACCGAGGAGGAGGTTCAGAGCGTCGCACGCTACCTCGCCAGCAAAGGGCAAGGGGCGAAACCGTGACAGGCCTGACCCGCCGCCAATTCGGCGCCGGCGCCGGCGCGGCGCTCGCGACCGTCGCGGCGCCCCGCCTTGCCAAAGCCGGGGCGAAACCGCCGGTCGTGGTGATCGGCGGGGGCATCGGCGGGGCCACGGCCGCCCGCTATCTCGCACAAGAGGGGCTCGGCGTCACACTCATCGAACCGAAGGAGCGCTACGTCACCTGCTTCTTCAGCGACCTTTATCTCGCCGGGTTACGCTCGCTCGACTCACTGACGCACGGCTATGACAGGCTGGCGCAAAGTGACGGGATCAAGGTCGTGCACGCCACGGCGACCGGTATCGACCCGGTCGGCAAGATCGTCGAGCTCAGCAATGGCGCCAAGCTTCCTTACGAGCGGCTGGTCATGTCGCCGGGGATTTCCTTCAAGTTCGGCGGAATCGAGGGATACGACGAGGCGGCCACGGCGATCATGCCCCATGCCTGGACGGCGGGGCCGCAGACGGAGCTGCTCAGGAAACAGCTCGAGGCTATGGAGGATGGCGGCACTTTCGTCATCGTCATCCCGCCCGACCCGTTCCGTTGTCCGCCGGGACCTTACGAGCGCGCTTCGCTCGCCGCCTACTACTTCCAGCAATTCAAGCCGAAGTCCAAGGTCATCATCCTCGACGCCAAGGACGCCTTCAAGGCGCAGGAGCTGTTCGAGGAGGCGTGGGCACGGCGCTATCCCGGCATGATCGAGTGGCTGCCGGCGCAGTTCACCGGCGGCGTCAAAGCGATCGATGTCAAGGGCGGCGTTGTGATCACGGCAAATGCGCGCTTCCCCGCCGCGGTCGCTAATATCATTCCGGCGCAGATGGCGGGGCATCCCGCCGAGGCGGCCGGCCTCACCGGCAATTCGGGCTGGTGTCCGGTCGATCCGGTGACATTCGCCTCGAAGCTTCAGCCGGACATCCACGTCATCGGCGACGCCGCCGTCGGCGGCGATATGCCGAAATCCGCCTTCTCCGCCAACACGCAAGCCAAGACCTGCGCGTTTGCCATCGCCGCGGCGCTGAACGGGACGCCGCCCGCGGCCGCGCATCTGTTCAACTCCTGCTACACGTTCCTCGGCCCCGACGATGCCTTCACCAACGCCATCAATTTCAAGGCGGTCGACGGCACGCTGAAGACGACCGACTTCTTCATCAGCAGGGTCGATGCCACGACAGAGCAGCGTCGCCGCATGGCGGTCGAAGCCGGGGGCTGGTATCGGTCCTTCATGCGCGACGTCTTCGGCTGACCGGCTCGACACCTCAAGCTGGCAATCCATCCTTGATCGCGGTTCGTGATTGCCGAGCCGGCTTCGCGGAAGACCCCCTCACCCGGCGCACCCGCGCAAGCGCGGGGTCGCCACCCTCTCCCACGAGGGGAGAGGGGGTCCGGCTGCTGCTCTCTCAATAGAAGCGAGCTTCGCGACTCGCCCTTACGGGCGCTCCTCATGCTTGACGATGTTGGATGGATCACGGGGAGGGGATGGGTTCGGCACTTGCCTTCATCGACAGCGCGATCGAGTGCTCAGCCGCTTCAGCCGCGGCGATATGCGCTGTGAGGACCGTTCGCACGTTGTGGTGCCAGGCGGTGAAGTCGATCAGCTTGTTGGCGAGCAAGAGCTGCGCCCTGAGATGCTGGAGCGCGTTCTCTTCTTCTGCCTTGAGCTCGGCAACCGCGCGGTCGAAGCGCGCGTTCTCGGCACTGATCTGCCGCTCAAGCAACTGGGCGCGCTCGCGCAAGTCGGCAACAATGTCATGCATGAGCAACGCCTCCCCGAGACCTAAGCTCGCTGCGCTACTTGCCTAGCGAAGAAGGGCGCCGGGTGTCCGTCAATGAGTAAATCCGCGTTTTCCCGCTTATACACAGGGCCGCAAACTCCGCACGCTGAGGAGCGTCAGGGTGAGGGGAGGTTGGCAAGCGGGTTGCAGGCGGTCGCCGGCTGGCCTCGCGCGAAGGCTTGCCACGAGGCGCCGCCATTGAGCCCCCACCCGGCGCACAAGCGCAAGCGCGGACCGCCCTCCCACGAGGGGAGTGGGGGTTTGCGTTGACCGGCGCCGGCCGTGCCACCACACTCCAAGCCATGATCCGTGGCGTCCTCCTCGACCTCGCCGGCGTGATCTATGACGGCGATCACGCGCTGCCCGGCGC
>CAYMJW010000029.1:0-21803 GCA_964390455.1 uncultured Methyloceanibacter sp. | reverse complement strand
CGCCGATCGTGCGCGCGACCGCGAGCACGTGGCGCAGGTCCGCCGAGCCGTCCTCGTCGGGCGGCGTGCCGACCGCGATGATCTGGAACAGGCCGTGCGCGACGGCTGCCTTCGAATCCGTGGTGAAACGCAGGCGCCCCTTCTTGCGATTGCGCGCGATCAGCTCCGCAAGGCCGGGCTCGTGGATCGGGATGTCGCCGGCATTGATGCGCGCGATTTTGGCAGCATCCACGTCCACGCAGACGACGTCGTTGCCCGCATCCGCGAGGCAGGCCCCCGTGACGAGGCCGACATAGCCGGAGCCGAAGATGGTGACGCGCACGTTAGAGGCCTGATTTTTCAGGGAAAATCGAACAGCAGCCTAGCGGATGACCGGCAAGCGGTAAAGGCAACAACAGCGAAATCGTGCGGCAAGTCGCCGCGGCCGCCGCCTAGCTCGTCCCCGGCGGCTGTTTCATCGCGCGGTGTTCGGCCAGGACCGCGATCTTGGGTCCGGTGGGCTCCGCGGCGGCCGGTGCTTGTGGCTGCTGCCGCCAGACCAGGTCGTGAATCTCGGGCGCCTTCACGTACTCCTTGACGCCGCGTTGCAGCAGATCCAGCAACTGCGCGCAGTCCGCCCGGCCAACCGCGTCATTCAGGTCGGCCAGCAACTGGCTCACCTCGTCCCACCCCGGGCAGTCCTCGATTGCGCGCATGATCATCGGGTGCCCGGTACCAGTCACGTTGCTGCCGATCAGCAGCTCCTCGTACAGCTTTTCGCCCGGGCGCAGGCCCGTGTAGTGGATCTCTATGTCACCCTCCGGGTTGACCTTGTCGCGCAGCGTGAGTCCCATAAGCTTGATCATCCGGCGCGCGAGCTCGTCGATCAGCACGGGCTGGCCCATGTCCAGCACGAACACGTCGCCGCCCGTGCCCATCGAACCCGCCTGCAGGACCAGCTGTGCCGCCTCCGGTATCGTCATGAAATATCGGCGAACGTCGCGGTGCGTGACCGTCACCGGCCCGCCGTGACGAATCTGCTCCTGGAACAGCGGCACGACCGAGCCGGACGATCCCAGCACGTTGCCGAAACGTACCATGCAAAAAAGCGTCTTGCTCGACCGCGGCTGCAGCGACTGCAGCACGATCTCGGCGAGGCGCTTGGTCGCGCCCATGACGTTCGCCGGATTGACCGCCTTGTCGGTCGAGATCAGCACGAAGGTCTCGACCCCGGCATCGAGCGCCGCCTCGGCCGAGTGCCAGGTGCTGAAGACGTTGTTACGGATGCCCTCCAGCAAGTTCTGCTCGACGATCGGCACGTGCTTGTAGGCAGCCGCATGGTAGATGGTCTGCACGCCAAACACCCGCAGGATGTCGCAAACACGCTTCCGATCGTGCGCATTCCCCAGCAACGCGACGATTTCGATCTCGAGTGCGTGCATTTCGCGAACTGCGTGCAACTCGCGCTCGATTGCATACAGCGAAATCTCGGAAAGCTCGAGGAGCACGATGCGCTTCGGCGCCAGCAAGACGATCTGGCGGCACAGCTCCGAGCCGATGGAGCCGCCTGCGCCCGACACCATCACGGACTTGCCGCGGATACACGCATCAAGCAGTGGTCCATGCGGCGGAACCGGGTCCCGGCCAAGAAGGTCTGCAGCATCAATTTCGCGCAGTTCGTCCACGCGCGCTCGCCCGGAGATGACGTCCAGAAGGTCCGGCACTGACTGAACGTGAAGATTGAGCGCTTCCAGCCTGCCGAGTATCTCAGCACGCCGCCTGCGCGAGGCAGACGGGATCGCGAGCAGTATTCGATCGATTTCGTGCCGTTGCGCAAACCCGGGCAATGCTCCCGGTGCGATGACCGGAACCTGATTGATCGTCGCGCCCTGAAGGGCGCGATTCTCGTCAACGTATGCCAACAGACTGAACTGACGATTGGCCTTGATCGCAATCGACAATTGCGCACCGGCATCGCCAGCGCCATAGATCACGACACGCACGCAATCGTCGTCAGCGGGTGTCAGCAGCCAACGCGCTGCCAGTCGCGTACTCGTAAGCAAAACCAGCGCAAGCGTGGCAAATATCACGACTATGGAGAAAGGCAAAGGCGATGGCATGATCGCCTTGGCGAATAGCCAGAGTACGACGGCTGATCCGAGCACGCCGCTCGCGATCGAAGCGAATGTCTGGCTATCGATAAATCGAACGACCGTCCGGTAGAGGCCTATGGAAGCAAGGATCAACGTGCTCGCCGCGGCGACGGCAAAATAGGAGAGATATTCGGGTCTCGAGGCAGCCGATACCGAGTCGAACTTCAGCGCAAACGCTGCCCACAGCGCCACCGACACAACGAGCAGATCGGCCAGCACCATCACCGAGCGCTTGGCGGCGCGAGGCCATTGCAGCATTGCTTTTGCGAGGCGGCCTCGCGGAATGGACATGCCTCGACGCAGGTTTTTCTTTGGCAGCATATTCAGGCCAGCACTTGCGTGACCGGATGCCTAGTCTACGTCAGTACGAGATCGACGGAATCGTTCAGTTGGGCACGCCAAGGCGACTGGGGTTCGACCCGGGTTTGCCTGCCCGCCGGCCAATGCATTACGATCCTGACCGCAAGGCGGGGATCCGTGCTTCAGCGTGGTGTTAAAGGCACGTGGATCGGACCAGTCAAGGCATCTGGATGCCTGTTCGCTGAGGCCGAACCTGCCCAGGACTCGGTTCGCAGCCGAATCATGCCTTGAAACCCACACCCGACTAACAATGGCCACACAAGCACTCGAAGCGGCCGATCCGCCGCCGCGGAAAATCGAACTGCCCAACCGCGTGATTTGGGTACTGCTGGGATCGCGCGTCGGAGACAATGCGCAGGCCAATGCGCTCGCATCACTGCTGAATGCCAGGGTCGTCTGCAAGCAACTCAGATTCAATAGTCTGCAGCACCTGCCGAGCCAGTTGCTCGGTGCCTCGACAATGACGCTTGCAAGCGGCGCCAGAGATGAGCTGGCGCCACCATGGCCGGACATGGTGATCGCGATCGGTCGACGCAGTGCGCCGGTTGCGCGATGGATCAAGACGCAGTCGAAGGGCAAGTCGAAAACGGTTCACCTGGGTCGCCCGCGCACATCCCTTTCGGCATTCGACCTGGTCATTTCGACCCCGCAGTACGGACTGCCTCCGGCGGCGAATGTCGTCCAGATTCCACTGCCATTCGTCGGTCGGCGAGCGGTTGAAGCAGCAGGAAAGGCCGATTGGCTGACGGCATGGGCTGGATTGCGCAGACCGGTGATCGCGGCCGTCATCGGTCATTCCAGGTATCCGCTGAAACTTGGACGGCGCGAAGCGCGCACGCTGGGCCGACGGCTCAATGCGCTGGCTGAGGACACTCACGGATCACTGTTGTTGATCCCTTCACCGCGTTCCGTTCCAGAGATCATCTCGAGAATCGAAATGGAGCTCTCGGCGCCTCATATCGCCTATCGGCACTTCGACCCACAGAAAAACCCGTATCCAGCAGCCCTGGACGAGTGCGACTATTTCGTGGCGACTTCGGACAGCATTTCCGTCATCAGCGAACTCATAGCTACTCAAAAACCGGTAGATGTGTTTGAGCTTCCCGAACGCATTCTGACGCTGAAGTGGTGCGCAAGAGCGGGACTCGGCGCATGGTTATCGCGGCGCGGCATCCTGCAAGCACCGCGCGATGTTTCCGGCATGGTGAAGACTTTGATCGAAAATGGCTACCTTGGCGTTCTTGGTGATCGACAGGGCCGCGTTGCGATCGAGCCCGGCAATGAGTCGGTTCTGGAGCGTCTGAGCTTGCTTCTGAGCGTGTAACGATGAGTGCAGCGAAGGTGGAAGGAACCCGACGCATTCGTTGAACCGGTTCTCGCTGCGACGCAAGACAACTGACACTTGTCTATACTGCAGTCCGACCACCACCAACTGCCTCCAGTCCAGACCGCGCTATGCAAGAAGACAAATCAACCCCGCCCGCGGCTCCCCGGGTAAATGCGCCGAACCCTCGCCCTGAACTGTTCGAACGGGCCACCTACCAGTCAGATGACGTGATCAGCCTGGCCGAGATCCTGCGAGTGATCAATTCGCAGCGCCGCCTGATCCTCGCGACGACAGTCGCCTGCACGGTGCTGGCCGCCATACTCGCGCTAGTCATGACTCCCGTCTATCGCTCCAAGGCTCTGCTGATTCCCGCGGTTCAGGAACAGGAAAGCCAGGGCTTGTCGGCACTTGCCAACCAGTTTGGCGGACTCGCAGGGTTGGCTGGTCTGACCGTAGGTGGGCGGAGCAGCAAGGATGAAGCGATCGCGCTGCTCAAATCGCGCGATTTTACCGCGCAGGTCATCCAGACCGAAAATTTGATGCCGCTACTATTCGCTGACCAATGGGATGCAGAAAGCGGGAGCTGGAAATCCGCCGATCCGGACAAAATCCCAACGCTCAATGATGCATATCGTCTATTTGACAGAGAAATCCGCCAAGTCACCGAGGATCGCAAGACAGGGCTGGTTACACTTACGATCGATTGGAACGACCGCGAACTGGCGGCTCGCTGGGCCCAGTTGCTCGTCGAGCGTGTCAACCAACGCATGCGCGAACGCGCTATCGAAGAGGCGGAGCGCAGCCTCGATTACCTGAACCTGGAGCGTCAGAAGACCGCGGTCGCCGAGGTGCAGCAGGCGATTTATCGACTGATCGAGAATCAAGTCAAGACCATCATGCTGGCAAACGTCCGCGAACAGTACGCCTTTCGTGTGATTGACCCGCCGGCCGTCGCGGACCAGGACGATCCCGTCCGCCCGAAGCGTGCATTGATGATTGTGGTCGGCTTCGTGCTGGGTGGTCTCGTTTCACTGTTCGTCGCATTCATCCGGAACGCCGTTCAGTCTGAAAAGACCAGGAGCAACTGAAAGGCTCTTTTTCGGTCTGACGAACACACGCATGTCCTTCAGGACGGCGGAAGACCATTACTTTGCTTCCGCCAGCACGTCCCGCAGAATCTCGCGGGTCCTGGCGACCTGGTCTTCTGTCAGCGTGGGATGCACCAGGAACATCAGGCTGGTCTCGCCGAGCGCGCGGGCCTCGGGTAGGGGTTCCACCGGGCGCCAGGGCGTGCCGTCAAAGGCTTTCTCCAGGTATACCTCGCTGCACGTGCCGTGGTAGCAGGGCACGCCGTGCCCGACCAGTTCCCTGGCGATGCGGTCCCGATCCCAGCCTGGACCGAGCTCGTCCGGGCGGACGTACGCGTACAGCCGATAGTAGGCATGCGTGAGTCCGGCGCCGGGCATCGGCACGCGAACGACCGGGGAATCGCTCGCCGCTGCCGCGATCGCCTGCGCGATCGCCGTGCGGCGCGTGGTCCATTCCGGCATGTGTCGCAACTGGATGCGCCCGATGGCGGCCTGCACCTCCAACATGCGTCCGTTGGTGCCGAACGACTCGATCAACCACCGGAAGCCGGGAGGATGTTGCTCCTCGTATACGGCGCGCCAGGACTTGCCATGATCCTTGTAGCTCCACATCCGGGACCAGAGCTCGGGGTTGTCGGTGGTCACCATGCCACCTTCGCCGCCAGTAGTAATGATCTTGTCCTGGCAGAACGACCACGCGCCAATGTGACCGAAGGTTCCGACCATGCGACCGCCGATCCGCGCACCATGCGCCTGCGCACAATCCTCAATCACCCCGAGCTCGTGTTTCTTGGCCAGCGCCATGATGCCTGGCATGTCGCAGGGCCAGCCCGCCAGGTGCACGCACACGATGGCGCGTGTGCGGGGCGTCAGGACACGCGAAATCGTCTGCGGCGTGATGTTGCCGGAATCCGCATCCACGTCGGCGAACACCGGCACGGCGCCCGCGTTGACCACGCACGACACCGAAGCCATGAACGACCTGGGCGTCACGATGACCTCGTCCCCGGAGCCGATTCCCAGCGCGTTCAAGGCGGCATCGAGGGCCACCGTGCCATTCATGAGGGCGACGGCATGGCGAGATCCGGCCCAGGCCGCGAATTCCCTCTCGAACTTGCGGCACTCATCGCCGGTCCAGTAGTTGACACGACCGGAGCGCAGCACCCGAGCGACCGCCTCAACCTCCTCCTCGGAGAACAACGGCCAGGGGGAAAAGGGCGTACCCAGCATGTCGGCGGCCCGTGCCCGTCAGTTCCCTGCGGCCGGATCCCGGCTCACGGGCCGAGCCGGGACGCCATAGACGACCGCGGCCTCGGGAACGTCGCCGACGACCGCGGCGCCAGCTCCCACCGTCGCGTCGGCGCCGATCCGGGAGCCCTGGCGCACGCACGCGCCCACACCGATCCAGGCTCGGTCGCCAACCGTCACATGGCCGGACAGATGTGCGCCGGGCGCGACGTGCACGGCGAATCCCAGTTCGCAGTCGTGGTCCACCGTGGCGCCGGTATTGACTATGCACGCTTCACCGATGCGCGCACCGACATTCACAACGGCTTGCGCCATCAATACGCTGCCTACGCCCAGCTCGGCGCGGGGACTGACCCAGGCGCGCGGGTGAACGATGGATGTCAGGGGAGCCCTGAGATCCCGAAGTGCGGAATGCTTTGTCGCCCGGTGCGAGCAGTTGCCGATGGCAACAATGACACCCTGGTACGACCCGAATGCAGTCAACAATGTGTCGGAATCGCCAACTACCCTCCACTCGCCGCAAGCCGTCTTGCGAGGCCACTCGTCATCGAAGAACTCGACCTTTGACCACTCCGATGCCAGCGCAATATCGGCAATCACCTTGCCGTGACCGCTCGCACCCAGAATGGCAAGCACGCGACTCATTGACCTTGCCCTTCGCCACTCGCGGATATCTTCAACGCATCCTCCTGAAGCGGTCCTCGCCGCGCAGGACCACCCATACGGTCATCAGCACAATACCAACGTCCATTGCGAAAGTGCACGCGTCGATGTAATGGACGTCGTGCCTCCAGCGCTCCTCCCAGGGCAGCGCAATGCTCCCATTGATCTGCGCGAGCCCAGTAATGCCCGGCCTCACTTCAAAGCGGCGCCGCGCCCAACCGGGCATCCCTTCATAAGTGCTCACGAGGCAGGGTCTGGGTCCTACGATACTCATGTCGCCTTTCAGCACATTGAAGATCTGGGGGAGTTCATCGATCTTCCAGCGCCTCAGGAATCCACATATGGGCACGACGTCCGGATCGCCCGCGTGCGTCTGCGTAATGACTCGGTCGGGATCCATGTACATCGTGCGAAACTTGTATATGCAGAATCTCCGGCCGTCCTTGCCCACCCGCTCCTGCGTGAAAAGTATGGGACCCGGCGAACCAAAGCGAACCACGAGAGCGGCCGCCCCAAGTACCGGGCTGCTCATTATCAGTGCCAACAGACTGAACACGATGTCAGTCAAGCGCTTGACGACGTCCTTGTACATCCAGGATCGCTCTGCAGAGTGACTCTCAATCAGGTCAACGATGACTCTTGGCGGCGCTGATTGTCGCGGCGCGCTGCGGTGACGTGGGTAACGCGGCAAACAGTATCGTGCGGTAGAGGCGCGCCAGCGCCGCATAGTTGCGATGCTTCAGTATCCATTCTCGACCCCGGCGTCCAGTGGCTTCACGCAGCCCAGGGTCCATTGCGAAGAAGCGAAGTATTGCTGCCTTGAGCGCATCAATATCGCCAGCAGGTACGAAGCACCCGCAGTCTGCCTCGTTGATCATCGACGGGAATCCGGAATAGGACGCGACGATGGGCCTGCCGGAGAGCATATAGTCGATGACCTTGTTCAGTGACTGGCCGTATCGCCACACTTCGGACACATGAGTGGAAAAGTACAGCAGATCACAGTGCTCCAGAACTGACAGAACCATTTCCTTGCGGACTCTTGCGCCAAAGGAGACATTCGGCAGGTGACCGAAGCGACTCACGTACTGCGCCCGTAGATCTCCGTCGCCGACGAGCAGGAAGTGGATGCCTGGATGACCTGACAGGCGCGATGCGCATTCCAGGAAGGCATCTAGCGCATTGGTGATTCCGACGCTCCCGACGTATGCGACGATGAACTTCGCCTCGGGGATGTAGGCGCGCGCATAACCTTCCGGCAGTGGCAGGACTTTCGCAATTTCCTGCTCATCACAGCCCATCGGTACACAGGCCACGCTCCGCTCGTAGCCCAGCACCTTGGCGACGTGTTCGCCAAGATTGGGCATCACTCCGACAATGACGTCCGCGCGCCGATAACCTTGTTGCTCCACGAATGCCAGCACCTTGATCAAAGGATTGTACGGCTTGAACCCACCCTCTTCGACCAGCGTCAACGGCCAGATGTCGCGGATCTCGAATACCAGGCGGCAACCATAATGCCGGCGCAGCAGGAATCCGTTCAGGATGGTCAGCAGCGACAGGCTGGAGACGATGACGACATCAGGTGCCGGGAGCTCCTCCTTCGGCATCCGGAACAACCGCCACTCGAAATCGAGCCAGCTCAACACGCGGCGAAATGACTTCGCCACCTGATACTTGTAGGTGCGGACCCACCACAGATCCATCCCGTCAACCGATTGCAGGACGTACGGCTGCTCGAGCTTCGGTGCTTGTGCAAGCTGATTGGAGTCGGAGGTAAGGATTACGACACGGTCACCCGCGCGCGCCAGCTCTCTCATGAGCAGATAGCCGCGTCCACCGGCACTGCCCATACCTGGAGGAGTGACGTACTTCGACACGTACCACACGCAACGGCCCATCATCGGGTCAGTGGCAGAGCCTGGGGATGGCATTGATCGTGCGGATCACGTCCGGGAAGGGCATGCCGATCGCGTCCAGATACCACTTGACGTTCGGATACCTTGGCCGGTTCTCGTCCTCGACCAGCTCCAGGGCCTCGTCACGTGTCAAATCACCTTCCCTTATCTGGTTGCTCCGGAAGGTATCATGCTCGGTGAAACCCGCCACCGTGTAGTAAATGTAGTTGTAGAAGGCCGCGGTTCCGTCTCCGATGCGCCAGGTCGTGTTGGTGTCCGGTGCACGCTCCCAATCGTAGTCGTTCAGGAGCGTTTCATTGATCTTTTTTTCATCCCACCGCCAATAGTCGTAGATGTGGTAGTAGTCCGTCTTCTTGTAAAAGCTGCGATAATACTCCCCCGACAGCGTATCCCACAGGGAGCTGTTGAAGTAACCCGGGCTTTGCAGCATCGCGCCAAGCCGCAGCCAGTGGTAGCGCAGCTGCTTCATGACGCCATGCGAGTACACGCGAACTTCCTCGAAGTCCGGTGGCACCCCCAGAAACCCCGCCTTGAAGTGCGTCACCTCCAGCGGGTTCACTCCCCAGAGATTCAGTGAAATTCCCGTCTGGCGCTTCACGGTCTCGACATGCCGGAAAAAGTGCTTGTCGCCCGCGGTAAGGATGCTGATCATGCCTAGATGCGGGGACTTCAGCCAGGCCGCGAGATTTCGCGCGATGTTGCGCCTCTTGAGGGCAATGTCGTCGGCGACTACGATGTTTTCGGTGCCCAGTTGTCCGCACATCCGGCTGATATTCCGTCGGCCCAGGTCGGTCACCATCCCCCAGTCGTAGGTATAGGTGATAGGTCTCATCTTCAGTTCCTTCACGATCAGGTGAAGGCTGTAGCAGCTGTCGCGTCCGCCCGAGAACGGGACGATGCAGTCTTCGATGCCGGCGCGGCGGTAGGGCTCGACCAGTTCGAAGAGCTCGGCGGTTGGCCGCGGCTTGTTGCGCGGCTTGTAGTTGTGGCAGTAGTTGCAGACACCTTGCGCATCGAAGCGAATGTAGGGCATCGTCTCGGGAAGGATGCACCTTGAGCAGCGCTGCACTTGATAGCGCTCGTACTGCAGCATCTTCTCCTCGGCCTGGTGCATGCCCAGCGCCGGTATCAGATTCGTGGCGTGCTCATCGAAGTCATTGATCGCGGGCTCTTCCTTTGAGTCCGGGATGTCGATGACGATTCCCACATCGCGAACCTGCTCGACGGACTCGCAGTCCAACTGCCTGAGTGGATAGCCCTCGGACGCGAAGTAGATGACGCCGTTCTTCCGGCCGAGGTACAGACTTCCATTGTTGGAAAAAAGGCAGAGCTTGCCCAGCTTTGGCAGGGCCAGTGCGCAAGCCACCTGTCCACGACAGCGCTCGAGCACCTTGCCGGCGATGGACTCGGCGCCCTCGCCCTTATCGATAACGTCTGCGGCGATAGCGGCGATAATCTCGGTGTCGATCTCTTGCCTGCGATCCCTGTCGACCTGTGCCCAGAGAGCCTCGTGATTGACCACGATGCCGTTGTGGATCACGCAGACGGAGTCGCGATACACGGGCTGGTTGTCGGCCAGTCCATTGGTGACGAGGCGGCTGTGCCCCATTACGAACGGGCTGTCGCCCGGGTCGATTTCGCGCAGCAGTGCCGAGATCGCGCGCGAGGCACGATGGACGGCATACCTGCCCCGATCCAGGAAATAGAGCCCGCTCGAATCCTTGCCGCGTTGCTCGCAATGGAGGGCGAGCAAATCCAGTTCGCCCCGCCGCACGGGTTCGTGTGAGACGATGCCGAAGATTCCGCACATGGGCTACATTTTAGCCGTGATCGGAATGAAAGAGCGGGTCAGTAACGCGGGGAGATGCTGGCTCCGTCCGACACCGGAACGCCCTCTGCTGCCAGCAGTTCGCGGCGGTACGCCGCCCTCAGGCGAGCGGCCTGGGCGTCCCAGCTCAATGCCGAGATGTCCAAGGTGGGCCGATCTGGGCGGCGCCCGGCGAGCCGGGCCAACTCGGCACGCACACGGTCCGCGTTCGGCGCACAGCAGACGCCCAGCGAGTATTCCTCGACGACCCGCTTGATCTCCGGAAAATCGGACGCCAGCACCCGGACGCGGGCGAAGGCGTACTCGAACAATTTGTTTGGCAGGCAGAGATAGTCGCTTAACGAGACATTCTCTACCATGCACAAGCCGTAATCGGCGCTCCGCACGAGGGGTACGACGTGATCGTGCGGCACTGCATGATGGATGTGGACATTGGGATGGCGCATGGCGTATGCGGCGATTGCTGTCTCCAGGCGCCCATTCCCGATGAATACGACGTGCGCGTCCTGGGGTCCTGCAGCGAAGGCGTCGAGGCACATCTCGATGCCGCGACCCGGACCCAGGATCCCGAGGTATACGAAGACCAGGTGGTTCGGGGGAATCCCGTACTTCTCGTGAAAGTAGTTCCTGCGATCCCGGTCACCGAATTTCGCGTTGGGCTCCTCCGCGATCGCCGGCGAGTTCAGCACCAGCACGCTTGGCTTGGGCCCCAGGTTCTGCTTGTACCACTCAATGATGGATTCGCTGACGGAAACCAACAAGTCTACCTGCCGCCAGCAAGCCTTCTCGATCCGGAGCGTAGCGCAGGACAGGATTGCATTTTGGGCGTTCTTCCTCGATTCGAGTTCGTGCGCGTCATAGACCAGCCGGCACCCCAGAGCCCGCTTCAATATCCACCCCGCCGGCAGGGCAAAAGTATCGTGGCAGTGAACGATGTCTGGGTTCATCCGTCTGCCGGCGCCGACGGCCTTGATTGTGAACTCAATTAGCTCGAAGAAATAACGCAGCGGGCGAGGCAGCGCGCCGAGCAGACGCATGGCCATGCGAAGTTTCCGGTAACGAACGCTGTCCAGCGTGACATTGCCGCCTTGGTTGGAATCCGGAATCCCGATGACCCGGACCTCGACATCCTCCAGTTGAGCCAGCGCAACCAGCTCCTTCCGTATCCGGCCATCGGTCTCAATGTCCGTATTCGAGATGTGTAGGTTTGTGGTCATCATCGCGTTGCCGCCGACGCCCATGCGTCGTGAAACGAGCCCCTCGCCGCGACGCCACAATGCCGCCCGGATGGTCCCTTTGTGCGCCAGACGGGAGGCTCTGCACCGGGAACGAGTCGGAGACTCGGCAATCGACGGATACCTGCGGCCAGCCGCCTTTCGGTCCAACTGTCCGCGGGGGCGCTCACGGACATCCCGGCAAGTCTCGTACCAGTCGCCTGCCGGCTGGCTCGAGGACAGGCCTCCGCCGTCCGACGAAACAATACGACATTAGGAACAGGCATCCCGTAAAGGTCAGCCATGACCCGAAGAGACTGCCGCTCTTCATGCTGACTCCGAGGGCGAACAGCACGAACAGGAGAAACATGTCGCACTCGCCGATCCGACGGTAGTACCGGACGCCCCCATAGACGGTCAACAGAACGAACATCACCGTCAGCGGCAGTCCGAAGATCACCAGGGACTCAAGTATCAAGTTGTGCGGATACATCGATTGATCGTAACCGTAGTAATGCTGGAAATATCCAACTCCGCATCCCGCAAGCAGGCATCCTGGTTCGAGGCTGAGCAGTGCCATCACCTGCCTGTGGAGTTGATCCCGGTAGCCGAAATCGCCCTCGCCTACACCCAGCAACCGCTGCACGAACAGAATGTCCTCAAGCCACAACCAATCCGTGACGAGCATGACAGCCGCGAGCACCAGCGCGGCCATCCAAACAAACGACTTCCCGGGTGCCCGGACGACGACGTAGACGACGATGATGAGGAACGCGATCACCGTATCACCGCGGGCCCCTCCGATGACGCTGAGCACCAAACTCAAAGCAACCATCGAGGCGGACAGCAGCTGCTCCAACGCACTTTTTCCACGCACGAGCCAAAAAGTCGCCGCGATGGCACCCAGACCGTAGAAATTCGATGCGCCGTGCCCGTACTCGAGTTCGCCGGCGTAAATGCCCTCAGCGTACTCGAGGGAGAATCTGGGTGGGAAATCCAGAATTAGCCCGCCGGTTGCCAGCGTCACGGAGAAAGCCAGTGCGACGTAGGCGACAAAGATTCTGGAGAAGCAGTCAGGCAGCACCCGTCCGCTCGACCTGGAGAAGATCAGCAAACCCGCGGCGATCACGAAGACGTCTATCAGCATCGCCTGTGACACCACGTAGATAGACTGATTCAGCATCGAGGCGAGAACAGCCCAGGCCATCAGGCCGGCGAGCATGACCACGGTTGCAAGCTGCCGCTGCCCGATCGACCGCAGCCTAGAAAGCCGGAGAAGGCAGAAGATCAGCGTGGCTGCGGCCGCGGCCCGCATGATGCCAATGACCGTGTGGGACAGGCTGGTCGTGGTCGATTGCCCGATGGTGATCATGACCATGTACGAGGTGACGCCAACGGCGTAGGTGAGGCTCCGTCGCGCGACTCTCATCGTATTGCTGGTCGCGGCCGTCTTCATGCCGAGGTTATCGCAGCCCTGGCGGATAGCCTGCCCGGAGGGAGGCGAACCGGTCCATGCATGGTCGCGGTGATCGGCATGACGTCCCGGTGGATCGTCGCCAGTGGTACGGGATGCCGGGTGCGGATGCCATAAGAGTTGCTCTCATTCTAGATGATTCGCTGCACGTGCATTCATCTATGCCACACAGCTAGCGAGCAACGAAGACGCCGAGTTGACCGTTTGAGAACCGGTGGCTCATGTAGAAGTCGATCGCGTACAAGAGGAACATCTGCACCGACAAAACCATGATGAAGCTCGACGCCTCAAATCCTTGCGTCCACGCCAGCCAGACTACGAAGATGCTTGAAACCGCGCGGAGCAGGCTCCACAGCAGCAGATAGGAGCCAGCGCCGACGACCAGGCAAGTTCGGTCCATCGGCGAGCTCACGAACGACGCTAAGGCCGCCACCGCCATCCATGTGGCGAACTCACCCGCAAGGTGCCACTGTGCGCCAAATACGAATGGATAGGCATAGCCCGACACGAGGGCAACCAGGCCGTATACGGGGATGCCAATTACAAGCAATTTGCTCGCAGTGGCGCGCCAAAGAGTGAAGAATAGAGAACCCTTCGCCCACAGCTTGGCTGCACGTTGGTAGTAGACGTGGCCGATCGCCGCGCCGAGCAATGCTGAAGGTAGATAGATAGTCGCCAGCACCAGCGCGAACTGACCTAGCGCATCAGCACCATATAGGTGAGCCATCGCAACTTGTGGCACGGCGATGGCGGTCGTCGTCAATAAATGCGCCAACACGGTCGCTGTGGCCAGGCGACCATATCGCTTACCGACACGTCGCGCCGAGTTGACGGTGTTCCGCGATAGTCCCGAGGTTGATCGGGGGCGCTGGAAAAGCACGTATGCGCCCTTGCCGGCCGCACCCAAGGCCGTCGTCAGGATTAAACCGAAGGTCCCGAGATGCACGAGGGCCCCGGATATCCCGGAGCTCACGTACGCCAGCTTGCCGACCAGTTCGGACAAGCCCGAAGTTCGGAAATCTCCTGAACGCTGCGCGTTGTGTTGGGCCGCGATCGCCCAGGACACCAGCACCGCCGTAACGGGCGCCAGAAACAGCCAGGGTGCCACATCTTGATTGCCTAACACCTCGGCAATTGCAGCGCGATGAATCCAGAAAAGCGGAGTCAACGCTATCAGGGCCACAATGCCGAGGGCCGCCACAAGTAAGTTTATGGATCGAGCTTCTTCATCCAGCCTGGGTAACTGGACGAAGTACTCGTACCGCCAGGTGACCAGTGCAGTGGCGTAGGTGACTACCTGTATGAATAGACTTTGCGCCGCGAACTCCGCTGGCGTGTACAGCCGCGTCAGTATTGGAATGCCTGCCATCCCGACGAGTTGCGCCAGGGTGCTTCCTGAGGACTGCCAAGCGATGTCTCGCCAATAGTTCGGGAAAGTCCTCTCGATTCCAGGCTTGCTAGCCATCATTCGTCAGCCCGAGTTGAGCTCGTGGCTGGCATGTAGTGTTCACGTGCGCGACAGAGTCCTTCCTTCGAGCCTGTAGTGTAGGTGACTGTGAGGACACGTGTATTCGCCAGTGCCTTCCGGGGGCAGCGGGATCTGCTCGCCATGCTCGCTCATCCATCCGATCTGCCTTGCGGGTACTCCTACCATCAAGGCATATGGACGAACGTCCTTGTTCACGAGCGCTCCAGCTCCAATGAATGCGTACTCGCCGATCGTGACGCCGCATACAACTGTGCAGTTGGCACCCAGAGTGGCTCCCTTCTTGACCACGGTGTCACGATATTCGTCCTTGCGCTCTATGAGCGCGCGCGGATTGTAGACGTTGGTGAACACCATGCTTGGGCCACAAAACACACCTTCTTCGAGGGTGACATTGTCGTAGACGCTCACATTGTTCTGGATCTTGCAGCGATCGCCGATCACGACCTTGTTGCCGACGAACACGTTCTGGCCCAATGACACGCCCTTGCCGATGCGCGCCCCGGCGCAAACGTGGGCGAAGTGCCAGATGCGAGAGCCCTCCCCGATCTGAGCGCCCTCGTCGACGATTCCCGAGGGATGGACGAAGTAGTTCGGCCTGGGCCGGGACGAGCTCAAACCGACTGCGCCACCGCTGGCCTCCAAGCTGCGCTGAGCCGCCTGCAGCACTCGCAAAACTCGCAGCCCTTCATAGCCATCGGTCCGGGGCTTGCTGCGGTCTCGACACTTTTCGAGGAAGTGCATGCATTCGGCCTTGAGTGGTTCCGCTTCCGGCACCGAAACCGGCTCGCCTCCTCGCTTGTTCGGCGTCGGAACCTGGCCACCGGTCCACGTCAGGTAGTCCCGATGCAGCATCAGTTTCTCGGACCATGGCCGGGTATCGTCGAATACGGCCATGCCGCCGGAACCCACGACTGTCAGTTTCTGTTCCTTGAAGGGATTGAGCCAGCTGACGTAGATGTGAGCGCGCATGCCGCTGGCGAAGTTGAGCGTCGTCAGTGTGGTATCGGCAACGCCCTGCTGCAAGTACGATCCGCCAGAGCAGCCCACCTGCTCCGGGAGCTGGTTTCCCGCCAGGGACAGGATTACGGAGATGTCATGCGGCGCGAAGCTCCACAGCGCATTCTCCTCGTAACGGATCTTGCCCAGGTTCAGGCGGTTGGAGGTGACGTAATACAGTCGCCCGAGTTCGCCCTTGGCAACCAGCGAAAGCAGCTTCTCGACGCAGGGATGATATTGCAGCAGGTGTCCTACCATCAGCATACGGCCGTGGCGTTCTGCCAATGACACCAGCTCTTCACCCTCGGCCTCGTCCAGGCAGATGGGCTTCTCGACAAACACGTCCTTGCCCGCAAGCAGCGCTGAACGCGTCAGCCGGAAATGCAGGCCAGCCGGTGCGGCGATGGCCACTTTTTTGACGGCCGGGTCGGCAATTACGGAGTCCAGGTCACCGGTCTTCCGGACCCCGGCAAACTCGGGACCGTAGGTATCCAGAGTCTCCTGGCTCAGGTCGCAGAGGGTGTGGAGCGCACCGAGTTCGAGGAAGTTTCGCGCGAGGTTCCTGCCCCAATGCCCGGCGCCGATCAGGGCGAGATCGCGCTTGCTAGCTGCGCTCATGCGGCGGCTCGGCGGCGAACGACGCCCTTGACCGCGGCAATGACGACGTCCTGATCCTGTTCCGACAGAAACGGATGCATCGGCAGACTGAGAACGTCTCGCGATGCCGCTTCCGAGTTGGGGAAATCACCCATCGAGTAGCCGAGGCCGGCAAACACCGGTTGCTCGTGCAGGCACTTTGGATAATAGACCGCAGTCGGAATTCCCAGCTGCTTGAGATCCTGCGCCACGGCATCACGATCCGGGACTCGGATCGTGTACTGCGCGTACACGTGGGTATTGCCGGGGCTGACCTCCGGCACAGTGCAGGTATCGCGCAGCAGCTTCGAGTAACGGGCGCCGATGCGGCCGCGGGCCGCGACCTCCTCTTCGAAGCGCGGCAGCTTCGCCAGCAGCACGGCCGCCTGGAGTGTATCGAGCCGGCCATTCATACCCAGCAGCGGATGATGGTGGCGCTTGATTCCACCATGCGTACGGATCGCCCGCATCTTGTCGGCTAACCCGCTATCGCCCGTGAACAGCGCCCCGCCGTCGCCAAAGCAGCCCAGCGGTTTGGCGGGAAAGAAGCTCGTGCTGGAAATGCGGGTGACTCCGCAGCTACGCCTGCCTTGCTGGGTCGCCCCGAAGCTTTGCGCCGCGTCCTCTATCACGCAGATCCCGCGTCCTTCTGCGACCTTGTTGATCCGGGCGTAGTCGGGCATCTGGCCAAACAGGCTCACCGCGATGATCGCGCGGGTGCGCGGTGTGATGGCGCGTTCCAGCGCGTCGATGTCGATGTTGTACGTGACTGGATCAATGTCTGCGAACACTGGCGTCGCGCCGACCAGGCCGATCACCTCGGCAGAGCTGATCCACGTGAACGGCGGCGTGATGACCTCGTCGCCCGGCCCGATGTCGAGAGCCCGCAGCGCGATCTCCAGGCTGTCGGTCCCGCTTGCGACAGTGATGCAGTGGTCGACGCCCACGTAGCGCGCGAGCGCGTCCTCGAGCTCGGCGATCTCGGGGCCCATGATGAATTGCCCGTGCTCAAGCACACGGCGCATGCGGCCGTCGATTGCCTCGCGATAGAGGTCGTACTGGGTCCGCAGGTCGATGAACTGCATGGTCGTCATCCGGGGGCGACTTCAGAATGAATTGACCGCCGCCACTGCGACGGCGACGTTGTAGAGAATCTGCGTGACACTCGTCCACAGGGTCAGCGGCCTGATGCGATCCGCCTCGAGCGGCACCACGATCGTGTCGCCCGGCTGGATGGCCACCCCGCCTCGCCCAAACCAGCCTGCCGATTGCTGCGCTTCGACGCTTCCGTTTGCCCGAACCACGTAGATTCTGGCTTTGTCCGCGCGCGCCGTGAGCCCGCCGCTCTGCAAGATATAAGTATCGCGGCCTACGCCCTCGCGATAAAAATGCGATGTGGCGTTCTGGACCTCGCCCAGAACCGTCACTTCCTGCGACTGTTTTGGAATCAGCAGGCGGTCGCCATCCCGCAAGATCACGTCGAGCGCGGTGCCTGGCTGGGCGGCGAGTACCCGCGGCAGGTCGATCACCAATCGGCCAACCGGCTCCGTCGTCTGCAACTGCGTGAGCAACTGCTGGCCGACCGCCAGCGCCTGCGCGCCCTGCGACGCGCCGCCGACCTGGGTGGACTGGAGTGCGAGCGACGCCAGATCGGCCTGCAGGCGATCGGCAAGCGTCTTGAGCTGCTGGCGCTCGCGCTCCCGCAAATCGTTGCGCAGGAATACCGACCCCTCCGGAAACGCGAACGAGGTCAATCCCCCAGCTCGATCGATGACCGACCGCAGCGTTTCCCCCGGACGGACCGGATATCGGCCCGGGAACCGCACTTCGCCCTGGATCTCGACGACGCCCTGCTTCCCCCACTCCGGGATCTGCTTGATGTTCAGGTAGTCGTAGGCAGCCAGAGCAATGTCAGCTGCCGCTTCGCCGCGCAGCGCGGCCGCCAGGTCGACGTCGATCACTTCGGTGCGCCGCTGGTCCCCGCCGGCGACGCTCAAGCGCGTCAGCTCGGCATCCACCTCGTAGGCGGCATCGCGCATGCCACCGCCGGCCCGCACCAGGTCCGCGACCGTCATGCCGGGTTCGAGCGGGTACCGCCCCGGCGCATTGACGCTGCCGAAGATGCTGACGATGTGTACTGGAGACGCCGGCGTGCCTTGGAACTGCAAGTCGCGCAGGATCGGCTCGACGATGTGCTCGCGCCCGCCTTCGCGGTCGAACACGATGATGCGGTCGCGCGCCTGCAATGTCGGGTCGGCGGCACCTCCGCGTGAACGCCACGCTGCGCCGAGGTCGGCGGACAACGCCTCGACGATTCGACCCGGTCCGCTTTCACGGCGTATCAGTACGTAGCCGAGATCGGCATTCGGCCGCAACTCGTCGGCCGAGACGATCACGTCACTTAGGCGCAGGCCAGGCCGGTATTCCGACGGGCCCGGACGGAACACATGGCCCTCCAGCACGACTGCGTTCTCGAGCGTCGGCCGGATCGGGAAGACCCGCAAAACATCCCCTTTCCGTAATCCGGCGCCGCGGTCGGCCGGCGATGTCAGGTCGAGGTCGACGACGATCCGCCGCCCCATATCGTCGATGCGTGTCAGCCGCGCGAGGCTCAGGTCGGCCTCGGGCTTGAGTCCGCCGGCCAATTGCAGCACCTCTGCGACGCTGCCTTCAGCCTGGATCTCGTAGATAGCCGGACGGCGCACTTCGCCCTCGACCGCAACGGTTCGTCCCACGGGCGGAATGAAGATCACGTCGCCTGGCATCAGCCGCACGTCGTCACGGGTATTGCCGTTCAGCAGCACCTCGTACAGATCCAGCTGACGCACGACCTGGCCGTTGCGCTTGAGCTGGACGTTGCGCAGCGATCCGATCGGCTTGATGCCGCCGCTCTCCAGCAGGGCATTGGTGATCGTGGACAGGCCGCCGACGGTATACGAGCCGGGGCGTTCTGCGTCGCCCAGCACGAACACCTGGATGCCGCGCAATTCGCCCATCGAGACGCTCACTTCGACGCCGATCAACTGCTCGCTGACCCGCTGCTCGATCAGCGATCTCACCGTTTCGAATCGCTGGCCCGCGACGGCGATCGGCCCGAGTTCCGGGAAATCGATCTTGCCGTCCCGGCCGATCTCCAGCGAATAACGTCCCGCTTCCTTGCCGTAGGTTTGAACCTCGAGCACGTCGCCGGGACCGACGACATACTCCGCCGGCACCGGAACATTCGTCGCCGGTGCCATGCGATCCGGATTCTCGCGGAACAGGTCGTAGCCGAATGGCTCGAGCGCTTCGGTACCGTGCGGATCGAGTGGCAGCAGCGTCAGCACGGCCTCCAGGCCCAACAGCGCTCCGTCATGCTCGAGGCGCTGGCGGGCCTCATCCTGCGTCAAGCCAGCCAGCGGAATCGGCGCGAGCCCGGGCAATTCGAGAGAGCCCTGTCCGTTCAGACGATAGGGATTGCCACGCAGCACACGGTCGGAAACGCCCTGCATCCGCACGCGTTTGTCCGTGTCGAGCGGCTGTTCGCCGATCTCCGGCTCGTCAATAGTCAGTTGCACCAGCAAGGAGTCGCCGGCCCGCAAGACGGCGTCGCCATTGAACTTGGGACGAATTCTGAGGTTCAGGTCCTCCGGCTTGACCGGATCAGGCCTTGCCTGCTGGGCCGGGGCCGGTTCCGCCTGCTTGTTGTCGGCAGCCTGCTGGTCCTGTTGCTCGAGCATCTCATCGAGCAGCTGCTTCTGGGTCTCCGGCGGCAGGCTCTTGAAGATGGCGAGCTGTTCGGCAGTGGGCTGCTGCGCCAGGGCTGCGAAGCCCGCCGTCGCCAGAAACAGCAGCAGCGCCAGCTTGAGGCCCGTGATCGTCATTCTCATTGGAATTTTGTGGTCCATTCGATGAGTCCACGCACGTCGTTGCTGTCCCCGCCCGCGGCCTCGGAATCGCTATTCTCGAAGCCGATGCCGACTTTCAGGTCGCCACCGAACAATTGCCGCCGATGAGTCACGTCGGCGGACCAGATTTCCGCAGCCACCGACGAGACCGAATGCACAGGATTGGCGTTTTCCCGGTTCACCTTGACCTGCTGTGCGGCGATTTCCCAACTGCTGCCGTCACCGTTCACCAGCATCGCGCCGACTGCAAGCTGCTTGCTGTCGCCGTCGATCGCGTGACCGAGCGCCCGATCGCGGTATTGATAGCCGTCCGTGAATATGGAATTCGTGTAAGCGCAGCCGTACTCCGGCGTGTTCCCGTAGAAGTTGCAGGTCGTATTCGCATATTCCAGATGCGCGCGCCACGAGCGCTCACCCCACCCGCCCCAGAGTTCCGCGCCGACCAGGCCCAGGAACTTGTACGGCAACGAATTGGCCTCGTCCTCGCCGATCGCCTGCACGTACGCGGCGACTGGCGCCCACGGTAATGACCAGCGAATATCCACCCCGCCAAGCTGGTTTCCAGGCTGATCCGCGAGTGCCTGGTCGTTATCGTTGCCGGTCCACAAGTCCCAGAAAGTGTCGAGACCGCATGGCCGCCCGTCCCCACACCACTGTGCGCTGCGCGACAGGCCAACTTCGAGGCGCGGATGCGGCTTCACGGTCAGGCGCGCCGCATAGAACAGCGGATCCTCAACGTCGTCGCGGCCACTTTCAAATTGGCCCATCGTCGTGACGAATCGCCACTGTCCGAGCCAAGCGAGCCATGGGTGCTCAAATGGGTCCGAGAAATTACGCTCGAGCGTGACGGCGGGCATCGGCCGGGCGTTCGTGCCATAGATCAGGCTGCCCTCCCAGCCTGGCCCCCACCAGCGATCGATCAGTCCCGCGGACACGATCCAGTTGCCGAGCACCATGCCCGCATAACTGCCATCGGCGCGCACGTCTTGTCCGTCGGAGGCATTGGCGACAGCGGTCGCCTGGAAACGGAGCGCGTACCGCTCTGCCGTGACCTGGGCGCCGCCGGTGATCTCGCCCTCCTCCCTGGCGACGTCGGCAAAACGCCTTAGTTGCATCGGGTTTTCTGAACCCGCAATCCGGGCGATCCCTTGCCACGCACCGATCCTGCTCGCCTCAGCGGCTGCGGCCCGCGCGCGCGCAAGTGCCACTTCGACATGCGGCGGCCTTTCGACCGTGACATCTGCGGCGCGCAGATCACGCGCAACCTCGCCCCAAGACACGGGCCAGGCCGACAACGGCGCACGGACGATGCCGGCATCCGACAGGAGCTGCAGGTCGTGGCGCAGACGGGCATCGCCCGGCGCGATCCACGGATCCGCGGCAGCCGGTAGCGGCGTCAAGCTCATACAAATCAAGACCTTGGCGCCAAAATTGGCCCGGGCTGTGCGGCTCATAGGAAGCGACAGAATACAGGAAGTCAGGCTAAACGGTGCCGCGCGATCCA
Source organism: uncultured Methyloceanibacter sp. (assembly GCA_964390455.1). GTDB lineage: Bacteria > Pseudomonadota > Alphaproteobacteria > Rhizobiales > Methyloligellaceae > Methyloceanibacter. The sequence continues at coordinate 38 of CAYMJW010000029.1, read as the reverse complement.
GTCTGCGAGCCCGGCGAGTTCCGCCGGCGGCTGTTTTT
>CAYMJW010000028.1:20262-22293 GCA_964390455.1 uncultured Methyloceanibacter sp. | reverse complement strand
CTCGGCGGCTGGGACATTCCCGGCGACGACAAGCATGGCAGCGCCCAGCGCCCGCGCACGCGCTTCTACGACAATCTCGACGCCCGCACGCTGGAGTCCGCGCTCGCGGGGCTCGATCTCGGCGGCACGCGGTTTGTCGTGATCTCGAAATCGGGGAACACGCCCGAAACGCTCGTGCAGGCGATCGCCGCCATCGATGCCGTGCGCCAAGCGGGCCTCGCCAAGCAAATCCCCGAATTGTTTCTCGCCCTGACCGAACCAAAGGCAAAAAGCGCGCATAACGGCCTTCGCGCGCTGTGCGAAAGTTTCGGCATCCCCACGCTCGATCACGATCCCAAGATCGGCGGCCGCTTCGCCGGCCTGACCAATGTCGGGCTTTTGCCGGCGCTCGCCCGCGGCCTTGATGTCGAGGCGCTTCGCGAAGGCGCGCAAAGTGTCGTCGCAGCGATGCTCGAAGCGAAGCGCGCCGCGGATTTCGATCCGGCTATCGGCGCCGCGATCACCATTGGGCTCGCCAAGGAGCGGGGGGTGCGTGCCGCCGTCATGCTTCCCTACGCCGACCGTCTCGCCCGCTTCGCCGCCTGGTATGTGCAGCTCTGGGGCGAGAGCCTGGGCAAGAACGGCGAGGGGATGACGCCGGTCGCGGCCCTCGGTCCGGTCGATCAGCATAGCCAGCTTCAGCTTTATCTCGACGGCACGCCGCAGCACCTCGTCACGGTGATCCGCGAGGCGTGCGAAGGCCGCGGGCCGGTTCTCGCTCCCGACCTCGCGAAGCTTGCGGGCGCGGAATATCTCGCGGGCCATGCCGCCGGCGACCTCGTCGCTGCCGAGCAGCGTGCCATCCCCGAGGCGCTGATCGCGCATGGCCGCCCAGTGCGCACCATCGACCTCGAGATGCTCGATGAGCGCGCCCTCGGCGCTCTCATGATGCATTTCATGCTGGAAACCATTCTCGCGGCTCATCTTTTGGGCGTCGACCCGTTCGACCAGCCGGCGGTAGAATCGGGTAAGATACTGACCCGCCGGTATCTCGCCGGTGCCCCCGCCGAGGCGAAAGATGGCCATCCGCGAGCTGCCGCCAGACCTCGTCAACCGCATCGCCGCCGGTGAGGTCGTCGAGCGTCCCGCGAGCGTCGTCAAGGAACTGATCGAGAATGCGCTCGATGCCGGCGCGCGCCGCATCGAGGTCGCGACTGCCGGCGGCGGCTTGCGTCTCGTTCGCGTCGCCGACGACGGCGCCGGCATGGACGCGAGCGATCTCGCGCTCGCTGTCGAGCGCCACGCCACCTCGAAGCTCGCGGGCGACGATCTCTCCTCGATCATGACGCTCGGCTTCCGCGGCGAGGCGCTGCCCTCGATCGGCGCGGTCGCGAGGCTCACGCTTGCAAGCCGGGCGTCTGGCGCCAGTGACGCCTACGAGTTGACGGTCGATGCGGGGCGAAAATCGAAGCTCAAGCCTTCCGCTCTCTCTGTTGGCACGCGCGTCGAGGTGCGCGATCTGTTCTATGCGACGCCGGCGCGGCTGAAATTCATGAAATCGGAGCGCGTCGAGAGCGCCGCCATCGCCGAGATGGTGAAGCGGCTCGCTCTCGCGCGGCCCGACATCGCCTTCGCGCTCACGAGCGACGAGCGCGCGGTCTTTCGCCTTGAGGCGTGCCCGCCGGGGCTTCTCGATCATGGCCTCGCCCGCATGGGCCGAATTCTCGGGCCTGACTTCATCAAGGATGCGCTTCCCTTGCGCGCCGCGCGCGGGTCCACCTTGCTCGAGGGCTTTGCCGGCCTGCCGACGCTGCACCGGCCGAACGGCCTCCAGCTTCATCTCGTCGTCAACGGGCGTCCCGTGCGCGACAAGCTGCTCGCCGGCACGGTCCGCGCGGCTTACGGCGATCTCTTGCCGCAGGGGCGCTATCCCATGCTCGCGTTGTTTCTGTCGCTGCCGCCGGACGAGGTCGACGTCAACGTCCATCCGGCCAAGACCGAGCTCAGGTTCCGCGATCCGAACGGGGTGCGCTCGCTCATCATCGGCGCGCT
>CAYMJW010000028.1:0-20162 GCA_964390455.1 uncultured Methyloceanibacter sp. | reverse complement strand
ATCGCCGCGACCGAAGATGCGCTCGTCATCGTCGATCAGCACGCGGCGCACGAGCGCCTCGTCTATGAGAGGCTGAAGCGATCGTTCGCCAATGGCGGGATTTCGCGCCAGCTCCTCCTCATTCCCGACGTGGTCGAGCTCGACGGCGAGGCTGTTGCGACCCTCTGCGCCGCCGCCGCCGAACTTGAGCGACTCGGCCTCGTGGTCGAGCCGTTCGGCACGGGCTCGGTGCTCGTGCGCGAGGTGCCGTCTCTACTGGGGACAAGCGGCGTCAAAGGCCTGCTCGCCGATCTTGCCGCGGAGCTTGCCGAGACCGAGGACGAGGGAGGGGCGCGGCTCCTTGCCGGCCGCCTCGATCATGTCCTTTCGACCATGGCCTGCCACGGCAGCGTCAGGGCGGGGCGGCGGCTTGCGCCCGAGGAGATGAACGCGCTGCTCCGCGACATGGAAGCGACGCCGTTCACCGGGCAGTGCAATCACGGCCGCCCGACCTATATCGAGCTCAAGCTCGCCGATATCGAGAAACTGTTCTCACGGCGCTGAGCGCGCAAGCGCAGCCGTGGAGATCGTAAGTGTGGGCCGCGCATCGGCCCTAGCGCTGTTGTTATTTTCGGTCACGCAAGCGGCAAGCTCGGCGATCGCAGCCTTGGTGCCGGTCAGCTTGACTTTGAACCTGGTCTTCTTCCCCGCGACGGTCAGCACTTTGCCCTCGCGCAGGGCTTCGAGCACGGGCGCGGAGTTCTCGAGCGGGATGACGATACCGTGGACGTCGACGACCTTGGCGATCGTCCGGATCGGATCTCTTTGATCGACGTGAAGCGCCACAGGTTCGGTCGTTCCAACTTCGAACTTCCGGTTCTCGTCGGCGAGAATGAGCCCCCAATCGAAGCTCTTGCTGATGATGAACCCGATGAGCACCCCGCTCGACGCCTGCGCCGTCATGCTGCAGTCGGAGAACCTGCCTTCGCTGTCGAAATTGGCGTCGCCCTGCCATATGCCTGAGATGAAGGCCGCGTTGACCGTGCCCGAGAGCCAGAGCCCTGGCGCGAGCAGGCTCGCGAAGAGCGTGGCTCTCCTGGCTCTTGATGGCATGACGGACCCCGTTGGGCGCTTTCAGCCATTAAAGCACAGACGCGGGGCTCGCTGCGGTTTGGCGTGAAAATGCCTTAACGCCCGGCCTTGGCGATGGCGATCGCCGTCTCGCCATAGCGCCGCCGCTCGATTTCGGCGAAAGGCGCGGGCCAGGCGATGTCTTGATCCGCGCGTTCCTCAAGCACCGCAAACGCGCCTTGCGCCACCCATCCGCCTTCGGAAGCCGCGGCGAGCGCGCGCTCGCCAAGGCCCTTGCCGTAGGGCGGATCGCAAAAGACGAGATCGAAGGGCTGAAGCGTCCCCGCTTCGCCGAGCTTCGTCGCATCGCGGCGCCAGATCTTGGTCGCGCCGGTGAGACCGAGCGCCTCGACATTGCGGCGGATGGCGGCGCGCGCCGCGGCGCTCTCCTCGATGAAGACGGCATAACGGGCGCCGCGCGACAGGGCCTCGAGCCCGAGCGCGCCGGAGCCCGCGAACAGATCGAGCACGCGCAGGCCCTCGAGGTTCAAATCTGGCGCCCCATGCGTAAGCACGTTGAACAGCGCCTCGCGCACGCGGTCGGAGGTCGGGCGCGTCGCAAGCCCTTTCGGCGCTTCGATGCGCGCGCCTCTGAATCTGCCGGCGACGATCCGCATCGTCTCACTGCTTGCGCGCGCCACGTGGCTTGGGCTCGCGCAAGCCGAACGTGTCGGCAATCGTGGCGCCCAACTGATCGGCGATCACGCGCCGCTTCACCTCCTCGACCGCCCCTTCGGCGAGATCGCCGAGCGCGAACGGCCCGAACGAGACGCGGATCAACCGGTTGACGGTGAGCCCGAGATGTTCGGCGATGCGCTTCACCTCGCGGTTCTTGCCCTCGCGGAGCGCAATCGTGAGCCAGAGATTCGACCCCTGCTCGCGGTCAAGCCGCGCCTCGACGGGTCCGTAGCGGACGCCGTCGAGTGTGATGCCTTGGCCCAACCCCTCGAGCGCGTCTTGCGTGACGCGGCCATGCGCCCGGACCCGGTAGCGCCTGAGCCAGCCCGTGCTCGGAAGCTCAAGATGGCGCGCAAGCGCGCCGTCGGAGGTGAGAAGCAGCAGGCCCTCGGTGTTGATGTCGAGGCGTCCGACCGAGACGACGCGCGGCAGGCCGGGCGGCAGGGCCTCGAACACGGTCTTCCGGCCTTGCGGGTCCTTGTGGCTGGTGACGAGGCCGCGCGGCTTGTTGTAGCGCCACAGCCGCGTTGCTTCCGCCGCGGGCAGGGGCTTGCCGTCGACGGCGATCTTGTCGCGCGGGCCGACCACATAGGCTGGCGTTGTCAGGACCTTGCCGTTAATCTTGACGCGTCCCGCCGCAATCCACGCCTCGGCATCGCGCCGCGAGCAGAGCCCGGCATGAGCGATTGCTTTGGCGATGCGCATGGGGCCTCCGGCCTTTGCTTCAGGCGTTTTTGCCCGCCCACGCCCGCGCGGGGCTTGACGCTTGCTCTGCTTGACCCCCAACGTGCCACCCATGGCACCGAAGCTTGCAGATGAGGCGATGCGTGGCAAGGCCGCCCGGCCGATGCAGCTTGCGCTTCAGGAGGCCGAACGCGCCCGCGATCGCGGCGAGGTCCCGGTCGGGGCCGTCGTGGTCAGCGCCGGCGGCGAGGTGCTGGCAAAGGCCGGCAACCACACGCTCGCCCTGCATGACCCGACCGCCCATGCCGAGCTTCTCGCCATTCGCGCCGCTTGCGCCAAGCTCGGCAACGAGCGCCTCGAAGCCTTCGACCTCTACGTGACGCTGGAGCCTTGCGCCATGTGCGCCGCCGCGATCTCCTTCGCCCGCATCCGCCGCCTCTATTTCGGCGCCGCCGATCCCAAAGGCGGCGCCGTCGAGCATGGGCCGCGCTTCTTCGCGCAGGCAACCTGCCATCATGCGCCGGAGGTCATTGGCGGCATTGAGGAAACGAAAGCGGCGAACCTGCTCAAGGCGTTCTTCGCAAGCAGGCGCTGAAGGCGAGGCGAGAAACCTACTGCCAGCGTTTCGGCCCCAAACCGGGCTGCGGGCCGCCATAGAGGCCCGGAGGCCATTCGGTGTTTTGCGGATAGAATCCCCGCTGAAGCGCCTGGTTCTCGATATCGCCCGGCGCGTAAGGGACGAAGCCGAAATAGAAGCTGTAACCGCCCGGCCGTCCCGGATTGTAGTAATAGGGGTAGATCGGCGTGCGCCCGCGCCGGTAGACTTTCGCAGGCTCCACGATCGACGCATGGACGCGAGAGCCGGCGGTGACGACCGGCGCGGCGTCGGCTCTTTCGGCTACCGCGGACAGACCAAGGAAGAGACCGGCCGTACCGGCAAGGCCTAGGGCCAATCGCTTCGCGCGCGCCAATCTCTGTGGCATGTGATTCTCCGCTTTCGGCTCGGTCGAGCTTAGTAACAGGCGAGGCACCCTGCAACGCTTTGCCTCTGCCGACGCACGCATCGTAGCGAAACGCCAATAGACGCCAATGGAGGTTTTTTGGTGTCGTTCAGGAGTTGGGGTCCGCTAACGCGATCGCCCTTGAAGCCGGGTCTTTGGTGGGGCAGGCTGTCGGAGCAAGGGCTTGTGAAGGAGTAAAGACCATGTGGTATCGAGGCTGGGTGATTGGCGCGTTGCTGACGGTGGCATTGGCCACGAACGCGCTCGCAAAAGATGTTATGACGCCGCGCCAGGTGGCGGATGCTTATTTGGCGGCTTGGAACGCCCACGACGCCGACGCTGCGGCTGCCTTCATGGCCGATGATGTCACCTATTTGGACGCGACCGTCGGCGAACCGCAGAAGGGCCGCGATGCCGCGCGTGACAAGGTCATCAAGCTGTTCATGACGGCGGCGCCTGATCTGACTTGGAAGATCACGGGCGAGCCGATCGAAAGCGCAAATGGCATCTCGTTTGAATGGAACTTTGCCGGCAACAATACGGGCGCATGGGGGCCTGACACGCCGGCGACGAACAAGCCGTTCAACTTCAACGGCGTGACTTTCATGCGGATCGAGAACGGCAAGATCGTTTATCAGGGCGATTACTATGACGGTCTCGGCTTCCAGAAACAGCTCGGTTGGATTCAGTAGCCGTCCCCGTTGATCTCGGAGCGAAGCCCACAGGCGCGTGCGCTTATCGACTGGACTTAGGACAAGCCACTAGGCCGAGCGCGTAAGCGCGCGGCGGCCGATGTCGCGGCGGTAGAAACCGCCAGGCCAGTCGATCTTGTCGATGGCGGCGTAGGCGCGGGCGTTTGCCTCGTCGATGGTCGTGCCCCGCGCGGTCACGCCGAGCACGCGGCCGCCGTCAGCGAGGATGCGGGCGCCGTCGCGCTTGGTGCCGGCGTGGAAGATTTGCACGTTAGGCTCTGCGCCCGCCGCTTCGAGACCCTTGATCTCCGAACCCTTAGCGTAAGCGCCGGGATAGCCCTTAGCCGCCATCACCACGCAGAGTGCCGTGTCGTCATGCCAGTCGAGCGCGACATCGGCGAGCCCCCCCTCGGAGACTGCGAGCAGGGCAGGCAGCAGATCGGATTTGAGCCGCAGCATCAGCGCCTGCGCCTCGGGATCGCCGAAGCGCACATTGTACTCGATCAGTTTCGGCGCGCCTTCGCGGATCATCAGCCCGGCATAGAGCACGCCCTTGAATCGTGTGCCGCGCTCGCGCATGGCACTGACCGTCGGCGCGACGATCTCATCCATGACGCGCGCACAAAGCTCAGGCGTCATGATCGGCGCGGGCGAGTAGGCGCCCATGCCGCCGGTGTTGGGACCCCGGTCGCCGTCGAAGGCGCGCTTGTGGTCTTGCGCCGTCGCAAGCGCCAGCACCGTGTTCCCATCGGTGAGAGCGAAGAAGCTTGCTTCCTCGCCGTCGAGAAATTCCTCGACCACCACTTCGGCGCCAGCCGCGCCGAACGCTCCCGCGAAGCAGGCATCGATCGCGGCTTCGGCCTCGGCAAGCGTCCCGGCAATGACCACGCCTTTTCCCGCGGCGAGCCCGTCGGCTTTGACCACGATCGGAAACGTCTGCTCCGCGATATACGCCTTGGCAGAACGCGCGTCGGCAAAGCGCCGGTAGGAGGCTGTGGGAATGCCGAACTCGGCGCAGAGATCCTTGGTGAAGCCCTTGGAGCCTTCAAGCCGAGCGGCTTCCCGCGATGGCCCGAACACCTTGATCCCCGCGGCTTCGAGGTCATCGGTCAGCCCTGCGACGAGCGGCGCCTCGGGCCCGATGACCACAAGCCCGATCGTGTTGTCCTTTGAGAAACGGATGACGCCCGCGTGGTCTGCGACGTCGAGCGACACGCATTCGGCGAGTTGCTCGATCCCGGCATTCCCCGGCGCGCAATAGAGACGGTCGAGGAGAGGGCTTTGCCTGAGCTTCCAGGCAAGCGCATGCTCGCGGCCGCCGCCTCCGATCAGAAGCACATTCACGATAGCCACGCTCCGCTTGTGAGGGCGCGCCGAGGCGCGTATTGCTGACCCCTAAGAACGGTGCTCCTTAGCACGCGGAAGCGCGCCGAGCGAAACCGGATGATGTGAACCAATGGAAGAATCAGCAGACGCCGCCCCCGCCGGCAATCTCGTCGAATATACCGTCTCCGAGCTTGCCTTCGCGCTCAAGCGGACGGTCGAGGACGCCTTCGGGCTGGTACGCCTGCGCGGTGAAATCTCGGGCTTCAAGGGCCAGCACTCGAGCGGCCATTGCTACTTCACGCTGAAGGACGACAAGGCCGCGATCGAGGCCGTGATCTGGCGGAGCACCTTTCAGCGGCTCAAATTCAAGCCCGAAGCCGGGCTCGAAGTCATCGTCAAGGGCCGCGTCACCACCTATCCCGACCGGTCGAAATATCAGATCGTCATCGACGCGCTCGAGCCTGCGGGCGCCGGCGCGCTCATGGCGTTGCTCGAGCAGCGCAAGAAGATGCTCGCCGCCGAGGGTCTGTTCGAGGCTTCGCGCAAGAAGGCTCTGCCCTTCCTGCCCCGCGTCATCGGCGTCGTGACCTCGCCGACAGGGGCCGTGATCCGCGACATCCTTCATCGTCTCGCCGACCGCTTTCCGGCCCATGTCATCGTGTGGCCCGTGAGGGTGCAAGGCGAGACCTGCGCGGCCGAAGTCTCCGCCGCTATTCTGGGCTTCAATGCGCTCGATCGCGGCGGCCCCATCCCGCGCCCCGACCTCATCATCGTCGCGCGCGGCGGCGGCAGTCTCGAGGATCTCTGGGGCTTCAACGAGGAAAGCGTGGCGCGAGCGGTTGCCGCGAGCGCGATCCCGCTGATCTCCGCCGTGGGACACGAGACCGACTGGACCATCATCGACTATGTCGCCGATTTCCGCGCGCCGACGCCCACGGCCGCCGCCGAGCGTGCCGTGCCGGTGCGATCGGACCTCCTTATTACCGTCACGCAGCACGGCATTCGCGTTGCGACCTCGCTCCGCCGCCGGATCGAGGGCGAACGGCATCGCTTTGCCGGATTGGCGCGCGCACTTCCCCGCAAGAGCAACATTCTCGATCTGCCGCGCCAGCGCTTCGATACCGCGAGCGGACGGCTCAAGCGCGCGCTGATCGCTAATGCGCGCGTGCATCGCAATTGGCTCGAGCGGAGCACAGGCCGCCTTAACGCCCATGTCCTGATCCGCGCCGCGCGATCGGGCCGCGACCGGCTCGGCCGGCTCGACCGCGCAGGCGCGAGAGCGGCGCAAGCCTTGTTCGCGCGCGCGCAGGCGCGGCTCGACGGCCAAGCGAAGCTGCTCGAGACGCTGAGTTACCAGAACGTGCTCGCGCGCGGTTTCGCGCTTGTCCGTTCCGCCGACGGCGCCATGATCCGTCGCGCCGCCCAAGTGAAATCGGGCGCGGCTCTCGACATCGAGTTCGCCGATGCCCACATTGGGGCTCGAGCGGACGCGAGCGCGCGCAAGGTGAAAGACGAAGCGAAAGCGCCGCCGCGCCGCAATGAGAAGCAGGGGAGACTGCTTTAGAGCGCTGGCCAGCGCGCATCGCTTGATTGTATGGTGACGCTCGACGGCAGAGAAAGAAGGGCCACTCAGCCTTGATGAATCGGTTCGAACGCAGCAGCGGCTTCAAGGGTGAGGCCAAGCTCAAATATCTCGACGGCGAGGTGCAGGTGCTGACGCCCGGCGAGTTCGTGCGCTGCGCGGTGACGGGGCGCAACATTCCGCTCGATGAGCTGCGTTACTGGAGCGTCGAGTTGCAAGAGGCCTATATCGACGCCGCCTCCTCTTTGAAGCGCTACCGCGAGACGCGCACGCGGTCGGGGGAAGCGGCCGAGTAGTTCATTTCGAGGTGCGCCTCTTCTCGGTCGAAGAGAGCGTCTTGGCTATCGCCGCCGAAAGCAATTCCTTCAGCGCCGCCACGTCTTCGAACTCGATCGCAATGGCGAACGGGCGCGAGCGGTGTTTGAGTTCGGCCGCGTCGCTGCCGTCACCGTCGGGAAGCCGCACCCAATCCTTCTCGGTGGTGACGAGCATGGCGTTATGATCCTTCGCCTCTTTGAGCAGGCTGCGCGCCTGCCGCTCGCTATAACGGCAATGGTCGGGATAGGACCGCGTGTTGATGAGCCGGGCGCCGTTCGAGCGGAGCGTATCGAAGAATTTCTCCGGCCGCGCGATCCCGGCAAAACCGATCGCCGGCAGCACGCTGAGCCAGCGCCTGTCCTGGCGCGGCACAATGCGCGCCTTGAGCATGGGCTTGCCTTCGCGGGCGAAGGTCTCGATCAGAGGCATGGCCTTGCCGCCATCGCCGACCACGACGAGCGCTCCGGCCCTCGCGATTTGCGCTTCGAGCGGCGCCCTGAGGGGCCCGGCCGGCATCACGAGACCATTGCCGATGCCGGCGCCGGCATCGACCACCACGATGGATAAGTCTTTGGCAAGGCTTGGGTTTTGGAACCCGTCATCCATCACGATGGCATTGGCATCCGTCGCCTCGATGGCCTTGGCGCCGGCCGCGCGGTCGGCCGCGATCATGGTGGGCGCCGCGTCGGCGAGCAGGAGCGGCTCATCGCCCACCTCATCGGCGCTCTGCCCTTTGGCGACCAGCACCGGTCCTTTGGCGGCGCCGCCATAGCCGCGGGTGAGGAAGCAAGGCTTCGCGCCGAGCGCGTTCAGCAGTGACGCGATGGCGATGGCGGTCGGGGTCTTGCCGCCGCCTCCGGCCGTGAAATTGCCGATACAGATGACCGGAAGCGCGGAACGGTAAGGTGCGGCGGCCGCAAAGCGGCGTTCAACGAGGCCGCCATAGAGCGCGCCCAACGGCGCCAGCGCCGCGGCGAGCGCCCCCTTCTTGCGATACCACCAGAACGGTGCGTCAAGAGGCATGCTTGAACGTGGTCTTCGGCGGAAGATAGTTTTCGAGCTCGGCGAGCGTGCGCGGCAGAGCGCCGCCCATGGCCGCGACGGTGCCGAGCGCGCGCGCGGTCATCGTCGCCCGCGCGTCTCCGTCTTCGAGCAAATGCAGCACGGCCTCGGCGAGACTTGCCGCGTCGGTCACGAGTTTGCAGCCGCCCGCGCGGATCAGGGCGCTGTAGGAGTCGCGGAAATTCTGCCAGTTGGGGCCGGTCAGCACGGCGGCACCGAGCTTGATCGGCTCGACCGGGTTCTGCCCGCCGCGATCGCCGAGCGAACCGCCGACAAAGGCTATCGGCGCGAGCGCATAGAACAGGCCAAGCTCGCCGATCGTGTCGGCCACGTAAATGTCCGTATCGGCCTCCGGCAGCTTCCCTTGCGAACGCATCGCGACCTTGAGGCCCGTGGCGCGGACGAGCTCGGCGATCAGCGGCCCGCGCTCGGGATGACGCGGCACGATGATGGTGAGGAGGTCGGGCCGCGCGGGCTTCATCAGGGAATGCGCGGCCCTCACGATCTCGTCCTCGCCTTGATGCGTGCTCGCGGCGAGCCACACAGTGCGCCCCGCAAGCGCCGCGTCGAGCTTGCGCCGTCCGGGGAGATCGGCGGGAGGCGGCGGAGCATCGGCCTTGAGGTTGCCGACGTCGAGGGCGCGCGAGGCGCCGAGCTGGGCGAAGCGCTCGGCGAGGCGGTCGTTCTGCGCCAAGACGAGGTCGAAGGAAGAGAATAGCGGCCGGCTCAGACCGGGGCGCCGCCGCCAGCGCTTGAAGCTCGAGGCCGACATGCGGCCGTTGATGAGCAGAAGCGGAATACCTTGCGCCTTGGTCTCGAGCACGAGATTGGGCCAGATCTCCGATTCGACCAGAACGGCAAGATCGGGGCGCCAATGGCGCAAGAACCGCTGCACGAACACCTGATTGTCGAACGGCGCATATTGATGCAGCACGCCCTTGGGCATCCGCGTCCGCGCCAGACGCGCCGAGGTCACGGTGGCCGTCGTAAGCAGAATGCGGATATCGGGCCGCTCGATGGTGATGGCCTCGATCACCGGCAGCGCGACATTGGCCTCGCCCACGCTCGCGGCGTGGAACCAGGCGAGGAAGCCCTGAGGCCGCGGCGCGGTCGCGACACCGTAGCGCTCGGGGTGCCGGTCGCGCTCCTCTTTGCCGCGGCGCGTTCGCCAGGCGAGGAACACCGGCGTGAACGGCGCGGCGAGGCGCGTCAGCGCCCTGTAGGCCTTGAGCATGAGTCCAGGCTTGGCGGTATTGTGCGCGGTCAAGGGGTCACGGGCTCCGGCTAGAGCATAAGCGCGCGCGGTCGCTTCGGCGAGGGCCCTCTCGATGGCAACCCGCCCCTTTTCGATCGCCCCGGTGGTGTTACCGGGCGGGACCGCAACCGGCTCGCCGAGCACGATGCCGAGCGTCGAGAAGGGGAGATTGACGGTAAACGCACTCCAGGAGGGAAGGGCGATGAAGCGTCGCGAGGCAATGGCGCAAGGGACAACCGGACGTCCCGAGAACGAGGCAAGCGTCGCGATACCCTCGCCCGCGCGCCGCGCCGGCCCCGGAGGCACGTCGGCGGTCATGACCAGCGTGGTGCCGGCGGAAAGCGCGCGCAAGGCGCCGCGAAACGCCGTGGCTCCGCCGCGATCGCGGCGTCTCTTGCCGGCGCCCGCGCCCCGGATCAGGCCTGTACCGAAGCGCGTCAGCACCGCGCCGAGGAGATCGGCATCGCCGTGGCGCGAGACCATGGCGCTGACCGCGGCCGGCTGCTCGGGCTTCAGCGTCGGCAGGAGCAGGAACTGCCCGTGCCACAGAGCCAGAATTTGGGGATGGACGGCAAACAGCCTGGCATCGGTATCGGCCGGATCGCACCTGACCGTGCTCGTCGCATAGACGAGCCTGATGTACCAGGCGACGATCGCGCTGCCCAAGGCAATGGCGGGCTTGGAGGCGAGCAGCCGCTTTAACATCACGCGTCTTTTGACGGCTACTTGCCGGCCGCGGCGACGGCCGCGTCGTCCGTGCTCGCCTGTGGCGGCGCCGTGTACGCTCCGGCGATGCCGAATTGCGTGCGATGAAGCCGCGTGTAGAGGCCGCCTTTGGCGACCAGCTCCTCGTGCCGGCCGGTCTCGACGATCCGCCCCTGGTCGAGCACGCAGATGAGATCGGCCTTCTTCACCGTCGAGAGGCGGTGGGCGATCATCAGCACGGTGCGACCGCGCATCAACTCTTCGAGCGCGGCCTGGACCTTGGCCTCGGCCTCGGAGTCGAGCGAGCTCGTCGGCTCGTCGAGCAGGAGGATCGGCGCGTCCTTGTATAGCGCCCGGGCGATGGCGATGCGCTGGCGCTCGCCGCCGGACAAGAGCCCGCCGGCCTCGCCGACGCGGGTCTCGTAACCCTTGGGCAGCGCTGCGATGAAGTCATGCGCGGCCGCGGCCTTGGCGGCGTCGATCACCCTGCTCTCCTCGTCCGGCTTCGACCCGTAGGCGATATTGGCGCGGATCGTGTCGTCGAACAGCACCGGGTCCTGGGTCACGAGCGCGATCGCGTCGCGCAGGCTATCGATGGTGACGTGCTTGATGTCCTGCCCGTCGATCAGCACCTTGCCGCGATCGGGGTCGAAGAAGCGCAAGGTGAGATTGACCATGGTGCTCTTGCCCGAGCCTGAGGGCCCGACCAGCGCCACTGTGCTTCCGGGCGGGACGGTGAGACTGACCCCCTTCAGCACGCTCGTCTCGGGGTCGTAGGCGAAGGAGACGTTGCGGAACTCGATCTCGCCGCGCTCGAGCTTGAGCGGCTTGGCGTCGGGCGCCTCGTTCAGAACGATCTCGCGGTCGATGACGCCGAACACGCGGCTCGCGGCGGCGATGCCTTCCTGGAGCTGCGTCTGCAAGGTCGCGGCGCTCTTCAGCGGCGTGTAGATGAGCAGCGCCGCCGTCGTGAAACCCACGAAATCACCGAGCGTCATATCGCCGCGCACGCCTTTGGTGCCGGCGAAGTAGATGGCGAGCGCAAAGCCGAGCCCGGTGAGGAGCTCGACCGAGGGACTGGACATCGCGCGCGCGCGCGTGCCGCGCATGGTGAATTCGAGCGCGCGATTGATCGTCGAGGCCGCGCGCGCCTGTTCCTTGTCCTCCTGGCGGTAGGCGCGCACGACGCGCATGCCGCGCAAGGTCTGGGTGATGAGCGCCGAAAGGTCGCCCGTCTCCTGTAGCGATTGCGACGTCGATTTCCGCATCGTGCGCCGCTGCCGCGATAGCATGAACCAGGCGACCGGCATGAACAACAGAACAATCGCCGCGAAGCGCGCGTTCATATAGAACATCGAGCCGATCAGGATGATGACCTTGAGGTAGCTCTCGCCAAGGGTGACGAGGGAGCGGCTCGCCGTGGCGCGGATGAGCATCGCATCGGTGAGGAAGCCCGACAGCAAGCGTCCCGAATGCACCCGCTGGATCCAGTTGAGGTCGGCGCGCGAGAGTCTGGCGAACATCTGCAAGCGGAGATCGGCGACGAAGCGATGGCCGAGATAGGCGACGGTCACGTCGGCGATGTATTCCGATATGGCCTTGATGATCGTCACGATCACGATCGCCGCGGTGATCCAATAGACCATCTGCGCGTTCTTGGCGACGAAGAGGTCGTCGGCGGTCCGTTGAAGAATAAGCGGGATGGCGCCCGTTGTGGCGGCGGTCAGAAGCATGGCGAGCGCGGCGACGGCAAGCAGCCCGAACCGGGGCCGCAAATTCTCGCGCCAGATGCGGATGACGATGGCCTTGGTTGTGTAGTGGGCCTGGAGCTCGTCGGTGCTCCGCGTGATCGCGCTTGAGTCCCTGAACAATTGGTCTTTCAAGCAATTCCCCGTTTCTCGGCCCGCGCGCCCCGCGCCGTCTGCACGCGTTCTAGCATGCGGTGGAGGGCCCTCGAAGGCGAAAAAGCCCCAAGCCAAATGCCGCTAGCCGGCCTCGCTGCCGGGCTCCCCGCCCGGATCGAGCAGGCGATGCAAGTGCACGATAAAATACCGCATATGCGCGTCGTCCACGGTGCGGTGAGCGCGCTCCTTCCAGGCGTCATAGGCCTCAGCGTAGTTGGGATAGATGCCGACGATATCGAGCGCCTTGAGATTGCCGAACTCGATTCTGTCGAGCGACGTGAGTTCGCCCCCGAACACGAGATGCAGCAACTGCCGGCCGCTCTTCTTGGCGTCTCTTGCCGCCATGCCGCGCTCTCCCCCTATCGGCCGGTCCCGCGCGCTATAGGTCGATGCGATCGGTGCGCTCGATCAACAGCGGATGCAGCGCCTTGCCGCTCGCGACCAGGCTCGGGAAGCGCGGCGACTCGCGGTTGTAGCGATGCGCTTCGCCGTGATGATCGGTGACGATGCCGCCAGCCTCTTCGACGATCAGCGCCGCGGCGGCAAGGTCCCACTCGCTCTTGTTCGAAAGCGAGATCGTAGCGTCGGCCCGGCCGCAGGCGACGAGAGCGAGCCGGTAGGCCACCGAGTTCACCCATTTGGTCTTCACCTCGGGCCACGGCTCCTTCCAGATCTTCTTCTTGAAGAGGCCGCCGCTCGCAATCAGGAGGGCGTCTTCGAGCGTGCTCTTGTCGCTCGCAGCGATCGGCTTATCGTTGAGGAAGGCGCCTTTGCCGCGCATGGCGTGGAAGAACTCATCGGTCGCCGGATTGAATACGACGCCCAGCACCGGCAGCCCGTTCTCGACCAGCGCGGCCGAGACCGTCCATTCCGGCACGTGACGCAGGAAAGCGTTGGTGCCGTCGATCGGATCGACCATCCACACCCGGTCGCTCTTGAGCCGCTCCTGGTCGTCCTCGGTCTCCTCCGACAGCCAGCCATAGTCGGGGCGGGGCACGTGCAACTCGAGTTTCAGGGCGACGTCGAGCGCGAGATCGGCCTCGCTCACTTCGCTGCCGTCGATCTTCCTTTTGACGATGATCGATTTGCGGAAATAGGTGAGCGCAAGTTTGCCCGCTTCGCGCGCGGCGTTCTTAAGAAGCGCGTAATCTTCTTCGAGGGACGGGGCGCTGCGCGCTCTTTTTGTTGGCTCGATGGCGGTCATTACGGCGATTGTGGAAGGTTCTCTAAACTTTTCGGAAGAGTTCTCTAAACCATATGAGCAGCAAAATCGCGCATACCAGCCGTTAACAACGTCCGTTAAGCGCTTCGGAAAGCTTCGATGGCAAGATCGCCCCAATCAAGGCCGCCTCAAGGCAGCCAGCCGAACGGGGAAGCTAACAGCAAGGCGTCATCCGGGCCTCTGGGCAATATGCCCCGGGGCCCGGTGCTTTTTTGCGCTTTCACCGGCCTCGCGCAACTCAGAATATTGCCGCGAGCGCCATGTCGATGAGGATGGCGCCGAAGACGATCGCGGCGAAATCGCGGTTTGAGCGGAAGCGCAGGAGACAGTTGTCGGGATTGTCGATGTCGAGCGTCTTGACCTGCCAGGCGAGATGCGCGCCTGCGGCCATCATGCCCAAGAGGAACGCCGTCCCGGCATGGGCCATGATTCCTGCGGCGGTGATGGCGAGAAAGGCGAGCGCGTAGAAGGCCACGAGCCAGGTTCGCGTGGCGCGGCCGAAGCGGAGCGCCGTCGATCTCAGCCCAAGGACGCCGTCCTCGTCCCGGTCCTGATGGGCATAGATCGTGTCATAGCCGATGGTCCAGGCCACCGCCCCCACATAGAGCACGATCGCCGGCCAATCGAGGCGGCCCAAGACGGCCGTCCAGCCGAGGAGCGCGCCCCAATTGAAGGCGAGCCCGAGCACGGCTTGAGGCCAAAAGCTAAATCGCTTGACGAAGGGGTAGAGCGCCACGATCGGCAGCACGCAAAGCCCGAGCCAGATGGTGAAGCCGTTGAAGCTCAGCAGCACGACAAAGCCGATCAGGCTGAGCACGATCACAAACAGGAGAGCACTTCCCAAGCTCACTTGCCCGCTCGGGATCGGCCGGGCGCGCGTCCGCGCCACTTGCGCGTCGATGTCGCGATCGATGATGTCGTTATAGGTGCAGCCCGCCGCGCGCATGACGAGCGCGCCGACCGCGAACAGGATGAGGAGATGCGGATCGGGATAGGCTTCGTCGAGGCCGCGCTCGGCGAGCGCCACCGACCAGAAGCAGGGGAAGGCAAGCAGGAAGAAGCCGACGGGGCGGTCGGCGCGGGCGAGCCTGAGATAGGGGAGGAGCCAGGCCGGCGCGAAGCGGTCCACCCAATTGCCCGCGCCCGCGTCCGGGACGGCGCTCGCACGATCCTGTGGCGAAGGCATTGTCATGTGCTAGACGCCTATCATCCGTCGGCCTTGATGCGCGAAACCGCCATGTCCTCGAAGCCGCAGCGCCTGTTCGTCACGCCCAAGCTTGGAGCGGGTGCCGCCGTCACGCTGAGCAAGGACCAGGCGCATTACCTCGGAAACGTGCTCCGACTCAAGCAAGGCGACAACTTCCTTTTGTTTAACGGCAGAGACGGCGAGTGGTGGGCCGAACTCGGCGCGATCGGCAAGAAGGGCGCTGAAGCCCGCCTTGACCATCAGGCCCGCCCGCAAGAGGACGGCCCCGACCTGCACTATCTGTTTGCGCCGCTGAAGCGCGCCCGCCTCGACTATATGGTGCAGAAGGCGACCGAGCTCGGCGTAAGCGCGCTCCGCCCGGTCATCACCCGCCATACCGTGGCCGAGCGGGTCAAGTCCGGGCGGTTGCTTGCCAACGCCATCGAGGCTGCCGAGCAATGCGGCATCTTGCGCGTGCCTGAGATCCACGAGCCCGAGAAGCTCTCGAAACTGCTTGGCGCCTGGGACGAGGGAAGGCGCCTTGTCTTCGCCGACGAGTCCGCGCCCCATGCGTCGCCGATCCAGGCTCTCAAGACCCTGAAGGGCGGGCCTCTCGCCGTCCTGATCGGGCCTGAGGGCGGGTTCGAGCGCGAGGAGAGGGCGGCGCTTCTCGCCAAACCCTTCGTTCTTCCCATTTCGCTCGGGCCCCGGGTCATGCGCGCCGATACCGCCGCGGTCGCCGCTCTCGCCCTTGTGAATGCCGTCCTCGGCGACTGGCGGTAAGGATTGCTTGTCAGGTCCATGGCGACAGCGCCATAAAGGCCGCGCTTCCCCCTCGCGGTCCCCGCCCGCGTCTCAACCCCCTACGGAGCTCCCCGATGTCGACAAAGGTGAGTGGGCCTGAAGGCCCCATCATCTCTTCGCGGGACGAGCTCGTCGCTTATCTCGAGCAGGGTTCCAAGCCCGCGAGCGAATGGCGCATCGGCACCGAGCACGAAAAGTTCGGCTTCTATCGGCGTGGGCACGGCCCGGTCCCTTATGGCGGCGACCGCGGCATCCGCGCGCTGCTCGATGCGCTGAAGGACCGCTTCGGCTGGGACGCCGTCGCCGAGCACGGCAACATCATCGCGCTCCGCCGCAAGGATTGCCCGAAAGGCGGCGCGGTCAGTCTCGAACCGGGCGGCCAGCTCGAGCTGTCGGGAGCGCCGCTGGAAAACTTGCACGAAACTTACGAGGAGCTCCGCCAGCATCTGGTCGAAGTCGGCGAGGTGGGCGGCGAGCTCGGCATCGGCTTTCTCGGCATCGGCTTCTCCCCGAAATGGACGCTTGCCGAGACGCCGATCATGCCGAAGGAGCGCTACGGCATCATGATGCGCTACATGCCGAAGCGCGGACGCCGCGGGCTCGACATGATGTTCCGCACCGCGACGGTGCAGGTGAACCTGGATTTCAGCGACGAGCGGGACATGGTGGCAAAGTTGCGCGTCGGGTTGGCGCTCCAGCCGGTCGCGACCGCCCTCTTCGCCAATTCCCCCTTCACCGACGGCAAACCTAACGGCTTCCAATCCTACCGCGCCGAGATCTGGCGCGACACCGATCCCGACCGCACCGGGCTCCTGCCTTTCGCCTTCGAGCCGGGAATGGGCTTCGAGCGCTATGTCGATTACGCGCTCGATGTGCCGATGTATTTCGTCTATCGCGACGGCCGCTATATCGACGTCGCGGGTGCCTCGTTCAAACATTTCCTCGACGGCAAGCTCGCCGCCCTTCCGGGCGTCCGGCCCACGCTCGACGACTGGGCCGATCACCTCACGACGCTTTTTCCCGATGTGAGGCTCAAGCGTTTCCTGGAGATGCGTGGCGCCGATGCCGGCGGCTTCGCCGAGATCTGGGCGCTGCCCGCGCTCTGGACCGGGCTTCTTTATGACAGGCAAGCGCTCGATGGGGCCTTGGCGCTGACGGAGGACTGGACCTTGGCCGAGCTTCAAGCTTTGCGCGACACGGTTCCCCGCCTCGGTCTCAAGACTCCGTTTCGCGGCCGCACGCTGCGCGAGATAGCCCGCGAGATGGTCGGTCTCGCGCTCGGCGGATTGGAGCGCCGGGCGCGGCGCGACGGGCGTGGCGAGGATGAGCGCAAGGCGCTCGTGCCGCTGATCGAGACCATCGATGAGGGCCGATCCCCCGCCGACCGGCTGCTCGCGCTCTATCACGGACCATGGCAGGGCGACATCGAGGGGGTGTTCGACACGAACGCGTTCTAGGCATGTACGCCGGGCAGCCGATTCTCAGCCTTGAAAAGCGCCCTGCCGTAACCATATTTCCCGGCAAGTAACCGTCCCTTCTGCAACCCTGCACGGATGGGACGTTAGTCCGTCCCCCAAAAGACGGATGTCGTCGGCGACAGAGTCTCCTTTCTCTGTCGCCGATTTCTTTTTGCCCTTTTTGCCGTGCTATTTCAGGTTGGCCAGGGCGTCGCCGAAGCCTTGGAGGGCGACCGGGATGCCGATACCGGCTTCCGGCGTATCGAAGATGATGAACATGGCGGTCGTGCCCTTCTTCATCTTGCCGATGATGTCGTCTTGCAGGACCACCTCGGCGACGCAGCCACGTCTGCTGCATTTGAGGAACGGCGCGTTGCCGACGTCCTGGCCGTCGATCTTGAGTCCGAGCCCCGTGGGCAGCAGCACGCCGAGCGGCACAACCACGCGCATCAGCTTCTTGTCCTCGCCGATCGCCTTGTAGAACACGACGGTCAAACCGACATTCGGCCTGTCCTCAGCGGTGACGCTCTGCACGAGCGCGCATTTCTCTTCCTTGGCGCCCGGCGGGGTGCGGCAGGAGACCTGCCAGGCCCCGTGCGTCTCTTTCACCACGCTGCCGGGCCCCGTGGCGGGAGGGGCAGCCTCCGGCGGGGCGCCTTGCGCCTCGACCGGTCCGGCAAGGCCTGCAAACAAGGCCAAGGCCAAGCCGAGCCGCGCAACCGCGCTTGATTCGGGCAAAACCGCCAAAGAATGCAACTCCTCGGAAGCGGTCCGCACCAAGTGCCATGTGTGCGGAACTTGAGTGGAAAGGCGCGCAAGCGAAAGACTTTGTAAGCGGCGGCGCAGACAAGCGGAGATGCGCGACATAGAAAACCGCCTTCGCCGAGTATTGGGGCCAAATTTCGACGCGGACCGGCCGGGCCTCTTGCGTCCCCGCTCCGGATGGCCCCCGCCATGGAGGTGTTTATGCCGCAGCTTGGCCCCGAATTATCAGTGTTGCCAATCTATTTCCTTTATGATTTGAACACCGGAAAAGGCCGACAGGCCTTGCTGCAGGGCAAGGGCTGGCAAAAAAAGTTACACGGTGGGGGCGACGCTCTATATCGCTATTGAACTTCCGCGCCGCCCTTGCTTCGATCAAGTGGCGTCGGCGACCGCGAGGGCGCCCGCGCTCCTTCAGTTCACGCGTTGCGTCCGCCTCCCGTGGGAGACCGGCACCAGGCGGGAAAGGAAGACTCTGGGAGTGGAAGGGATGGCGATCCGCAAGCGAATGAAGACGGCTCTGGGCACGGCGGCAAGCTTTGCCTTATGCGGCGCGGCTCTGGCCAAGGACGGCCAGCCGGTGCCCTGGCAAATGGACTTTCAGCCCGCCGCTTCGCCGATCATGGAACAGATCCACTCGTTCCACGTCTATGTCACCATCATCATCACGCTAATCGCGCTGTTCGTTCTCGCGCTTCTCATCTACGTGATGGCGCGCTTCAACGAGCGCCGCAATCCGCAGCCGTCGCGCGCCACGCACAATACCGCGCTCGAGATTGCCTGGACCGTGATCCCGGTCCTCATTCTCGTCGCCATCGCCATCCCCTCCTTCCGGCTTCTGTTCGCGCAATACGACTTTCCGAAGCCCGACCTCACCATCACTGCGACCGGCAGCCAGTGGTACTGGACCTACGAATATCCGGATCATGGCATCACCTTCGATTCGATCATGGTGCCCGAGGCGGACCTGAAAGAGGGCCAGCCCCGCCTCCTTGCCGTCGATCGCGAGGTCGTGGTGCCGGTGAACAAGAATGTCGTCGTCGGCCTGAAGTCGAACGACGTGATTCACGATTGGGCGCTGCCGGCCTTCGGCGTGAAACTCGATGCCGTGCCGGGACGCCTGCAATCGACGTGGTTCCGCGCCGAACGCGAAGGCGTCTATTACGGGCAATGCTCGGAGCTGTGCGGCCGCAACCACGCCTTCATGCCGATCGCGGTTCGCGTCGTCTCCGAGGCCGAGTTCGCCGACTGGATCGCCAAGACCAAGGCGGCTGCCGCGCCGGGTGACGCCCGCAACGTGGCCGCGGCCGGGGAGTAACCGAAACCGCTCGCGACCGTGGCGGCCAACGGGCCGTCAACCGAAGCAACCGATGACGCAGACGAAATAGGACAAGACCCATGGTACAGCGCGCCCATGCCGAAGAAGCCCATCACGACCACCATCCGACCGGATTGGGGCGCTGGCTCTTCTCGACCAACCACAAGGACATCGGCACGATGTACTTGGTCCTGGCCATGGTCGGGGGCGTTGTCGGCGGACTCCTGTCGATGGGCATGCGCGCCGAGCTCATGGACCCCGGCATGCAGATTTTCGGCAATCCGGAGGTGTTCAACGTCTTCGTGACGGCGCACGGCCTGATCATGGTGTTCTTCATGGTCATGCCCGCGACCATGGGCGGGTTCGGCAACTGGATGGTGCCGCTGATGATCGGCGCACCCGACATGGCCTTCCCGCGCCTCAACAACATCTCCTTCTGGCTGCTTGCCGCGGCGTTCTGCCTGTTGGTCACGTCGCTGTTCGTGCCCGGACCTCCCGGCACCAAGGGTGTCGGCGGGGGTTGGACCGTCTATGCGCCGCTCTCGACCAAAGGCACGCCCGGACCGGCGATGGATTTCGCCATTCTGGCGCTGCACTTGGCCGGCGCGTCGTCGATCTTGGGCGCCATCAATTTCATCACCACGATCTTCAACATGCGCGCGCCGGGCATGACCCTGCACAAGATGCCGCTTTTCGTCTGGTCGGTGCTGGTGACGGCGTTCCTGCTGCTCCTGTCGCTGCCCGTGCTCGCCGGTGCCATCACCATGCTTCTGACCGACCGCAATTTCGGCACGGCCTTCTTCGACTCGGCGCATGGCGGCGATCCGCTCCTGTGGCAGCACCTGTTCTGGTTCTTCGGCCACCCGGAAGTTTACATTCTCATCATTCCGGGCTTCGGCATGGTGAGCCAGATCGTCTCGACCTTCTCCAAGAAGCCGATCTTCGGCTATCTCGGCATGGCCTATGCCATGGTCGCCATCGGCGTGATCGGCTTCGTCGTTTGGGCGCACCATATGTACGCCGCCGGCATCAGCGTGAACACCCAAGCCTACTTCGTGTTCGCCACCATGGTCATCGCCGTTCCCACCGGCGTGAA
>CAYMJW010000027.1:17745-22639 GCA_964390455.1 uncultured Methyloceanibacter sp. | reverse complement strand
GGGTCAATATTCAATCGGCACGGCGGGTCAAAATCGAATCGGCGCGGACACTACACTATCCAAGCGTGGCCAATACACCTCAAGTTCCAGCAGTCATAAAGGCCATCGCCATCGTGCGCTTGCTGAACGGGAAAGAAGACATGGGCATGGGCCTGATGGATATTGCCGAGTCGACGGGCACCAGCCGCAGTCACTGCCACGCGATCTTGCAGACCTTGATTGCGAGCAATTGGCTGGAGTACGACAAGGGACAACGAAAATACCTGCTGAAGTCGGGGGTGGTTGCCGACACGTCTTGGGGATTGCGATCCCAGCGCGTCATTGCCACGGTACGCCCGCTGCTGGTGGAGCTTTCAGATCGGCTGCAGCTGTCCAATTGGATTTCCCAAATGCTGCCGGATGGAACATTCATAACGGTTGACAAGGTGGATGGTCCTGGCGGACTCCAGTTGTCAATTCCCTTGGGCAAGCGATTTCCACATGATGTTCCGACCCAGAGAAAGCTGGCCCTCGCCTGGCTGGCCCCGAGTGAAGTGAATCAGTGGCTCGCGGATTGGGACCCGGTCAAATACACGGCACATACCATCACCGACAAGCGCAAATTCCTGCTCGAGGTTAATCGAACAGCGGCGCGTGGATATGCAACGAGCATCGAGGAGTTTGAAGCCGGGGTAATGTCGGTGGGTCTGCCCATCTTTGACCACGTTGGAGGGCTGCGATTTTGTCTGGTCGTTCCCGGGATCGCGAAAGTCATGCACACTCGGCACGCCCAGATAGCTACGGAAATGCGCCGCACCATGAAATCGATTCACAGCACCACCGGTGGGCGCCCTCCGCCTTCATTCCCAAGTTCCTGACGCTGGCATGCCCGTGGGAGCCGTTCGGCGAGGAGAGTCCGACGCGTGGCCTGATCAATCCGGACGGAAAAGCCTCAAGACCGTCAACACAGATCCGGGCTCTCGGTTTCGCGGCGGACGGCACCGACCCGAACAGCAGCGACGGATGGGATCACAAGGTATCGCTTCCGCGGCGTTTCCTCAAGCACACAAATCTCCACGTCTTCGTCGAATCTGATATTAAGTTCCTGTAGCGCAGCCTTGGAGGAACTGAGAAGTCGCTTCTTGTAATCTTCGTCCATCCAGGCACGGACTATGACCTCGTAGAATTCGGAGCCTTGTTGATTCGGCATCTGCGTTCGAAACGACCACTTTGGTTCATCCATGTCCATCCTCATAATGTCAAGCATTGTCCGATCCGGTGCCTACAAGCCGAAGTAGGCAAGACGCACCCTGTCATCGACGATCAGTTCCGATGACGGACCCGAAAGGCTGATTGCTCCGTTTTCCAGGACGTACGCGCGTCGCGAAACCTCCAGTGCAGTCAACACGTCCTGCTCTACGATCAGTATGGAAGTGCCGTGTCCAGAAATCTGCCTTAGACGCTCAAGTATCTCAGCGACGACCATCGGGGCAAGTCCCAGTGACAACTCATCAATCATCAGGAGCTTCGGCGACGACATCAGGCCGCGCCCAATGGCAACCATTTGTTGCTCCCCACCGCTTAACGTGCCTGCAAGCTGATCTTGTCTGCTCACCAGGTTCGGGAAAAGTGCGAGTATCTCCTCTTGTCGTTGCGCGCGCACAGTTTTGTTACCGGTCTGAATCGCGCCGAGCAACAAGTTCTCACGAACGGAGAGCCCTGCGAAGAGTCTGCGCCCCTCGGGAACATGTGCGATCCCATGCGCGACGATTGTAGTCGGATGGAGCCGATCAATACGGGCACCGTTCAGGTCAATTGCCCCATCATCCAACTGGACAAGGCCTGATATTGCACGCAACAGCGTCGTTTTGCCGGCTCCGTTCGCGCCAACTAGAGCCACAATTTCTCCCTGAAGTATTTCCAGATCGACGCCGCGTAGAACCGTCGCGTCCCCATAACCTGCAACGACGCCTTTCAGGCTGAGCATGCACCGGTTAGGCATGTCGTTCACTGTCATTTATCGCCTTGTACCGTCATTTAATGCTTTGTACCGTTTCCCCAGATAGGCGCCGATCACCACGGGGTCGTTCGCAATATCTCCCGGCGCTCCCGTTGCGATCAACCGCCCGTTCTGAAGTACAACGATTCGATCTGATACGCCCATGATCGCCTTCATAACGTGCTCAATGACCACAACCGTCACCCCCGCCCGGTTGATTTGCCTCACTAGTTCCATGATCACCTGCATTTCGGCTGGGCTGAGGCCGGCCATCACCTCATCCAGCAGCAGCAACTCGGGCTCCGTGGCCAATGCCCGCGCGAGTTCCAGCTTCTTGCGCTGTCCCAGCGTGGTGACCGAAACATCCTGATCCCGCAGTTCGTAAAGATGTGTGGCCTTCAGCGCGTGCGTGGTCCTTTCTTCGGCGAGCGCGCGGTTTGTCTCACGCTTCCGTCCGAAGAGGGCTCCGACGAACACGTTTTCGCGAACAGTCATGCCCGAAAAAGGCTTTACGATTTGAAAGGTTCTGGCAATTCCAATCCTTCCCACTTCATAAGAACGCATCCGAGAAACGAGCCGATCCTTCAGCCATATTTCACCGGTGTCGGAGTGTGTAACCCCGCTGATCAGGTTGACCAGCGTCGACTTTCCCGCTCCGTTGGGGCCGATCAATCCCAGGACCTCTCCCCTTTTCACCTCGAACGTCAGATTGTCGACGGCAGCAATACCGCCGAAGCGTTTGGTGACATTCTTGACCACTAGCATGTGCATCACCTGATGCGGCTCTGTTGGACACTCTCGAACAGGGCACGCATCGAGAAGCGCCCCCTCTTGATGAATGCGGCGAAGCCGCTCGGCATCAGGATCACAACGATCATGATGATGATGCCCAGCGAGCCTACGTGGAACGTAAGCATCTTGCTCCACACTATCGTGGACACGGTCTCGACGAATATGGCGCCGAGGACCGGACCAGCTATCGTGCCGATCCCCCCCAGCAGGATCATCACGAAAATCTTGACCGATATCAGCATATCGAAGGATCCTACCGGATCGATGTAGGCGAACCAGTAGGCGTACGCGCCACCCGTCATTCCCATGATGAACGCGCTCACCGACCATGCCGCGACTTTATAGAAAGTCGTGTTGATGCCCATCACCGCGGCGGCGGTTTCGTCGGATCGGATCGCTCGGCATCCAACGCCGAATTTTGTTCGCATGATCAGCATCGCCGCGGCGACTGCACCACACATGAGTACAAACATCACGAAGTAAAAGTACACCGACACGGTGACGGCGCTTATCGTGGGCAGTGGCACCACCAGGCCCCGACCGCCACCCGTGAAGTTGAGGTTTAGTACGATTGCCTTGGTCATCTCGTTCAGACCAAGCGTCGCGATCGCGAAGTAGTGGCCTTTCAGACGCAGCAAGGGATAGCCAGCAACAATCGCATAGGCCCCGCAGATCAGCCCGCCGATGATGGCGGCCGGGATGAACGCCATCCCGGACAGCATCAGGAGGGCCGTCGCGTACGCGCCTACGCCGAAAAACACGACGTTTCCAAAGGCTGCATAACCGGTAAAGCCCGCGATGATGTTGGTGGCGGTTGCAAGGGTCGCGTACATAAACACATTGGTTGCGACTCGCGCCCAGAATCCGGTGACAAGAAATGGAAAGATGAGCAGAACGAGGATACCTCCCGCAATCAATCCGGTGCGCCAGGCAGGGATTACACGATTCATGCTCGAGCGCAATCCGGATGGCCACGCTTCACTTGACTTCGGCATAGAAGCTCTTTCCCAGAAGGCCCTGGGGCCGGCACAGGAGCACCGCCAACAGAACAAAAAACGTTATTACATCCCGGTACCCCGGAGAAAGCACAAGTGTTCCGACATTCTCGGCGACGGCCAGCAGGACCGCACCAATGATCGCACCCGAAATGCTCCCAAGGCCACCCAGCACGACGACTACAAAGGACATCATCGTGAGAGAATCGCCGGTAAATGGAGAGAACGTGTAGGTAACCGCTACCAGTGATCCCGCGGCGCCGGCTATCCCGGCGCCGACGGCGAACGTCAACGCGTAGGTTTTCGCGATATTGATTCCGACAAGTTGCGCAGCATCCTTGTCGAAACTCACTGCCTTGATCGCCCATCCGAATCGCGTGCGATGCAGGAACACCGCAAGCAGCCCGGTAATCGCGAGAGCCGCGCCAAAGACTGCAACCTTTATATAGGGCACTGTAATGACGCCAAACTCGAACCCGCTGAATGCGTACGCGGTCGACAACGATTGCGGGTCTGCCGTGAAAGCCAGAACCGCCATGTTCTTGAGCAGCAAATCTAGGCCGAACGTAAATATGAGCACCATGAAGATGGAACCTTTGATGATCAGGTTTATCAGATAGCGCTGGATCAGGTATCCGAAGCAGAACATTGTGACTCCCGCTATCGGCAGAGTCAGAAACGGATCCAGTCCCAGCACCTTGAAAGCCACGATCGTTAGATACGCGCCGAGAACCACCATCATTCCATGGGCAAGATTTATCAAGTTGAGAACGCCCCAGATCAGTGAGAACGATACGGCGATGCAAGCGTAGATCCCGCCAAGCAGAACGCCGTCAATTAGTACCTGGAGAAAGAGGCTCACTATATGTTCCTCGACAATCCTGAAAGTCACTCATCCGCACGAACGTTGCGGAGCGTCTTTAGTGCCGACGCCCCTTAAAATCCCGTTCGTGCCGCCGATTCCCCCTGAAGTCGATCTTGCCTAGGGTCGCCGCCCCGATCGAATGCCTACCGTGGGAGCGGATAAATCAACTCGCCGGTCGCGGCGGCTTTGGGGAACACGACGACATGCTTGTCGTTCTGAATCTGCACGACCGCCATGTCCTTGGCGATGTTCACGCCCTTTTCG
>CAYMJW010000027.1:0-17645 GCA_964390455.1 uncultured Methyloceanibacter sp. | reverse complement strand
GTCGTTCTGAATCTGCACGACCGCCATGTCCTTGGCGATGTTCACGCCCTTTTCGTTGAACTTGATCGGACCGTAGGCGGTCGTGATGCTGGTGCGGCTGATTTCGTCGCGGACGCGCTTGGGATCCAGTGAATCCGCCCGCTGAATGGCGGACTGAAAGACCTGGGCCGCCGCGGTCGCCTGTGGTGGATGGTAGTCGGGAAGATACCCGAATTCCTTTTTGAACACTTCTACGTACTCGGCAGTGGTCCAGCCGAATATCTCGTCTTTCCACTTCGCAGACGCCGCCCACTGGACAGGTTCCAAGAGCCCGTTTATCTCCGACCCCAGCGCTTCCTTGAACGAGGGAAGCGTCGGGCCAAGAGCGAATCCGACCATGGCCGGTTTCCACTTCAACTCTCGCATCTGTTTGACCATCAGAATCATGTCGTTGGTATATCCTGAAGCCAGAAGAACGTCGGGATCCTTTGCCCGCACTTGCGCGAGCATTGATGAGAAAGACTTCATCCCCGTTGGATAGCGCTCGAAGTAAGAGACCTTGAGGCCGGTTCGAGTGGCCATCTCGTTTGCCGATTCAGCGCTGAGTTGCGGAAATAGCGCGTTCTCGTAGATGATCGCGATGTCCTTCGGGCGCGGCTTCATCTCGTTGATCATCTTCAGGATCGCCCCCAGATACTGATCGACCGGATTGAGAACGGCAAAGATGTACTTGTATCCGCGATCGTAAATGGTGCTCGACGCTGCGTTCGCGGCAACCATCGGTATCCCGTATTTCTCCGTCACCGCGCTGGCAGCAAAGGTCGCCCCGCTACCATAAGGCCCAAGTATGAACTTCACACCGTCTTCGGTGATCAACTTCTCGGTGAGCAGCGCGGCACTCTTGGCATTGCTCTCGTCATCGTAGTACTTGATCTCGACCTTGTAGCTCTTGCCGGCAACCTTGATTCCCCCGCGTTCGTTGACATGCCTGACCCAGAAATCGTATCCGTCCCGGACCAGTTTTCCTTCGCCCGCCAGATTACCGGTCAGCGAGAGCGACGCACCGAACCGGATCACGTCCTCCTGTGCGCCGGAGGGTGGTGACAGGATGGAAAAAACGAGCGCGAAGGCCAGAGAGAGCGAGCGCGCAACCAGGCCACACTTCCACTGCTGCTGCAAAGTCGTAATGTTCACATTCGTCTCCTTGTCGAATCTGTTCCTCTGATTGCTCGGTTGAATGCGCGCCTCGGTCCTTTTTTTTGCGCGCGGCTGCCGGGACGTCCTCCCTCACTGCATGATGTCCCAGATGATCGATCCTTCGGCGTCGCCCGGGATCGGCATCCCAAGCATGTGGCACACCGTCGGGGCGACATTGATGATGTCCACTGGTATTTGCCTTGCGAATCCCGGCTTGATGCCGGGGCCACACATCAGGAACGTGGCCGGCAGGTCGGTAGTCGTCGGAAGGCAGTGATGCATCCCCGAAAATGCTCCGAGAAACGGCAAGTCGATTTGAATTTTCCGGTGCTTTCGCAGGACGGGGTACGTTGTATAGCCGGGCTTCATCACGTAGAGAATGTCCCCGATACGGTCGAAATTCTTGCCCTTGTACACGCCCAACGCTTCCGCGTCCTGCTTCCTGACGACAAGTTGAAACGGGCAGCGCCCGGAATTCTCTTCCCGCACGCTGTACAGGACATCGATGATTTGCTCCTGCACTGCTTCGTAATCGCTGGCAGCGACGATCCCGCCCGGGTCCCGTCCGTCGAGGTTGATGAAAATGTGCCCCAACGTCAGCCCGAAGGGCTCGATCGCTTTCGTCTTCGACCAGTCCAATGGGTAGTGATACCCCTCGGGCAGACCACTGTCGGGGATAGCTTCCTCGTTGAACTTTAGGAATCCATGCTTCTCAAGGATGTGGTTGATGTAGAAGATCGTGTGGCTTGCGGTATGACTGTGGTCGGAGACAAGGACCACGAGCGTTTCGTTCTGATCGACCACGCTCAGCATGCGCTCGAGATTGATGTCGATGAGTTCATAAAAGTGGAGAAACAGGTCCCAGTAACGAGGCGCCGTCTTCGCGTCGTAATGCCGGTAGGTCGGGTCGATTGCTCCCTTGAAGATATGTGCCGTGTGATCGAGGATTCCGATCCAGGTCACGAATACATCCCACGGTTTTTCGGACAGGAGATGGCGGTTGGCGTTGCCCCACCAGTCGGCCCAGTACTTCACCTGATCCAGATATGTGGCCTCATCGATCCACCCATCGAGCAAGCCCCATACGTCGTCCGCCTCGAAGAAGGGTCCGTAACTGTCAGTGAGTTCATTGGCCAGTTCCTCCGGCCGGCTGAACCCCTCCCACGAACCGATGGCACTTGCATAGAGGCGAAAGTGTTTTGCGTCCGGTGAAAGTTCGAGCAGCTTGAATCGGAACACACCGCGTCGGTCGCCTTCATGACTGTGAAAGCCAGCAGTGATCCAGTCGCTCTGTTCACTCACCCGCAGGATCGCGACCGGGGTGCTGGCGTCTTTCCCTTCGGTGATCGTGACGAGGTCGTATCCGTCCTTGCCACCGGTGAGGACCATCCAGTACTGGCGCGCGGGAATATGGGTGGTGGGCACACTGAGCCCGGCCGCAAGCGGAGTCTGTTGCGATTCAGGCAGGTTCGCCCAGCCATGGGCCACCTCGAGCTTCGTTTCCACGCCTCGGCCCGGCATCTGCGAAGAGTAGTAGGGGCGGTCGGCGAACAGCGAACACGGCCCTACATCGTGCTTGCGGTAGTACACATAACTCGCAGGTTGATTGTGGTAGCTCGCCACCTGCAGTCCGTGCTTCAGCGTGGGCGGCCAGGTGCAGGGGAAATTGTGCAGGATCACCCGCTTGTCGAGTTTCTCTGCCACATTCCAGAATGTCTCTGTATCCAGAAAGGTCGAATCCGATCCGTCATGGCCGTCGGCCAGCTGTTCCCCAGGCACGTGCACGGTCATGTGGATTCCAGTGGAGCCGGGGCCCGCGCCAGTCGCTACCGCCGCCCATGCGGGCTGCGTCACCGGAGGGAGCTTCACCGTCTGCATGTCCGCAAACGCCCCGCCGCGAATCAGCTTTGCAATCGTCGGCAGCTTCCCTTCGCTGACGAACTTGCGAATCAGGCGCGGATCGCAGCCATCCAGGCCGCACAGCAGAACCTTTTTCGCCTTCCCGAATGCATCGATGTACATATGAATCGCCCTGAGTTATACGGCTCGCGCGGCAACGAATCCCGGGTCGCCCGGGGTAACCAAATCGAGCCGCGACTGCTGGAGACCAATAAGCATTCTGGCGTCGACAATCCGGAGTTCTTCACCTCTGGCAAAGACGGGATTGAAATCCGCTTCGATGATTTCGGGAAGACGAATGAAGATTTCGCCGACATGAACAAGGAATTTCGCCAGGACGTCGACGTTTGTCGCAGGCAGACCGCGAAACCCGTTCAATAGCCGGCTGCCCTTGATTTCGATTATTTGCTGACGCGCTTCGGAAAGCGTAATTGGCAGAAGTCGATACGACACGTCGTTGATCAGTTCCACGAGCACTCCGCCTAGCCCAAACATCAGCACCGGACCGAACTGCGGATCACGCAGCACGCCGACTGCCAGTTCGATGCCGTGTCCTGTTTCCTGAACCACCACTCCGAGGATCGACGCAGGGTCAAGCACTGATCGCGCCCTGCCGAGCAGTTCATCGTATTTCGCGGCAAGTTCGTCCGAGGACCTTATTCCCACCGCCACGCCACCGATGTCGGACTTGTGCAGGACCCTTGCCGACGCCACCTTCAACACCACCGGGAAACCGAGTTCGCTGGCGGCGACCAGTGCCTGAGATTTCGATTCGCACATCCGATAGCGCACCGTGGGCAGCTGCAGCATCGCGAGAATTTTCAGCGCCTCGTCATCGAACAACGAGCCCCGACCCTCGCGCGCGGCTTGTTCGATGACCGACCTGACCTGTGGAATCGACTCGGAAAGGCCGGGGTTCATCGACCATCCCCCAATTGAATCCGTTTCTTGGCGTGTTCCCACATCAGGCCGTAAATCCGGGCAACCCTCGCGGTGTGCTCGAAACAGGGGACCTGGTTCCGCTCGAGGATGTTCTGATTACCGAGGTATTCGCGCTTAGAAATCCAGCACGCCATCACGGGCTTGACAAGAGAACCTGATGCGCGCCGTCTCTGCACGAACGCAGCGATTCGTTCCAGCGCCTCGACATGCGCGGCGCCGCGATCAACCAGGGTGCAAATGATTCCATCGATGGATGGGCTGTCCATCATTACTTCCAGGCAGCGCTCGTAGACCCCCGCAAACAGCGGATATGACGGCCCCATGTCGACCGGATTCCTCGCAGAGGCGAAGCTCGGAATCAACGACGAAATTCTTGCCTGCTCCTCGATGGATAATTGCGGAAGTTCCAAGCCCGCTTCCGCACAGGCATCGGAAACTTCGACGGCTATGCCCCCGGAGGCGGAGATGACTCCAACCCTTGGTCCTCGAGGCAGAGGCAGCCAATCCAAGGCTTTGCTCAGCTCGAGTACATCGAGGATTGACGTAACGTAAATTCCGCCGGCTTGGCGCACCGCGGCTTCGAAAAGACGCGCCTCCGAAGCAAGACTCCCCGTATGCGACGCAGCGGCGCGAGCGCCTGCTCCAGTCCTGGCCACCTTGCCGACGATTACTGGTTTGATAATCGAGCAACGGCGAATTGCATCGAACAGTGCGCGCCCGTCGCCAAAGCCCTCGCAAAACATTGCGACGACC
Source organism: uncultured Methyloceanibacter sp. (assembly GCA_964390455.1). Lineage (GTDB taxonomy): Bacteria > Pseudomonadota > Alphaproteobacteria > Rhizobiales > Methyloligellaceae > Methyloceanibacter. The sequence continues at coordinate 12,875 of CAYMJW010000027.1, read as the reverse complement.
TGTGTTCCGGGGTCAGTCCGAAAGTAGTCAATCAGTTCGAAGTCCTGCACATCTAGCTGATTGCCGTAATCGACGAGCTTCGACAAGGCGATGCCGTGATCCATTGCATACTCATACATCGCCATCACGGCTGCCCCGCTTTGCGTCGTCAGGGAGATGGCACCTCCCCCGGGAGGCGCCCTAAAAGCAATCGAGGCGCTGAGTTTCCGCGTGCAGTTAAACAGTCCGGAAGAGTTGGGGCCGATCACGCGTATGCCGTTGCGCTTTGCAATTTCTTTCAGGTCGTGTGCGCGCAGTTCGCCATCTACTCCAATTTCGTTGAATCCGGCGGCAATCACCAATACCGACCGAATTCCTTTCTGCGCGCACTCCTCGACTGCGTCGACGACGGAATCGGCTGGAACAGCGACCACGGCAAGGTCCGGCACCGTCGGAAGGTCCATCACAGACCGTGAGGTCGGCCTACCGAGGATCCTTTGCCCCGACTTGTTCACGAAGAAGACTTCACACTCAATCGCGTCGGCGAGATTCTGGGCCAGGATGAATCCCAGCTTGGTCTCGTTTTGCGATGCCCCGAGCAGAACGATGGATCGGGGATTGAAGAACCCGTGCAGCTCATGGCGCGCGTCGACTTCCCCGGCCGCGATGCCCATCACCTGACCCCAATCGTGCGCGGATCGAAAATGAGCATCACCTCTCGTTTTGCTGCCCGGGAGAAGGTCATTCGAAATGTCCTCCATACAAGATGACATCCTGCTTATGGTTATATGATTCGTGTTTGCATCCGGAAAGTCAAGCGGTGGCTCGAGTGCTCGGCACAGCCCTATTGCCCAACCCATTCGGGTAGGTGGGGTCCACGGCTAGCCATAGCTAGGCGTCGTTTCGGGCCGCGCGCGGTAGCGCGCCCCGCTAGAACGCGGCCGCATACAACAACAGCTCTTCAGAGGAAATCACGATGAATCGAGTGCCTGAAGGATAGGCGATTCAACCACATGACCCCGCCCATTGGGGGTTGGGTCGGGCGGGTCGAACGCCGATGGCGGGGGCAACCCTGTGGCGGGGGTGCTGGCGATGGGGTCGCTCTAGGGGTCAGCGACGAGAGAGTGACGACAACGGGGACGGTTAGTGGCGGTGGGCACGACTTCCTCCCGCGACGAGCCTGCAGGCGTCGCATGACGACTTGGTTACCAGGTGAGGCGCTGATCGAACTCGTAGGCCGGGGCGGGCTGGAGCGCCGGATCGGGTGGCGAATCCTGCTCAACATCGGCCGCCTCCCACCGTGGCGGGCCGCGGGCGGGTGGGATTGGTGGTGGTGCCGTGGGCACACCGAGAGGGGTGAGGATGGCGCGCACGGTGGGGGCGTCGGTGATGAAGGCGAGGATGCGCATCGCGCCGCCACAGGTCGGACACACGAGTGGGAACACTTCATAGATGCGGGCGAGCAACAGCGCCCAGGCATAGCGGGCGGCGCGGCGGTGGGCCGGTTCGGCGGCGGATGGGTTGGGCGGTGGTGCGGGCGGCGGGGTCGTCGCTGACCTTCCATCGGTTTTTCGGGCACCAACGAGCCGCCCTCACGCCGCCTGCCTTGTCTTCGACTGCTGCTTCAGCCAGGTTTCATAGAACGACACCGGGCTGACGCCGTTGATTGACGAGTGACGGCGAATTCGATTGTAGAAGACCTCGATGTATTCAAAGATGTCGGCTCGCGCTGCGTCACGAGTTTCGTAGCGGGTCCCATGTACGCGCTCGTTCTTCAAGCTGTTGAAGAAGCTCTCGCTGGTCGCGTTGTCCCAGCAATTGCCCTTGCGACTCATCGACGCCAGCATTCCATATTCGGCGAGCTGCTTCTGAAAGTCCTGGCTGCAGCATGCCGGGATCGTATGGCGAGATCACCGGGTCGCTGTGCTTTGATGCGACCTGCAACAGCAAGAAAGTCGCGGCACGGCGTAAGGCGGAACGCGAGGCGCACGAGGCGACGGCCGGGCTGGCAAGCGCGACCCAAGAATCCAAAGCCAACGGCACCAAGGATGCCGTGGCAAGCAAGAATCCGACACCTTCGAATCAGCCCCCGCCGCGCCTGCTTCAGCACCGCGTCGAGGAGTGGCGCAAGTGGGTCGCGAATGCGCTCATGGCGCAGGGGGAGCGCAACCATCGGGCGCTGATCGCCTTGACCTTGGCGGGGCACGGCGCCCAGTTGAGCGCGAGCAACTACGGCGCCGCGGTGGGCAAGATTACCAAGACCAACAAGATCACCGGGGGTTCGTTCAAGTCCTTGCTCGAAAAGTCGGATGGATTCAAAGCGGACCACATCGACGCGCTCATGAAGGCGATCACCGCGTCGGCGGCGTTCGGGGTCGATCAGGTCAATCTGGAAGTCCTGTTGAACTACCTGGAGATCGAGGAAGAGAAGTGCTTCCGACTCTCGCCGGCGTTTCTCGACCTGTTCACCAAGAGCGAATTGGAAAGCCTCGCGGAAGAACTCAAGATCAAGAAGGCTTTGGGCGCGCAGTTCAAGAAGCTGCGAGAGGGCAAGCGCGAGGACTTCATCAAGGGTCTGCTAGGCGTCAGGGGCTTCGAATACCAAGGGCTGGTGCCGAAGGTCATGCGCTACCCGCGCAAGAAGTTCCAATACAGCGGCGCCGGCAGTGCGGGCGAGGCGGTGCAGGGTGCGGCGATAGTGCCCGCACCCACGCAGGAAACACAGGCCGTGTAGGGCTAGACAAATGGGAGTGCGGCCGTACGATCATTGCGTAGGACAGCACTGAAACGCAAGGAGAAAGAAATGACGATGTTTACCGAACTCTATGCACTGGCAACGACGGCCACGCTGTCGATGGTGATCAGTGCCGATGACAAGCGCGGGACGCTCACCATCAGCGTGATGCCGAAACCGAAGAAGGATGTGGGCGAACCTGCGCTGACCAAGGACCTGACGCTGACCGCCACACCGGCAGAGTTTGACGGCGGCTTCGTGGCGGCACTCAAGGGCTATCGCGAAGCGCGCGCCGGGTTGATCGAGCAGGCCGAGGCGACCAAGGAAGTGTTGCAAGCTGCCAAGGAGGCGGCGGCGAAGAAGGCGGCGGAGGCGACGACGAAGGCGTCGAAACCGGCAGCCAAGCCCTCGACGACCCCGTCCAGCGCGGACGAGCGCGACGAAAGCGAGGCGGAGGAAGCGGGCGGCGAATCGCCGACCACGGCGGCGCAGACCACGGTCGGCGCCCAACCCAACCTGTTCGCTTAGAGAGGCGAGACATGGCCATCGAAGTCAAGGAGATCGTGCGGCGCTACCGCTACAACGGGGTGACGCTGCCCGATGTCGCCGGAATGAGTCCGAAGGAAATCAGGGACCTCTACAGTGCGCAGTACCCGGAACTGGTCAGCGCCGAGATCGAAACGCGCGAGGTCGTGGATGGGGTGCAGGAGATCACGTTCAAACGCGCCGTAGGCACCAAAGGCTGACATGCGGCTCGCCGCATTCAAGGCACGGGTCGAAGCGTTGGCGCAGGGTGAGATCGGATCGTCCAACGCATCGCTCGTGCGCGCCTTGAACAAGAAGGAAGTCAGGCGATGCTCGAAGGCATGGGACGCCTTCACACGCAACTGCGCCGAACCGCCGATGCGCGGCAGTCCGGTGTTGCGCCAACTGCCACCGTCCGTTTGCCTGCCGCCTGTAGCGTGAGGGCGGAGTGGAGGCTGCCGCGCGTTGACGCTCGCGTGCCGCTCGAACTCACCCCGCGCCGGCTCGCCTCGGCCAACGCAGCGGTCGCGCGATTCCTACTGGACGCGAAGGCCGTGCGCGAGCGCGACATTCCGGCGGCGTGGAACGACGAGTTGCTGGTCTGCCAAGGCGCACTGGATGCGTGGGTCAAGCGCGAGATCGGCGCACTGCACTGTCTCGCTCCGCAGTTCGTGTTGCGGCCGGTGTGGGGCTCGGCGCGCGATCCACGCGGCTCATCAACGCAGAAGGTCGAGTACAGCCAAATCCAGATTACCTGGTTCCAGCAGGACGAGCAGCAGTGGGCTGTCGGGCGTGGGCTAGACCGACTGGAGCAGGCGACGCCGACGCTTGGCGCGACGGCCTTGCACGTGCTGGATGAGCACAGCCGCTACGTCTATCCGGTGTTCACGCCGCGCACGGCGCAGGACGTGGCCTCGATGATGTACTGGTACGGCGAGGAGGATGAAACCTTCGCGCTGGAGGAGGCTTGCCCGGACGATGAGGAAGCACGCGCTGCGATGCGCGAGGAGATGGTAACGAAAGCCAGCATGACCGAGGCATTCCCCGCGTGGGCGCTGGCATGGGGGCCAGGAGCGCTCGATGCAGCGGCGTTGGCGCAGATCGCAGCGAACGGCAGCGATGAATTCACCCGAGACGTTGCGGCGCTGCTCACGAAGCTGGCTCGTCTCAAAATCAAGGACGATTGTCGACCGGAGATTGACGGTGAGTTCATCGGCTTCGGGGCGGTGCTCTCGTGGCGCGCGGACGATCTGACGGTGCGGGTGTATGACGATCTCATCAACATGGCCCACCAAGGAGAGTTCTGCGACGTGATGGGCGACGTCTTCTTCGATCTCAACGAACCACGCGCGGTGGGGGCATGGCAGCGCAAGATGCGCAGCCGCTTCGAGGCCATACGGCTCATCGACGCCTTGATCTGGCGTTTGGCCGAGGCAGACTGAACTTAAGAGCAACGACCGATGAATCAAGCCGAGTTTCACATCCGCACCGAACACGATAGCGTGCTTGCCTTGCAGCAGGCGGTGTTGATCTATCGCGGAGCGCAGGGCAGTGCCTTTGCCACCGTGCATGACGTCGAGGAGGTCAACGGCGAGGCGACCATTCTCGCCGGCAAGGCGATGACGCCGCGCGCGGCCATCATGCTCTCCCGCGAGCTCGCGAAAGGGATCAGTCACGGCGGCTTTATCCCGGAAACCGTGCTGTACATGGACGGCGATTTGCTGCTCTGGTGGACTCGACCTGGCAAGCGGCACATTGCCTTCCGCACGGAAGGGCTTGGAGCGGTGGAACGCGGGGAGGTCGTGCCGCACCCAGCGCTCGTGTTTGCGGCATCCAGCCAGGTGTGGAAGGTGTGGGCGGTGAAGGGACACGCGCGACCGACGCCGGAGACGGCGCTCTTCCAAGCGCCGTACTTCAACGTCTATGACAGTGGCGCCATCTGCCAAGGCAGCGTCGGCGTGCCGGAGGGTACGACCGCCGAGAAAAGCGAGGCGTGGAACGACGCCTTCTTCGGGTCGTTCTTCACCCATCCCAACGTCCGCAAGAAGCTCGTGAAGTATCGCGGCGGCTCGTACAAATTCTGGAAAGACATGCTCGACGGCAAGTTCGCGCAATTTCCGGACCAGGTGCTGGTGCCGGTGCAGACGACGTTGGGACAGTTGCTCGACGGCAATGCGAAGCGAAATGTTTGATCGGCGCGACGAAGCGTTGCAGCGCGCGTGTCCGGTCTTGGCTGCGCCGTTGTTTGGAGTCCTGCCCACGATGGAGAACGGGCAGCGCGTCATCGTCGCCAGCAACGGGGTGTTCCTACAGGTCAAACGCGACTGGCTCGACTGCGTGGAGCGCTTGGGGGGCATCGATGCGGCGCTGCCGCTACCTTACGGCAAGATGACCCCATCGGTCCGCCTCACCTTCGGAACCATCCCTATCGCGTTGCTCGACGCATTCATCGCGGCGGGTCGTGCCGGATTGCCCAACGAGATCGCTGGCGGCCTCATCTACTCGGCACAGCGGGCCACCCTGCGGCTCACGATCTATGAGCCGCTGAACAGTACTGCGCACGGCATTGAGTATCGGATGCCACCCCTCGACGGCGACGAGAGCATTGCCGTGGATCTACACACTCACGGGGTCTTGCCCGCATTCTGGTCGGTCACGGACGACGTGGACGACCGGTCAGTGAAGGTTGCTGGCGTGTTCGGCAATCTAAATCGGGAGCAGCCAAGCGCGGCGTTCCGGCTGGTGCTCAATGGGATGTATAGGCCGCTGGCGCATCCGTGGCAAGCGGCGGCGGCACAACTGGTTGAGAGCAACGAATCTTGGCCCACACTTGAAGCATCGGGCTTCAGCATAGGCGAGGCATGGATCATCCAATCGACGCGGAGCTATTGAATCATCGGGTTCAAGTGCATCTGGTCGGCGTCGGCGGTAATGGGGCGCAGATGGCGGCGTGCCTTGCCCGACTCGACATTGCGATAAAGGCGTTGGGGCACCCCGGCGGGTTGCATGTCAAGGCGTTCGACCCCGACCGAGTGAGCGAGGCCAACGTGGGCCGGCAACTCTACAGCAGGGCGGACGTGGGGCGCTTCAAGTCGCTGGTGACAATCCATCGGTTGAACCAGTTCTACGGACTCGACTGGGATGCGTACCCGTTCCGCTACGAGAAGTACCCGCGCAGCGGATATCGAGGCCTGGACGGCGACCTGGTGGTGAGTTGCGTCGATACCCGCAGCGCACGGCGCGGTATTCACGCGCGCCTTTTCGAACAGTATTCAAACTGCCACTACTGGCTGGACTTGGGGAATCAGGAAACGACGGCGAACTGCGTTCTCGGGCAGCCGCCGCACGCGCATCGGCGCAAGCTGGGGAGCAACGCGCCGCGCCTACCGTGCGTCACGGAGCTTTTTCCCGAACTCTTGGATGATGAGGTTCCCGACGACAATAGGCCATCGTGTTCGGTGCGGATGTCGCTCGCCACGCAGGGATTGTTCATCAACGACGTGGTGGTGCGCTTCGCGTCGCACCTGCTATATGAGTTGTTTTCGAAGGGGAGGATCTCGCAGCACGGCGTACTGATCAACCTCGATTCCAAGCGCAGTGGGCCGATTGAGGTTGACCCGCTGGCGTGGCGGCGGTTTGGCTACGAGGCGGTTGGCACCGGCGAATCGAAACAATAGAAAGAGGTTACGGCGTCATCGAGGGGCGGCTGCGCTGCACGAGGATTACGCGGATTGAGTCTCTGAGCGCAAAGATGATCGACGACCACGATCTATCCAAGGCCCGGCAAACACGAGGGGTGGAATCCCCTCGTGTTTCCAGGTGTCGACTTCGATTCCTTCAGACAAGTCCCCTTTCGGCAAAAGACACCGTGCTCGTTCCGGCCACGACGAAATGGTCGAGAACTCTCACGTCGACCAAGGCCAGCGCCTGTTTGAGGCTCTGCGTCAGCAATTCATCGGCACGGCTCGGTTCCGCTACTCCCGAAGGATGGTTATGCGCGAACACGACTGCGGCGGCATTACGCGCCAAGGTGTACTTCACCACTTCGCGCGGGTAGACGCTGGTTTGGGCTAACGTCCCGCGAAAAAGCTCGTGCGCCTCGATGAGGCGATTTTGGGAATCCAGCAGCAGAATGATGAACACCTCGTGCTCCAAATCCGCGCAGCGCAATCGAAGCCAGTCACGCACCGTGCCCGGCGCGCTCATGACCGGCTCTGCCTTCATGCGCTCGGCCAAGTCACGCAGCAGAAGCTCGCGGGCCACCGCGAGCTTGTAGGAAACCAGCGCATCGCGATTCCCGGTAACGGCTGGGTCTCGGGTTTTGGCATAGGTAACGGCTGCTTTTGCGGTCATCGTGGTCGACGTGATCAGTGCGCAGACCAGCTCGGCGCGCGACATCAACGAAACGTCTTTCATGGCGTTCTCCAAAAGAGTAGCGAGAACGCCGCTCCGAGAGGGAACGAGGTTCCCGCTCGGGACGCACGCTACTTGGCGCGCGTCACTAGGTGGGCAGAGCTGTGTCGGACGAGACCGAACTCCGGCTCATGCCGGCGAAGCGCTCACGCTGCCTTGGCGTTACGTGGCGCTTTGCACTGGCGTCGAGACGCGGCGCGGAAGGGCGCGAAGCGTTGGGCTGCCCGCCATCGGGCTGCGCCGCAGCCAACTCGGCCGGTTGCGGTCGGCTCTTCACCGCATGTTGAGCAGGCTCGCACATCGATTCCGACAGGCCCTTGACGACGATGCGGGTGCTGTGCCGCAGTTGCGGGCGCGGGTTGCTCTCGGAGTGACGCAGCAGGCCGCCGAGTATCCTGCGCATGAAACTGCGGATGCGCTTCGTACGGGCCTGGCGCGCTTTCTTCCTCCGCACGCTTTCCTTGCAACGCAAATAGAGCGCGGGGTGGGTGCGCTTCTGGTCAGCGTCGGCGTCGAGGTGCTGGATGACTTCCGCAGCGATGGCCGGATTGCCAACGCGGCGATAAAAACCGACCCACAGCCTCTCTTCTTCGAGCGCGACCGAGGTGCGATAAGGGCGGGTAATACGTGTACGTAGCAGATGGAACATGGAGTTCTCCAATGAAAACGGGGAACGCCATTTGCCCCATGACGGGGAAAGGGGAGTTTCCCGCCGGGATTTGCTTGAGGGCGTCATGCTGCTAGACTGCTCAGATTGACACGAACGACGTCACCATGATTCGATCAGGCAACGCGGCGCGCTTTACACCGACCGAAGTCGAGGAGTTCCGCCAAATCGGACTCGACATGGGCGATGTGAGGCATCAAAACGAAATCGAGCAAGAGGTGAGCCACTGGGCCCACACCCTTGCCGATGAACGTTTCGATCTACTGGAGAAGATCGCTTCGGCGATGGCGCAAGCGAAGGGAGTGAAACTGCCCCCCAGGCTCAACGTCGTCCCTTCCGCAGATTCTCCTCAGCAATCCTGATCCACCTGTCGGCGATGCGTTCGAGGTAACGAAGATCGTCAACCTCGATCTCGCCTGACCGTTTCAGCTTCTGGATCATCTCCTTCACGAACTTCGGATCGTCCTTGGCCAGTTGGATGACCATGGCGGCGATCTTCTTGCGATAGCGGTCAACCATGATGGCCGACCTCGGCCGGAGTAACGACGGAAGCCGAGCCGGTCGAGTGCATCTGATTGGTAGCTTCGGCGAGTCGCTCCCAGCAGCGGAGCAGCGCGCATACGACAGGCTTTGGCGCGGTCGAGCGTTGCGGAGCGAACGGGCCTCCGAGCAGAACGCCGATCGGTCGGTACGGATTGACTTGGCTTGCTGCAGACATGGTGTCCTCCTTCAAGAAAAGAAGAGGAACACCCGTCCCCGTTGCGGGAGAACAGAAGTTCCCCGCTCGGGATAGCTTCGCGCCTGACGGCGCGAAGGCGTTTGGTCATCACACGCGTTGCCGCGCGCGAAAAGAAAAAGGCCCCCGGTCCTTGCGAACTGAGGGCCTTGCTGCGTGACGAGCCGTCGAGTCCATGCACGAGGCATGGCCGAAGGCGCATCACCGGGCACCGCCGGACCTGGCGATCCGACGACGCCAGCTATGCTCGGGCGCTAGACCGAGCGCACAACCTTACGTCGCTTGCGCGACGAGATCGGAATCGCTTCCGATCGCTTCAAGGGCGGGTAACGACCGCAACGCCAGTCCCGGGGAACTGGACTTCATGCATGGCCGGATGACCCGTCGGCATGAAGGCTTTGTGAGCACGATGCTCACGGAAAGCGGCTTGAGTATTGCACTGCCGCTGCGCCACTTCAAGTGCCTTGCGCCACGAAATGGAGGATGCAAGCCGACAAGCACGGCGTTTTGGGTGCTTTTCGTCTTGACAATGTGGGACCCGCTCGACCCATCGCAAGGCCGGCTGCTCGAAGTCATATCCTGGCAAGGCGCATTGCGTCGGCAAGACTACCCATCTTTGATATCTAAACCCTTCGCACAAGGCCTGCGATGCCGCGCTCGATGTCATTCAGCAAAGGCGGCAACACATCGACCAGAAACGGGCTTGCGAGCCACTGGCGAGCGGCGATAACGACGCGCGGCTCGGTCAGCAGCAGCGTGAAGAGCGCGTGCGGGCTGCGGCGGCTGGCGCCTTGACAACCGCGCGCAACGATACCGGCGGGAAGATGCGACTCCAGTGCGGGACGGATGCCCGGCTGCACGAGCGTCAAGAGCTCTTCGATGAGCAGCGGCGATCCGGCGCGTACATCCGAGAGCCGCTCCCATAGGGCGACGGGAACGACGCGCCACAGGACGAAGCGCTGTCAACGGGAACCCAGAATTCCCCAGAGATAGGAATCGAAAACTCTCCACCCGGGTTTAGGCCTCGGCCTCTTCCGAACGGACTAGGCCGGCCTTGAGCTTTTCCTTCAGGCGGTACGAGTTGCCGCGGATGTTGAGTGTCACCGCGTGGTGCAGCAGCCGGTCGAGGATGGCGGTGGCGATGACCCGGTCGCCGAACACGTCGCCCCAGGCCGCGAAGCTCTGGTTGCTGGTGAGGATCATCGGCCCGCGCTCGTAGCGGCGGCTGATCAGCTGGAAGAACAGATTGGCGCCCAGCCGGTCGATCGGCAAGTAGCCGATCTCGTCGATGATCAAGAGGCGCGGTGTCGTGTAGAACTTGAGCTTCTCGTCGAGCCGGCCCTCGCCGTGCGCCTTGGTGAGCGTGGCGATCAGGTTCGCAGCCGTCGCGAACAGGACGCGATAACCGGTCTCGATCGCCTTCAGTCCCAAGGCGACGGCCAGATGTGTTTTTCCCACGCCTGGCGGCCCGAGCACCAGCACGTTGTCGCCGTGCTCGATGAAGTGGCAGGAGGCCAGCGCCTGGACCTGTTTCTTGTCGATCGAGGGCTGATAGCCGAAGTCGAAAGTTTCCAGCGGCTTCACGAACGGGAAACGGGCCATGGCCGTGCGCATGGCCACGTTCTTGCTGGTCTTCGCGCTGACCTCCTCGGAGAGAACCTGTTCGAGGAAGTCCGAGTAGGCGAGCTCCTTCGCCGCCGCGTCCTGCAACAGCGCTTCGAGCCGCTCGCGGCTTTTGAACAGGCGCAGCTTGAGCAGGTACTCGCCGAGGCGTTCGAGCTGGGTCGCGTTCATGCGACCTCCAGCAGCTGCTCGTACACCGCGAGATCGCGCACCTCGATGTCGTGCAACCGCGCCGTCGGCGCCGCCGGACGGCCGCCGAAACGTTGGCGGGCGTTGCGCGACACCGCGCCGGGGCCGTGCGCCGGATCGACGCACAGTTGATGCCGGCCGGCGAGGATCGGATGCTCGGCGACCACCTTCCCCTGATGGGAGATCTGCCAGCTGTCGCCGACCCGTACCACCTCGATCGTCTTGCCGATCAGCCGCCACGGCACCGAGTAGCGGTTGGCGTCGATCGCCACCAGCCAGTCCTCGGCGACCACCCGGCTGCGCCGCAGCGCCTGGAAGTAGCTTGGATGGCCGCGCGTGTCGACCAAAGCGGCCGCCTCGCGAGCGAAGCGATCGACCGGCCGTTCGTGGGTGGTGCCGTGGATACGGATGTCCGCAATCTCCGCCTGCCAGGCGGCGATCTGGGCGTTGAAGTCGGCCAGATCCCGGAATGTGCGACCCGGAAGGAAGTTGCGCTTGACGTACTTCACCCCAGATTCGACCTTACCCTTGGTCTGCGCCCGGTACGGCCGGCACAGCCGCGGCTCGAAGCCCCAGTGCCGGGCGAACGAGTCGAAGGTGGCGTTCCAGCGCGGCTTGCCCTCGACGCTGCCGATCACCACCGTGCGCATGCGGTCGTAGAGGATTTCCGCGGTGTGGCCGCCGAAGTGCTCGAAGGCGTGCTCGTGCGCGCAGAGCAGCGATTCGATGCGCTCGTGCTCGTAGCCCTCCGTCCACGCCCGGCGGGAGTAGCCGAGTGTCATCACGAACACATGAATGGCCGCCGGCCCGCTCTCAAAGCGCACCCGCACCTGGCCCCAGTCGACCTGGGCCTGTTCGCCCGGTTCGGTCTCGAAGCGCCGTTGCGTCAGCGAGGCTACCGCCGCCTCGATACGCAGCGGCCGCACCGCGTTGCGCACCGTGTCGTAGCCGCCCGGGTAGCCGCGCACGGCGCGCAACTCCTGGAACAGGATCCGGGCCGAGTAGTGCACCTGCGGCGCCCGTTCGGCGAGCCAGGCCGCATGGGCCGACAGCAGCGTCGCCGCCACCGGCGTGCGTCGGTACGGAGCCCACGCCTCCCTGGCCAGCGCCGCGCGCACCGTCTTCCGATCCAGTCCGGTCGACCGCGCGATCTCCGACACCGACTGGCCCTCGCCCCGGAGGCGGCGCAGCACCTCCCATCGTTCCTTGCTGATCACCGGCCCCTCCACGCCCATCTCGGGCACGGATACGGTAGCCGGCACGGCACATCCCTCTTCCTTCCCTTCCATCTGCGATCTCCCGATCATCGATGGGTGGGGAGAATTCAATTCCCACAACTGGGGATTATTGGGTTCCTACTGACAGCAGGGACGCTGCAAGCTGCTCTCCGACGCGCGCGAAGCACAAAACCTGAAGCCTGGCGCCGAGGCGCAGCTCGCTCGCCTACAAGACGAGCGAGCCAAGGTCGCTGCGCATTTGCAGGATACCGAAGCACAAACCCAAGGCTTAGCAGCCGCTCACGCAATACTCAATATCGCCGAGACCCGCCTCAGGCGGTCGCGCGAACGGTGGTCGACGGTCGCGGTGCGGGCGGCAAGGCACGGGGAGCTCGCACAAGCGCGGGAAGCGCTGATCGGGGTCGTCCACCAGATCGAGTCGCTGCCGCAGCACGACGCCCAGGAGACCGCGGAGGACAAGACCGAGCGGGTTGCGATCGCGGCGGCGAGGCGGGCGATCACCGGCGAGCGGGAGGGCGGCGCGCAGCGGCAGCGCGAATCGCTCGCCCGTGTGGATGCGGCAATCGCCGCGCTGCCGGCGCCGTTCGACGCATCCAGGATCGAACAGGCGCAGCGAGGCGTGGACGACGCGCAGCGCGCGCTGGTCACGTCCGAAGCAACCTACGCCAAAGCAGTGCGCGATCAACAGGCGGGTGAAGAATTCCAACGGCGGAAGGCGATAACCGAGAGGCGGCTGGCGGCCCTCGACGCGCGCCTGCGGCGAATCGGGGA